>CAYJVT010000015.1:14557-21298 GCA_964373695.1 uncultured archaeon | reverse complement strand
TAAATTCTTTTATTTTGGTCCATATTTTATCTCTCTCGTTGCTGTGAAAGAGGCTTATATTGTCCACTTCGAAGGAGATGTTAAAGCTTCTGCTTATTTTTCTCATAATATCCCCTTTTGTTTCTTTGTCCAGATTTGCATAAATCAGGCTTAGATGAGGCATGTAATTTTCACGGTCGTACAGTTCTCCGTAGCAGTTGAACGTGTCTCTAGCTGCCTCGTATGCCTCCATAAATTCCGGCGTCTTTTCCACTAGAATGAACAGCGACCTGAAAAACTCATCGCGGCATGAAACATCTGTCAGGCTGACTCCAAAAGGATGGAGTTTCTTTGAAAGGCTTTTTGTCTTGCTTATTAACACATCCTCATCTCCATTGAACCCTCCAACCAATCCGACGTGAGGTACGAATCTCGGCGAATTGTATCTTTCGCTTAATTCATCAATTATCTTAGAAAGCCTGTTGTTTACCGCTCCCTTCGGCACAAGCCATATAGAATACGATTGCTCCGGGCGCATGAGATTAAAATAATTCAAGTCTTTATATAAAAACTTTTTCAGTAAGTGGGGATTATTGCATCTGTTCCCAGGTCAGTGAATAAACAGACCAGACACTGCCGCAATTGCTTTTTTAGTCTTGGGGTTTCGGTTTTTGAGAAAATCTGGATATGACATTCTGTCACATTGCTCAATTACGACGGTCAAATCTCTGAAAATATCTATAGCATATCCCATAGGACCGCCGTTCACTATACTTATTGCCACGTCAGTAAGTTTTCCCTTGATTTTCATCTGTTAACCATCTAGGCGGTCTTTAAAGCCGTATTTAAGCCCTTATGGACCAATATTTTTTAGGTGATAGAATGGCAGAAATCCTCGTCGTAAGGAGCAAGATAAAGGACCTTGTAAAGAAAAAGAAGATGAATATGGGCGCTGACGCTGCTGAGGCTTTGAGCAGGGAAGTCGCGAATATGGTGAGCAGAGCTGCTGAACGCGCCAAGGCCAACAGAAGGTCCACGATAAAGGGCAGGGACATTTGAGGCTTTTTTGTTCGTTTTTTATTTTATTATCCTATGTAATCGTCTTCTTTCTCCGCTTCCTTGTATTCTTCCTGCTCTTCGTTCGCCGGCCTCTGAACGCGCGCATCGGGTTTTTTTCTTCTGATGCGTTCGACCGGCCCTATATACTCCGACGTGACTTTGTCGCCCTTCCTTATGGACTTATAGTAGTATTTTCTGCCGTTTATGGTCTTGATGTGTTTGCTCATGAAACTATTTGTGTGGGGGGATATTTATTGGTTATGCAGGATGCCGTTTTGTTTGGCGACGAGCTTGGTCCCGACGCTTCCATGAAATCCGAAAAGAAGCTGGCCGCCGCACTCGCAGACGCCGCGGAGCGGCATCCTTGAATATGACTTGTTGCACTTCTTGCATAAAAACTCCTCCCAGCCGGCCAGTGGCTGCTCGGGCTTCTTGTAATCTACAACTATGTCGTGCTTCATTTTTCTCTTCGCGCCGCTCATTATGTCGCCAAGTCTGGACTGTCTTCCGCCTCCGAGAAGTTCTGTCCGCTCGACGCCGACGGAATTTAGTATCCTCTCTATCGGCGGCAGGAGCTGGCTGGAAATGTAGTAGTCCGAGTCTATCTGGAGGCCTTTCTCTTTCACGTATCTGGGGTCATCAGCCCTTTTCGAGAGCAGATGGTTGTTCCCTTTCAATATCACGAAACCTATCCTGTCGCCTATCCTGGGGGGGTCGTGTGGATTTCTTGCGGCCATCTTCTTTGCGACCTCTATATGTGGCAGCATCCCGTCGTAGTTTTCGATGCTCTTCGTTATTCCCTTTATGACGGTCAGTTTTTCCAGCGGGATCTCGCCGCGTTTGAGACTCTCTAGAACGTTCTTGACTTCGTTCATTGCAAGCTGTATGTCACCCTCCTTCAGCATTATATTTATTATCTTCAGCATGAGTTCTGACACTAGTGGACACCAGTCCCTTCTTACTGTCTCTATCCCCTTCATATCAATGCTGTTCTTCCATTCTGTTCCTGTGTATTCGAACTTCCATCCCGCATATCTTTTCTTGGTCAGTATCAGGAATGTTCTGTATATTTTTTCGAACTGGAGCTCAAGATAGCCTTCCAGGTTGGATGTAACAAACGATGAGATATCCTCCCCGAGTTTTTTTGCATCCTCAAGGTTTGTCGTGTCGGTCTTTATGAATATGGAGTCTGTGTCGCCGTATACCACCCTCGCGGGGAAGTTGCTCTCGACGAGATCCTTTGTTTTTATTATGTTGTCCCTGCCGTAGGCCGTTATGCTTCCGGCAACGTCTGTCATGTAAAGTCTGGCCCTTATGTATCCCGTGTAGCCGTAGAAAGAATTGGACATGTCCTTTATTGCGAGCTGCTTCGCATTGAGCACCCTCTTCTCTTCCGGTCTTGCATTCTTCATCCGCTTCTTTACCGCCGTCCTGGCCTCGACAAGTGTGGAGAGTATGTCAGGAAGTATGCCGGACCTTGCTTCCTGCCTGACAAAGTACGCACCGCTGGGCGAGGCATAGCAGTCTTCCAGAGGCGTTTTTATTGCCGTCTCGGGTGATATGTTGAATGTCCTCATTATGCTTGGGTACAGGCTCTTGAAATCCAGCACCAAGATGCACCCCTCGGCATGCAGCCCTTTCTCCGGTTCAAGGACCGTGGCACCCTTGAGGCCCTGCAATTCGCGCTCTTTAGCCCTTCTGGCGAGTTCTCCTTTGGACGGCGCCGGTGGCATGACGAACCCGCGCTTTTTGAATTCGTGAAGAACCGCCGTCTCGACCCTCTTCGATTGCCCTCCAAAAATATCCTGTAGAAGAAGGCCGGAAATTTTTGCGAGCTCCAAGAACTTATCCAGCATACCCCTTTCGGTCACCAGCCTCATGGAAAGGTCTGCATCCTGCCTGGCATATTCCAAAAAAGTGGAAAGCTGCTCCTTTGTTCCGTTCCACAAACCTGCCATCTTTCCGTACTCGACATCGTGCTTCTCGTCCCCAAGGAGTATTTTAGAGACAGTACCGAGATCGTATCTGGGAAATTTCATCCACGGATCTCTCTTGAGTATCTGGTAAGGGTCTACCACCACCCTTCCGGATATTATGAATTCCTGCAGTATACCGAAGGTCTTGCCGAAGGACGGCTTGTCGGAGCGTCCGAAGTTCGTGGGCATTTTATGGTGCCGGAACCTTTCTGCAAGATATGGGAGGTCAAAGGAATTTATGTTGTAGCCTGTTATTATGTCCGGGTCGTATGTATCCACTATTCTCACGAATTCCTCGAGCATCTCCTTTTCCGTCTGGAATCCTTTTATGTCGTCGCCGTGGAAGTTCTTTGCCAGGAGCACTAAAGTTTTCTTGTCTCTGAAATACGGAGCGAAAGACATGGAGATTATAATGACCGGGTCGTTTTTTGAATCGAGCGGCCTTCTTGGATCCGAGGGCAGGCACTCTATGTCCACCGACATATACCTGAGCGGGACGTTGTCATTCCTGTCCGCAAGCCTTATCTTTTCCGTTCTGAAAGACGGCACTTTCACTGTATTCGTCCTCACCCTCTCGCCTTCAAAATCAATCCATTTCATGCCATAAAGGCCGTGGTCGACCATAAACCTGTATTTGAACAGTATGTCTGCCTCGTATACGCTCTTGGCGCACGACGACAGCGTCTCCCTTATTTTTGGCACATCCTGCGGGTTCGTGACTGTTATTTTCAGCATCTTCGTCTTTTCCTTGCTGTATCCCAGTGGCTCGAATCTTTCTACTTCCTCTACACTTCTTATTTCCGGTATTTCTTTCAGCTTCCTCACAGTGTCGTCGTTTGGAACCACAAAGAAATATGGGAGAAACTTGTCGTAGAATATGCATATTGCGTTGCCGCTTTCGGTCTTTGCGAATATCCTTATGACCGGCTTGTTCCCGTTGAGAAAGTAGTCGACATCAATTATCTGAGCCTGCATTTATTCCACCCTGGCAAACTTTGCATCTCTGCTCGAAAAGTCTATGATGACCGGCTTGAAATCCGAGAGAAGGGAGCCGGAATTCACCATCGTGACCGATTTGTAATTTATTATCTGGGGTGTGTGGGAGTGTCCAAAATGGACTATGTCGGGCACCTCCTCAAGGGCCATATAGTCTGCAGAGAGAACGGAAGTTGGTTTTCCCATGTGCCTTTTTTTCAGCAGGGCCGGCGACGCGCTGTGTGTGATGAGTATTTTTATCCCGTTCATCTCGACGAGCGCCGGGTTGCTGAGCGATGTTATATTTTTTTGGGTAAATTCGATGGGAGTCTGCGGGTAGTCTGCCCCGTCCTTTTCGCCGGGTATTACAAAGAAGTTCTTGTTGTCATTTCTTCCTGCCAGTTCCTGGAAAGCGTTCTTGTCGCCTATGTCACCGGCCACGAAAAGGTTTTTTATGTCGCTCCTGTCGAACCACGAGAAGAACCGCTCAATTTCCTTCTCTGGAACGGCCTCAAGATGGAGGTCGGAGACGAAACACGCCTTGCCGGTTCCGCGAGTGGGGGACCTTATTGGTATGTCCGGAAAAAGGACTTCCTTACCGAAAAGTACCTTCCCGCCTGTTATGGCATGGACGGCTATAACATCATCCACTTCAACGTCTGCTGCCGCGGGACCGTCAAATATCACTGGTATGTTTGTCGTCATATCCTCAAGCTCGAGTATCTTCTTGTCGCCATCTTCGCGTATCTCGCGGACTATGCCGATTATGTATGCATCGCTGCGCATGGAATCGGTCTTGTTAAGCGATATGAAGTCTTTCTGGATTCTAGACAGTATTATGTTCTTCATTTTTTCGTATTTCGATGTGTAGAATTTGACAAAATCTTCGGTCGTTACCTCGCTCTTTTTTTCGGTAAAATTCTTCAGTATTTTTATCCTGTCCCTTGTTATGAAGCTATTCTTGTCCAGGATGAATCCGCCGGCGGCTATCTCGAAATCGTCCTGCTTCTTCGCGACCAGCTCTAAGGCCTCCGGAGTAAGAAGAAATCCCTTATTGAAGTACTCCGTAACGATATCCTGCAATTTTCACACCACATCTTCATCTTGGCTCTAAAGGTTATATAGTGAAAGCTACATACCTAATCTTTCGTTCAGCAGTGCGCTTATCTTTTGCATCGCGTTCTCATTTATGGCAAGGGATATCTCCCGCGTTCTTCCGTAGCGTCCGTTGGATATTACCTTTGCGGTTATTATTCCGAGCATGTCAAGCTCGGCTATGAGGTCGCTTATCCTTCTCTGAGTCAGAGGCCTGAGGCCGGTGCTTGTGCATACGGCACCGTATGAATCGAATACATCTCCAGTGAGCATCCTCTTGTCCGACCATTGTTTTTGCTGCGCCGTCTTCTCGTAAAGCTTCATTATCGAATACAGGACTGCTTGTGACTGTGTGGGTTGTGATTTTACCGTCTCGACCATCCTGTCGGTATCGATCCTGTGTTCAGCCATGTCAACATGCCTTTCGGTGACTATCGGGTCGCCAAGCCTGTCTGCGGTTTCCCCGGCAACTCGTAGGAGGTCGAGCGCCCTCCGCGCATCTCCGTGCTCTTGTGCAGCAAGCGCGGCGCATTTGCTGAGGGCCGAGTCATCGACACTGCCACGTGCAAATCCCATAAGGGACCGCTCGGTTAATATGTCCCTGAGCTGGGAGGCATTGTAAGGCTTGAATATTATTTCCTCTTCGGAAAGGGATGACTTGACTCTGGTATCAAGGTTGTCCCTGAATGAAACGTCGTTTGTTATGCCTATTATCATTATATGGGACTGCTTGAGCTCGGTGTTGATCCTAGTAAGATTATAGAGGAAATCATCACCTATTTTCTTGAAAAGGGTGTCTATTTCATCAAGCACTATTATTATCTCCTGTCTTTTCGAATCTATATTCTCGAAGAATTTCCTATAAAGGACATCGGTGGGGAGGCCCGTATCGGGCACCGATTCTCCCATCTCCTTCAGGAGCTGAGCAAATAACCTGTATTCGGTGTCTGCAACCTTCTTCATCTTGCAATTGATATAAATAGGCCTTACATCCCGGCCGTGGGTTCCGAGTATTTCAACAAGTTGGCCCAGTACGTATTTGGCGCATATGGTTTTTCCGGTGCCGCAGGTGCCATATATGAAAATATTGTTTGAATTGAACCCCTTCAAGACCGGGGCGATGATAGTGCTAAGGAGTTGTATCTCCTCATTACGATGTTGTATTTTATCTGGTATGAAACTGGAAGAAAGGGTCCTTTTATCGGTAAAAACGCTTTGTCTTTGGACATATTGAGAGAATATATTCTTTGTTTCCATGCCAACACCCCTCTACCACATACATATCTGAATAACATGCGTTTTAAGCATCTCTTGACCCATATTTCATGTGGAAATACCATCATTTCCTGTGGAACAGGGTATTATTCTCATGGAAACGCATTGTTTTCCTGTGGAACTACTACAAATTGTTTCCTGTCATATATAAATATTCTCCAGTTGCAACAGATTCTTCGTAAAATATACAACCAAATAGCAAGAAGACCCTGTTATTTCATATGGAAATGCAACTGGTATGAAGTTACAATAAAAAGGTAGAAAAATTCCTGTCAAAATCGGAAAATTGTTCCTGGAAAGTTGTCATTATTGGTGAAATGCATGAAATCAGTACTAAAAAGGATATTTTATATAAAATATTTATTAAAAAATATATTAAAAA
>CAYJVT010000015.1:0-14457 GCA_964373695.1 uncultured archaeon | reverse complement strand
TATTAAAAAATATATTAAAAATCATATTCAATAGAAAAATATATAACATGAAAGTAAAATCTTTAAGTATGGAAAAATATAATTAGAAAAGAGAACTTGTTCTTCATTACTACTGAAAATAAAATAATTATTAAATAAAGAAAATTCCCAATCCACATATACATAACATTCCAACAGAAATAACAGGGTCTCTGTGGTACCGTGATGCTGCTAGTTTGTTTAATTTAAATATACTTTCGCCAGACCGGACATTATGCCATATTCAGAAAGATATCTAAGGTCTACGGCAAAGAGGGTAAGAAGTTATTTAGATGATGAGTTATTCGGTATAGAAGAGCAAAGCAGATGGCGTGTTCTTGTTTTAAGATGGGAAGATAGCCAAAGATTATACAAAAGAATCGGGCGCCAGTATCGAAATAACACGGAAAAAAGGAAGAAACAATAAACCCCCGGCTATTCAGCCAATTCAAATTTCATACCGTAATGTATGAGGCCGCTGTCGTCATCTTCAAAAAGTTTCCTAAATACAGCACGCACATTTTTCCCTATAGCAATGTTTGCGGTGTCACCCACCACCTGGCCTGCTATCATCGGCCCTTCATCGAGCTGTATTATTGATATGAAGTATGGGGCATATTTTTCGAAGCCGGCAGGCGCCGTGTGATTTTCTGTGAAAGTCAGTATGGTTCCGTCGCCGGATAATTTTCTGTCCGTCGTGTTTTCATGGCAGCCAGGGCAATATAACCTGCTCGGGAAGTAAGTCTTTCCGCATTTCTTGCATACTGAGCCTGAGAAGTTGTACCTGCCTTTTTTCAACCTCCACGGCATGGAAACGGAAGTCTTATGCGGCATTTCTACCACTCGCGAAGTTTTTATTCTTCATTCTCCATCACCAAAAATATTAACGACTGCCGTAGCCCCCGAGCCGCCTATGTTAAGATTCATGCCGTATTCAATCCCCCTGAGTTGGTTGTGCGAATCGCCCCTGAGCTGCCTCACGATATCCACTATCTGCCTCACTCCGGTGGCGCCTACGGGGTGTCCTATGGCCTTCAGGCCGCCAGTCGTGTTTACCGGAATGGAACCGTCGAGTGATATAGCCCCGCTTTCGACGAATTTACCGCCTTCACCTTTCATGCAAAAACCAAGGTCTTCCATTGCAACTATCTCGTTTATGGAGAAACAATCATGGACTTCGATGAAATTTATGTCGGTTATTTTGAGCCCGGCCTCGTCTAGCGCCCTCTTCGAGGCCATTTTTGTTGCCAATATTTCTGTCAGTGAGCTCCTGTCGTGAAGCGCCAGGGCATCGGATGCCTGTCCACTCCCCGATACTCTTACAGGCTTCTCAAATTCCTTCTTCATCTTGTCCGATACAATGACCACGGCCGCGGCCCCGTCGGTTACTGGCGAGCAGTCAAGAACCGTCAGTGGGCTTGATATCATAGATGATTTAAGGACGTCGTCCACGCTGATGTTGTTCGGAAACTGGGCGTATTTGTTTCCGACGGCATTCTTGTGGTTGTTGACGCTTACCATTGCCATTTGTTCTCGTGTAGTTCCATATTCATGCATATGTCTTCTTGCCATCATGGCATAGAGGCTTGCAAAAGTCAGTCCGATCGAAGCTTCCCATTCCTGATCCCCGGCGGCAGCCAGCGTCATGACGGCCTCCGGCGTTTTCACGTCGGTCATCTTCTCCACTCCAATGACAAGAGCGGCATTCATATAACCCGATTTGACGGCCCTGTATGCATTCCTGAAAGCGATGCTACCCGATGCACATGCCCCCTCATAACGGCTTGCTTCGGCATGTATACCGAGGCAATCTGCGGCCAAGGCCCCCAGATGCTCCTGTCCGGCGTATCTTCCTCCAGACATATTTCCGACGAACACGCCTCCGATGGAATTTTTGTCTATCCCCGAATCCCTTACGGCGGCTATGCCGGCCTCAGCCATCAAATCCCGCAATGACTTGTCCCAAAGCTCGCCGAATTTGGTCTGGCCGACTCCTGTCACATATGCGTTCGTCATATTTTTATCTTCCCTCTTAGTCTTGCATACGTCCCGTAATCCACGTACACCCCGTTTTCAGCGTAATAGGACGTTTTCGGGGCCTTTCCTACGGTATCTTTTATCCTGTCCGTGACGAGGAGGGAAAACGAGTCAGAGCCCGCCCCGGAGCCGTACGATGTCATGAGTATTCTGTCTCCAGACTTGGCATTGTCGAGTATATGGGTAAGGACTAGCATAGAGGCTCCTGAATACGTATTTCCTATTTTCTGCACGAGGAGATTGTATTTGAGCTGCTCCGGTGAGAACCCGAGTAGTTTCCCGGCCCGCAGCGGGAACTTCCCGTTCGGAGTATGAAACGCCGAATATGTGTAATCGGACGGTTTCGTCCCAAGCTTTTCCATCATCCCGGCCGCCGAGGATGTGAGGTGGTGGAAGTATGCCGGGTCTCCAGTGAACCTCCCACCATGTTTTGGATAGTACTGGCCCTCACGTCTCCAGAAATCCGGCGTATCCGTGGTGTAAGAATTCATCCCTTCTATTATGGCGACGGGATTCCTGCCTATAATTACGGCCGCCCCACCTGCGGCCGCTGTGTATTCGAGCGCGTCGCCGGGCTGACCCTGCGCCGTGTCCGCCCCTATGGCCATACCATAGTCAATTTCACCGGATTTCACGAGCCCGTAACATGTCTGCATTCCGGCCGTCCCGGCCTTGCAGGCAAATTCGTAATCAGCAACAAGGACGTTTGGTGTCATTTCAAGTGCGTCCGCCACCACAGTGCCTGAAGGCTTCACTGCATATGGATGGCTCTCACTTCCTATGAACAATGCACCTATTTCGCTTCCGCTTATACAGGCTCTCTGCATGGCGTTTTTCCCGGCCTGATAGCTTATTGTTATTGTATCCTCATCCGCATCCGGGACGCTCTTCTCCTCTATCATCAGGCCGTTTTTTATCGCGGCCGCATTCTGCCCCCATACCTTGGCGATGTCTTCCACCTTTATCCTGAGCCTTGGTATGTATGCGCCGTAGCCTGCTATTCCGATGTCCATAATTAAATTGATTCAGGAAAAGCTTATTAAACGATGTACCAATTTTGGGCTTAATGATACCGTGCTTATATGCAGCAAGCGACAAAAGTAAAATATGGTTCTCGAGTCGATACTGAACCCCAAGAACGCCGAAGACAAGCCCTGGCATGTGTTCGTTATAGCGTTCTTCTACACTCTTGTCGCGGTATTCTTCGCCCACAAACTCTTCCCAGATCAGGCGTCCATATTGTCCGTCGCCCTCATTACAATCCTTTTTGTGCCGTTTTTCCAGAAGCTCTTCGAGGTCGAGGAAGAGAAGGAGGACGAGGCCGCCAGGAAGCGCATAAGGGGGAACCTATTCTCCAGGCACAGGCAGACAATATCGGTGTTTTCCGCATTTTTCCTTGGAACGGCCATATCGATGACGTTTATCTACATATTTTTTCCCGAATTCAACGGGGTCTTCTCTCTGCAGGCTGATGTGGTGAGGCAGCTTAATCCAGCCGCAGCCGCAGGGGCGACCTACAATTCCGGCGCTAGTTTCTGGAACTATTTTGCGAATAACACCCAGGTCATGATGCTGGTGTTCATAATGTCTGCGATGTTCGGCGCCGGCGCCGTCTTTGTTCTGGTATGGAACGCGTCGATAATATCGGTCTTTTCAGGTTTCGTCATCCAGAAGCTTATCGGCCAGGGAATCCCCTCATATTACGCTTTCGCTTACGGCATCCCGGCCAGTTTGGGTAGCATAGCATTGCATGGGATACCGGAAATACTGGCATATTTCATTGCAGGGCTGGCCGGTGGCATACTTTCTGTCGGCATAATACGTGAGGATTTTGGCAGCAAGGAATTCCACACAGTCCTGAAGGATTCCCTGATATTCTTGGCGGCCGCCGAGCTCATGATACTCGGCGCTGCTTATGTCGAGGCCGTTTTCTAGAATTAATTATATATGGAAGCCGCGGACTATTTTTTCCTCGTGTTTTTCAGTATTTCCTTCGCCTTGGAGACGGATATCTCGCCTTCTTCCATCATCTTCTTTGCTACGTCGGATGCCTCGTTTTCCGAGGATCCAGCCGACATGGCTATGTTCTTTGCATGGAGCTTCATATGACCCTTCTGTATGCCCTCCGAAACCATGGCACGCAGCGCGGCGAAATTGTTTGCCAGCCCCACTGAAGCCATGACAGATGCAAGCTCGTGTGCGCTTCCTATCCGCATGACTTTCAGCGAGGTCTTCGCTACGGGATTGGTTTTCGTGGCGCCGCCAACTATCCCGACTGAAATGGGCATCTCTATGTTCCCGACAATATCGCCGTTCCCGTTTTTCTTGTATGTTGCCAGGGGTTTGTATCCGTTCTTTGCTGCATACGCGTGCGCGCCCGCTTCCAAGGCCCTGAAGTCATTGCCAGTGGCTATTGCCACCGCGTCCACACCGTTCATTATACCTTTATTGTTCGTGGCACACCTGTACGGGTCTGCCTTTGCAAATTCATATGCGTCAAGAACGCCTTCTATCACATCTTCTCCTATCAGCTCCTTTTTCCACACCGCCTCGGCTTTCACCAACCGCCTGTCCGAAAGGTTGGAGATTATTTTTAGCACGGAGCGCCCCCCCGTCAGCTTCTCCAGGTACGGGGCGACGCCTTCACACATGCTGTTGACACAGTTGGCACCCATGGCGTCCTTTACATCCACCATGAGATGGACGACGACCAGAGCCCCTCTGGAAGACGGCATGTCCCTGACTTCCACGTCAATAAGGCCGCCGCCAAGCTTCACCATGACGGAATCTTGGTGGTTTGCATGCTTCTTTATCTCGCCGGTTTTTGAAAGTATGGCTTCCCGGGCCTTTGCTGGTTCTTTTATATCCATCAGCTGGATCTGGCCTATCATGATGGACGGCGTGCATACCGTTTTGAATCCGCCGCCAGCTCTGGCAAGCTTTGCTGCATGCGAAGCCGCTGCTACAACCGACGGTTCCTCTATGCACATTGGTACCACATATTCCTTCCCGTCTATCAGGAAGTTTGTTGCTATTCCGACAGGAAGTTTTATGGTTCCTATGACGTTTTCCGACATCATTTCGGCTATTTTTATATTCATATTGGATGAGAGGGATTCGATATCATTGTCATCCAAGCCGGCCATGTCTTTTATCTTCCTGACACGTTGAGAAAAATTCATTTTATGGAATTCTGGGATGTCGCTTTTCAAGTTTCACCACTTTCCGCCAATTAATGTCTTTGACTATAGAATCCGGAACGGATTTAAATGTCTGCGACAAGGAGGCGTTCATATCTGATTTATTCCTATTCCCACGGCTTCGGCGAATTTTTTTCCTATGTTTCCGTCTTTTTCCATGACGTTCTTGAGGTGGATGAACTTCCACTCCTCCCTTGATATCTTCCACGCTATATACGGCACAGCCCCGCCCATCTCTTCCCACTGCTTCAGTTGTAGCAGCTGGTCCTCTTCTATCTTGAAAGCCTCTTCCCTGGCTTTGCATTCTATGGCTATGACCCTGCCGTTTTTCACCGCCACTATGTCGGGCGACGCAATGCTTGAGCTCCCCGAATGCGGGGCTCTCATTACCATGTAGCCCAGCTTTGAAAGTTCCTGGAGCAGGAGACGCTCGGCCCTGTAACCCTTTGCGTATTTTTTTACCATATATTTAATTTGCGCCCCCAGATAAATCTTTTTAATCCGGGCGGGAATATGTAATTATGAAGATAGAGGAGTCCGTGATGGAAAAGAACTTCGTCCTGGAGAAGGACGATCCGTATGGGTTCTCCCTGAAATTCATGGACCAAGCGTCTGAGATGGGTCAGGTTTTCGAGAGAAGGAACGAGTACATGACAGACGGCCCAGAGCACAGGAGCGCGCTTGAATTTGACATAGTAAGCATGGTGGACGAATTCTCCAGGATTCAGATGTCAGTCCTCATGCGGAGCGCCCAGAAAAGGCTTTCCGTGAACATAACCGGCAGTTTTGACGTCAATATGGAGGAAAGGGGGTTCATGTCGTCCGTTTTGTCGGAGTTTTACCTCAAGAATATGTACCCGGCTGTCAGAAAACTTTCAATCGAGAACCTGAAGAAGCTCGATGAGCGCATAGAGGAAAGCATGAAGTCCTGATAATCATTTAAAAGTAGTGAAAATAATAGGTTTTTAAACATTTGTGCATTACAATCAATATACAATGATAGTTCATTGTTTAATGGCAGTCATGATTCACGGAAGGTAATAATTCATGCTGAAGATTCATGAGCCGCTCCAATGCGGCAAAGGTGTGCTCTGTTTTTAGTCATGCCTATTTCTGCCATTTGGCCGGAAAACCGGCGGATATAACAAGAGGGTGATTTTAATGGCTAAATTGGCCCAGAATTTTGCGAAATATGTAATCAAATTGAGGGTGAACGCCAAGGGCGTCGTTGAGAGGCCAGACATAATAGGAGCTATATTCGGCCAGACGGAAGGCCTGCTTGGCTCCGAGCTGGATCTCAGGGAACTGCAGCACACGGGCCGCATAGGCCGCATAGAGGTCGACGTGAAGACCAACAAGGGTAGGTCAATGGCTGAGGTTATCATACCATCAAGCCTCGATGCAAGCGAAACCTCCCTTATAGCCGCCTCTATGGAGACGATAGACAAGATAGGGCCCTGCGACGCGCAGGTCGATATCATAAGTGTCGAGGACGTTAGAAGCCAGAAAAGGCAATACGTCATAGAGAGGGCGAAGGATATACTCAGGTCTGTGATGGACCAAGGAATGCCGGATTCCCAGAAGATATCTGAAATAGTAAAGGAGGCAGTCCGTTCATGGGAAGTAATAAACTACCAAGGACTTAGTGCTGGACCTGATATCATGACTTCTGACGAAATAATAATAGTCGAGGGAAGAGCTGATGTGATAAATCTCCTGAAAAACGGCATAAGAAACGTTGTGGCCATAGAGGGGAGCAAGATACCGCAGGAAGTCGCGGACTTGACGAAGCAGAAGACGACAACGGCATTCTTGGACGGTGACCGCGGAGGGGATTTGGACTTGAAAAAACTCCTTGCAGTAGCCGAGATAGATTTCATCACGAGGGCGCAATTCGGGAAGGAAGTCGAGGAGCTTTCAAGAAAGGAAATTTTCAAGGCCCTGCGGGACAGGGTTCCGATAAACCAGACAGGCAGCGATAAGGCGCCGCCCCAGCCGGATGCGCAGCCAGAGATGCAGGAACCTAGGGATGATTTGAAGGAGAGGGAATTCTTCGCCACGATGCTAGAAGGTCTTGTGGGCACACGCGCCGCGTATATCGTCGATTCCGATATGCAGACATTGAGCAAGGTGCCGATAAGCGAGGTCGGGGAGGCCATCAACAGCTTCGGCAACATTTACGCTATAGTTTTTGACGGTAAGATAAACCAGCCCATAGTCGACATCGCCAACAAACGCAGGATTTCATACATTGTTGGGATGGGATTCAGGGAGCGCGTAAGGTCTGTTGGGACAAAGCTTCTTACGATCCAGGACCTGAAGTGTGAGCCTTCGGCCTAATCGTCCAGAAGCTGCGGAATCTGCGCCTCGGATTTTTTTATGTATATGACGTCGCCGCATTTTTTACACATGAGTTCCATGAATCTGATACTTTCTGTTTTAGTCAGCATTTGTTTTCCGCAGCATTTCGGAAGCATTTTAATTCACCTCTTTTATATTGAAGGCATCCAAAACTGCCGCCTTCAGGCGGCATGTATTAAAGATGCCTTCGGGATACCATCTTCCAGCAAACCCACGACTTTGGTCGTGGGTATACAAAGAAGATGTGATTGATATTGATTTATAGCATTCGGAACCAGAACGGTCATCTTTGAAAAAGAATCATCCCGAATTAGAGTGCGATGG
The DNA here is from genome assembly GCA_964373695.1 of uncultured archaeon. Classification (GTDB taxonomy): domain Archaea; phylum Aenigmatarchaeota; class Aenigmatarchaeia; order GW2011-AR5; family GW2011-AR5; genus JACPAH01. The sequence goes on along the minus strand of CAYJVT010000015.1, from coordinate 6,517 downwards.
GATTGCACTTGCACTTTACATAGAATATAGGCCTGGAGAAAGCCCATGTCAGAGAAAAATTTCTCCATATTTTCATATAATTAATTGTAGACGAAGGTTTAAATAATTTTCCACTGGGTGGGAAACGCCAGACCGCACGGGTTTTTATTCATTGGCGGCAAACTCGGATTATGATGCATATATTTAGAAGTTACGATATACGCGGAATATATGGTAAGGAACTGACTGACGAAGTGATGAGAAGGATAGGGATGTCTTTCGCCGCGTTCTCCGGAAAGGACGTCTTGCTTTCCAGGGATTCCAGGCTTTCCAGCCCGGCCCTGTCATCGGCCTTTGCTGTAGGCGCGTCATCTGCCGGAGCTAGGGTCCTTGACGCTGGCATATTGCCCATGGGGGCGGGCATGTTCCATGCGTGGAAATCCGGAACGGAGTTTGCATACATAACGGGCTCGCACTTGCCGAAGGAGTGGGGCGGCGTCAAGTTCTTTCATGCGAACGGAATAGGGTTCAAGGAGAGCGAGAACGCCAAAATTAGAGATATTTTTCTGAAGAATGATGTTCCTGAAAAAAAGGGCTCCGTCGAGAGTGCCGAGGCCGGCTCAGTCGATTCTTATGTGAAGTATCTTAACGACAGGATAAAATCTTCCAGGAAATTGAATGTCGCAATCGATAACGGGAACGGAGTTTCATCCATAGTGGCAAAAAAGCTTTTTTCAGGCGCAGGCCATGAAGTGGATGTCATATTCGAGACCCCTGACGGAAACTTCCCCAACAGGCTTCCGGACCCCATTGACAATGAGATAGGGAAGCTGAAGGAAATCGTCTCGAATTATGATGTAGGAATCGCATACGACGGCGACAGCGACAGGATGGCCGTGGTTGATGAGAAAGGCTCTTTGCTTTCGGCCGAGCAGACGTCCTACATAATCCTTTCCAAGCTGATGGATAAGGAAGACGGGCCTATAGTGGCCAACGTCGAATGCACTCGGCTGATAGATGACATAGCAGGCAGGTTCTCGAGGAAAGTCATACGAGCGCCGGTAGGGCATACGTTCCTCATGCAGTACGTCAATGACAATGCGGCGTGCTACGGGGTCGAGCCAACGGGGCATTATTGCATACCCAGCATAGTCCCGTTCGATGATGCCGTAACAATATCGCTTTATCTGGTCTCGGCCCTCTCGGAGAGGGAGGAGACATTGTCAGAGATAGTGAAGGAGATGCCCGCGCACGAGTTCGAAAGAATCAGTTTTGAGTGCCCCGACGGCGTAAAGTTTGATGTAATGAATGCGCTGAAGGAAAAGATAATGAAAAGATTCGGGAATGTGATAACGATAGACGGCGTCAGGACCGAGATGGAGAACGGATGGTCGCTGCTGAGGGTTTCCAACACGTCGCCTTACATACGCCTGACTGTCGAGGGAAACACTAGAAAGGACCGCATGGAAATACGAAAGGAGTTTGTTGGCATCATGAAGGAAGAGTTCGATGCCAAAGGCCTTGAGATGAAGGAAGAGCATGGGAAGAAGTAAAGTAATAAGAGACTATTGTGTCCACGGGGTTAATTCCATCTGCTTCGGGATGGTAAGAATTTCTTCTTTTGGCTCTATTCTGTGGCCGCCAGCAATGACAAATCCTTCTTCGCTTTCTTCCAGAAGCCCTCTGTCAACCAGGCTGTCCATAATCCGCGATACGTCGTCGGTTCCATAGTCGTAACACTGGCAATGCAAATCCAAATAACCGCTGCTCATAGCGTCAACAACTTCATCTCTACTAACATAGATGTCGTCTTGACCCAGCTCGGCAACGAGGCATAGTATTGCCGCGGCATCCATATCTCCATCCGCAAGGTGTTCTGCACCTCTCATATACGTTGAAAGCGACAGCCTTATTTGTTCTCTGCATGTCTCGGTATGTTCATCTTCCAGACCGCCGATTATATCGTAGTCATCTGTATCTACCATTTCAACTCCAGAAGAGCCTATATGCGTAAGCTCCAGATGAAACGTGTCGCCGAACAAATCGGCTACTCTCTGGGTCTTATTAATGCGGGCGTTTCCGTGAAGAATTGCCTTGGGGCCATAACAACGGAATCTTTGAGGCTCTCTATTATAGTCAGTGGCAACAAAAAAATCAAACACCGGCTGACTAAGAATTTCGTTCAGGTATATTTCCGGAAACGGCGCTGTCCCGTCAAATAGCAGATTGATGCGTTCTACGGGTTCGTCAGAATAATCAGCCAGTTCTCTCACACTCCCCAGAAGACGTTTTAAATGAGGAAGTGCTCGGTGTCTGCTCCTGACACTGATTTCAACAGGCTCTATGCTGACGGAATGATAGTGTGTAAAACCAGCATTGCAGGTATCTACTGGAAGATAAATATCGCCTGCAACCTTCACAAGATAATTCATGAAATATTTTTACATGAAAAATATTTATAATCCGTTCCCGGATTTTGCCTTCTCCAGGGAGTCAAAATCGCCTATGTCGTACCATTTGCCGCTGAATGCGTATGCAAAATAGGGCATTTGTCTGTAGAGCCACTGGTTGAAGAAGCCCGGAGAATCTATGTTGTTTCCCTCATCGATGTATTTTTTCACCAGTGCTGTGGAAGGTATTACGAAGCAGCAGGTTGCGATTAGCGTTGATTTTGGTTCCGGAGGTTTCTCCACGAATTTAGTTATGAGCATATTTTTGTCGACCTCGACGTTGCCGTAGAGCTTGGCCTTTTCTTTGTCTTTCACGTCAAAAACAGCAAGGACGGGGCTTTTTCTTTTATTATATTCGAAGATAAGGTCCTTTATCCTGAAATCGAACAGGTTGTCTCCGGCGACTATGATGCATTCGCCTTCTATGTTTTCCTTCTTTATCGTGAAGTTGATTCCACCCACAGCCCCCAATTTTTCTTCCTCATTTTCCGTGTTCTCAATGACTATTTTTGTCTTTCTGAACCCGTAATTCAGTAGCCAATCTAAGAACTGGCTTTCGAATTTCTTGTTGGTGGACACGTATATCTGCTCTATGTCATCTATCTGCTGGAGCTGTTCCATGACGTAGTTTATGACAGGCTTCCCACCGACTTCCAGGAGCGGCTTTGATACGTCTTTTGTCAGGGGCCAGAGACGTTTTGCGTACCCTCCGGCAAGAATGATGGCTTTAATTATGAATCACCGACAATTATCTTTTCTGCTACTATTTCAAGCTCATTTTTATAAACGTTTACCCTGCCATAAACAACGGCCCTATTCCCAGCATTTGCCCGTATATCAGAATTGAACATCACTATCTTTATTATACCAGAATCCTCCAAGGACATGAAGAGGTTGTTTTCTTTTATGGATAAGGAACGGATGGTGCCGTTCACAACCACTTTCTTGCCTATCATGCTCTCGCTTATTTCATAGATGTTTGTGGGCGTGTATCCGCTCTGGAGCGAAATTACAGCCAGGCCTATGATGCCTACCAGCGCCATGGTAAGGGAGATTATTTTTATTGTCTTGTCTTCCATCATACCATCTCGAACGTTCTTACATCTTTGTATACTGGGCCTTCTGGAGAGAGCTTCGATTCCTTTAATTTCACACAAGTGACCTTCATCCTACCTATCTCGATGCAGCTGTTATTTTTGATAACATCAATGATGTCATTTCTATGTTTCTGGGACCTGAGCCTTGCTATGGTAAGATGAGACACGAATCCTTCTTCACCGAAGCCTAGGGCCTTTGAAACGGACTCCTGTAGGTTAATAAGCTTCTGACTATGTTTTATACCTATCCATATGGACCGGACGAAGTTTTCAGACGGAAAGCATCCCATGCCGGCGAGCTCTATTTCAAAAGATGGTATTTTGCTTATAAAATCCAATCTGTTTGCTAATCCCATGCCCTCGGTTTCGCCGAGGAATTTTAGGGTAAGATGAAGGTTCTGCGGCGCCACGAGCTTTACGTTGTAGCCGGAAAACTGCTCCTGAAGTCCTACAATCCGCGGTTTTAATGCCTCCGGGATGTCTATAGCTATAAAGCAGCGCATTTACAATCAATATAGTAGTATGACGTATAAAAAGCGAAAGTGAGCGTCAGCCAATAGGGCCTTGAATTTTGCATACCTGGAGCCAAGAGCCATGAAATAGCTTTTTATATATACGTTTCTATTTTACTTTTCATGGGTAGGAAAAAGGGATTCGATTCAAAAAAAATAGGTAGTATAGTAAGGATATTGCTTGATAATCAGGATGGTATTTGGATAAGCCGGATAGCTGAAATAGCCGGCTTGCATCCGACCACGGTGACCAAATACCTGGAAGGGCCGCTTGCCACGCTTATAGAGGATAATTCATTGGGTACTGGAAAGCCTATTCTGAGAGTTATCAGGCTTAAGACATTTGTAATAGAGAAGCTTCAGCAAGGCCAGAGTTTTGACCAGATAATGAAATTCCTGCGCCTGATGAACAAGATGGAAAGATGATATTTGGCCCTTTTTCAGCTAAAACGCCTAAATAACGGCTTTTTTAATGTCTAACATGATTTGTGAGTTTTGATTGTTTGAATTTTATTCTTGGATGAGGGAATTTTTTTAAAAAGTCGTAAAATGTCTCCTCACAAGATTTTTAGATGTCCGTGAAGGTTCCGTGAATACTCCGTGAAGTTCACGAACTTCACGTGAATGGTCCATGAACATCCTGTGAACTTCATATGAACTTCATTTTCAATTCTCACAAATATTTTATAATTATAAAGACATTACTTAATTTAACTCACATAAAGATATTTACTACAATATTTGATAGGAGTAAAGATATATACCCTTCATATGAACATTCACTAAACCTTCACTAAACCTTCACGAACTTCATATATATTCACGTGAACTTCACGCATAATTCACGTGAATTCACCGTGAAATGCGTGAAATTAAACATTTTTCGTGAACTTAATTATGAACATCGTGAACAATTTAATGAAGTTCACAGAAATATCTTTTTATAGCCGTGAAGTTCATATAGACACATGGACGGAGAAGATATTGATAGTAATCAGGATATTGAAAATCTAGGGCAAAATATGGTAGATGGGCCCGCCCAAAACGACAAATCCATGCGAGAAACGCCGCTCCAAAATCAGGTTCAAATAACCCAGATTCCTGAGAAAATCGAAAGCAGGCCGATAAGCTCAAAAGAGTGGCTTGAAAAAGCTGGCTGGTCAGGGAACCCTTTTACATTCACTATATTACCCGAATTGTTTGTAGGTTATGCTGAACAGACGTCAAAACTGCTGTCTGCTATTGAGGAAAAACATAAGATAGTTCTAATCGTCGGCCCTACAGGCTCCGGAAAGACGACAACCCTCAAATGGATGTCTTCCCATCTACCGGAAAAGTACGATTATGTCTATATAGGAAAGCCGCCTAAACACCCGGAAGAATTTGTTCAGATATTTAATGAGAAATACGGTTCGTGGCTGCCTTTTTTCAGGCTGAAGAATATGTACCAGATACCATCTTTCCTGAACAAACGAATAAGAAAGAAGCACCTGGTTGTCATGTATGACGAGGCCCAGGAATCAAGTGTAGACATACTTGAGTGGTTGCGTGTCCTCGGGGACCAGGTTGATAACATGTCTATAGTTCTGTCAGGCCTTCCTTCATTCGAAAATCATGTCTTGGATAAGCTTGAAACGCTGCGCCGCAGGATAGTCGTTAAGATAGGGCTTCTATCCCTCACAAAAGAAGAAACGGCAAATCTCATAAGAAAGAGAATACAGAAAGTAGGAGGCACAGGCGACGAATTCTCGCCGGAAGCATCCGAATATGTTTATCATAAGACAGGCGGCTTTCCGAGGGAGATATTGCGTACTTGCAACGACATGATATATCAGGCGATGTCGGAAGGCAGATTGAAAGTCACTGCGGATTATATGGAAAAAGAGCCCCTCACCGAGGAACTGGCGCCGCCGCTGAAAGTAATGGAAGAAATGACTCCTATGCAGAAGGATGTCATGGAAATGCTCCTGAAGCCTATGACTCCCGGGCAGATAGCCAATTCAATGGATTTGAGCAAATACAAATCGCGCCAGCATGCTGTGCGCTCCGTAAATAACATATTGAAGAGGCTCATGGATGACGGTATCGTAGAGCGCCGCCGCACCGATCGCGCCTTTGTATACCAGCTGAAGTCTCACATGAAAAATTTGGTCGTCAAGAGCTAACTATATAAAATTTCACAAGCAAATAATATGAGGTGATTATAATGATGCGAAGCAGGGGAAGAGACGTTCTCGGAAAAGTAATAGTTTCGGAAGAGACTGGCAGGAAGTTCGGCGTCGTCGGCGACATAAATTTCATCTCCGATACCGGCGAGCTCCTTAATATCGTCCTCACGGAACCTACAAAGCATATAGGCGACCTTACGCTTGACCGTGACGAGAGCAGCCGCCTTCTGATACCGTTTTCATCCGTGAAAAGCGTCGGCGATTTCGTGATAATAAGCGAGAAAGAAATAGTCTAGACGGTTCAATTTTTA
>CAYJVT010000014.1:0-21842 GCA_964373695.1 uncultured archaeon | reverse complement strand
TTCCTCGCCACGATCATCGCGTGCTTCTCCTCATGCGGCTCCAAATCGATGATTTCGAGCACCTCGTAACCTGACTTCACCAGCTTCTCCGCTTCCTGCTCGTAGACTTCCTCGGGCTTCTTCGTGACGTCGATGCTCTGCGACTTCACGGCTATCATAAGGATTCCGCCGGTCTTCAGAAACATTTCGGCATTCCTTATCGCAATCTCCGTTTCATCTGGCTGAGACACATCGACAAATACCACGTCGCACTCCTCTATCCACGAATAGCCCTCCGTCTTTCTGGCATCCGCCATCAGCGGCGCAATGTTTTTTCTCTCCGATGAGATATCCAGAAGCGACCTGAAGACGCGCTCGGAGAATTCCAGCGCATAAACGATGCCTGCCGTGCATATGTCGCTGACGTGGCTGACTGTCGTGCCGGTGGAGGCGCCAAGATAAAGCACCCTGGAATTCTCCGCAAGAGGCGCAGCCTTCATCCCGTTTGCTATGGCAGCGCCAAGCTTGCTCCTAGAGGGGTTCCATTCGCGGTATTCTGTGCCTTCGTGCTTCACAAGCCTTTCATCATAAACCCTTTTTCCAGGCTTCAGGTTCTTCGTGTAAAGCCGGTTGCCGTCCTTCCATATGCCGTCCGAGAGCTGCTTCATATCCTTCCTATCTCCTCAACCAATTCCCTCTTCAGGCGCTCCGACTCGTCGCGCCCGGAGTAGAAGTCTATCTTGGACGCAATCATGAGCTTAGATGCAAGAAGCCTTGCTGCCTTCCCTTTCTCCGTCGAGTTCTGGACCCATGACGAGAGAAATATCATGCCAAACTTCGGCGACTTGTCCCTTTTCTTGTTCTTGAGATGGCGGAAAAGCGCCTTCTCCGCCCCCATCAACTGTATGGCCGAAGACGGCAGCCTAGCAAGCTTTTCCATCGAGCCCGCATGCGAAAGGAACCGCGAGGCAAGGAGAGGCTCCACCAGGCCGCAAAAGTTCGGCATTATCTCTTTCATCGAATGCTTGACGTATTTCTCCATGAGCCTGATTTTTTCAGACATTTCCTTTATCGACTTCGCATATTCCGTGAGAATAATCTCGTCGCTCTCGGACAAAGGCACGCCGGAGCTTCCGGAAAACGACGGGAAATTCTCCCTTCTACCGTGCTTTATAACGCTCTCCATAAGCTGCTTCTTGTCGAGCCTGCATTCCGGATAATGGAGCGTATACCATTCGTACAGCCTCTCCAGCATCAAAGACACGATTTTGTTCGCGTCTTCGAGAGCGTTGCTTGCCTGAATGAGCAGCCTGTCTCTCCCTATCATCCCCACAAGCCTTTCCCTGGATAGAAGGGCACTGAACTCCGAGATGAACCTGTTGAGGTCGGCCTCGTTGTCACAAAAACCCAGGTTGAGCGCATACTGCCTCATGTTCTTCCGGATGAAGGCGTTGTCCTCAGAGACCTCGTAGCCCTTCATCTCCTTCATGATGCGCTTTGCATTGAACTCTTCGAGTGCCTTTGACGGCTCCCTGCTGTACAACTGGTAAAAAATCAGGTCACCTCCGGGAGAGAAGGCAAAAGTGCCTATCGGAGACCTGGAAATAACAGCCTTTTGCATAGGATTTAAACCCACTTAAAACCTATTAAAGCATTGCTTGAATTATAAGAAAGGCAGCTATGGGAAACATAAAGACAAAGGACATAAAAAGAGCCGGCGAGAAGCTGAAGGAACTTTATGCAGACAAGTTCGGCGCCGATTTCGAGAAGAACAAGGAATCGCTGAAAGAGCTTAACGCCGTGTCGGAAAAGCGCGCCAGAAACAGGGTAGCCGGCTACCTGACTAGAATGACCAAGGTCGAGGCGATGCGTGCGGAGATGAAGAGCAGGCCTTACGTGGAGCCTCCAAAAAGAGACATGGACGGCCGCAGGCAAAGGCGTGATGACGGCCGCAGAAGGCGTGAATGATCATCTATTCTATCAAAATCATTTTTCTTTTGGCACCCTGTCAATGCATATCCTGAACCAAGGCGTATATTTTTCAGGGCGCTTCTTCATGTCGGCTTTCAGTTCGTCAATATCAATCCACCTGCAGTCCTCGACCTCGTCCCTGTTGGGCGCAACCTTGCCGTCGTACTCGCCGACGAAGACGTGATCAAGCTCATGTTCGCCCCATGTATTGTCGCATTTTGCGTCATACTCGAACTTGAACAAATACCGCAAATCCGCAGCAAATCCAAGTTCCTCTTTCAGCCGGCGCTTTGCAGCCTCAAGCACGGCTTCGCCTTTCCTGGGGTGGCTGCAGCACGTATTCGACCAGAAGCCTCCCCACGTCTTCTTTTTGCTGTTTCTTTTTTGTATAAGAAGCTCGCCGTTCCTGTTGAATATGAATATAGAGAAAGCGCGGTGCAACGGAACGGGGTTCCTGTGGCACTTCTCCTTCTGCTCGTACCCTATCTCCTTGTCGCTGCTGTCAACCAGTATAAGCGTGTCAGGCATAAAAATACCTTGAAAGAAGAGCTTTTATTCTTCTCTGACGCCCCCGATATCCAGAGCCGCATCCACAGTCTGCAGGCCGGATTTCTCCCAATCCTGGCGTATCTTCTCGGCTGTCTTCCTGTCGTAGCATACGGCAATGCCGCAGTCGCCGCCTCCGGAGCCTGAAAGCTTGCCGGCGGCGCCATGCTTCATCGCTATGTCATGCAAAAGGCGCAATTCCTTCGTTTCTATGGGGATGTCAGCCCAGTCCCCGAGGTTGCGCAGGCACAGCTCGTTCTCGTTCAGGCACCTCATCAGGCCTTTCCTGTCGTCATCCTTCCACGCCTCCACGGCGCGGGAAGCGCATGAGGAGATGTTTTCCATCAGAGCCCTGTATGTCGTTTCGTCAGACGCCTTCTTCTCGTTCATCTTTTTTATCGCGGCCGACGTGGAGAAGGAGTCGCCTGTCCACCCTATAAGCATGATAAATTCGTCCGGGATGTCGAGGTTCTCCACCAGAAGCGACGGCCACTCATCATTTAAAATAGCGGAAAGGGGCGCCCTTCTTTCTATCTTTGCAGTCAGCCATTTGGGGTCGAAGCGGCTGTATACGAAGACTCCGCCGTATGTCGAGGCGGCCACGTCGAAAGCGCTACCCACCTTGCCTTGCGCGTAGTAGTGGGCAATGGCGGCAAGCTTGTATACCTCGTCCTTGCCGGCGTTATATGAATGGAAGTTCAGGACGGCGGCGATGACGGCGACAGTGGAGGCGGCGCTGCTCCCGAAGCCTATCTTCCTGCTCCCTATGGAAACATCCTCCCCCCACGTCCTTATGGAGAAATTCTTTCTTTCAATTTTCTGCTCGTCGAGGAACATGAGCGATATCTCTATGGCCTCCTTGATAAACTGCAATTTGTCGCGAACTGAAGAAATATCGTCCCTGAAGACCAGCCTTGAACCGTCGAAATCCGCCTTCAGGTCCTTTATGCCGAAGTCGTCTATTGATATGCTTATGCAGCCGTTCTCCTTCACATCAGCATGGACGCGCCTGTTGACGGCTGCAACAAGACCCTTCGAGCCTACTTCAAGTATAGCCCATTCCCCGGAGATGAACTGCTTGCCAGGGGCGGAGAAATGCACCATGATAAAATCACAACGACAAGTTTTATAAAAGGGGTAGATTTAAGAAGGCTTTTGAAATCCTTAAAGAGGGTATGCGGATACGCAGAAACACCACTTTCAGAGTTGGAATAAATGGAGCCGTATGAAATTGATTCATCAAGGATGCCTGTAAGATTAGGCAGCGCCTTGCGCGTGCCTTCGTATGCTTATCCCAAATGGGGAATTCCTGAAGGTGAATTCAGGGAGGAAAGCGACAGGCAATATGAAATCGAGTGGGCTGTCGGATCGCCAAGGCAGATGCAGCATGTGGTCGATGCTGTAAACATATCCGGGATGGGAAACTTCTCCCAGATGCTCCGCGACGCTAATGCTAGGACTGTATCAAGGCTTATGAGGGATATGCCCGGAAGAGTGAATTATTTGGAAACCGGGGCTGGCGTCAGCACGCTTGTTCTTTACGACTTTCTTGAGAGTGAAGGCGAGGACATGGAAAGAATTTATGCAACGCTTGTTGAGCCTTCTTACGACAGGTTAGAATCTGCTGCAATAGGGCTTGAGAAAAAAGGATTAAAAAGAGATGTAAATTTCAGAACTCTGAACACAAGAGACACTTGCGTGCCCTTGCATATTGAGCCTTATTCACAGGATATTGTGACGTCAGTCGCAGCGATTCACCACCACGCGTATCTTGACACGCCGGTGAAATCTCTGGCAAGAGTATTAAAAAAAGATAGATTTATCGTTCTTTCAGACTGGCATAATTCCATGTGGGAACATCCTCACAATGTCTACAAGTTCCTGATAGACGAGTTTGAATGGGAAACAAAAGAACATGATCTTGAAATGTTCGCCCAGATATATCCACAATGCAAAAACCCATCTTCGGGTAATTATATCATTAGAAGACGTTATAACGAAGCAGACAAGATGATAAGAAGATTCTGGAAAGGGTGGGAAGCCGTAAGAAATGAAGCGATTCAAAGCGGAACCTTTGATCCTACAGATGATTTGGTAATGCTCGAGGCACACAGACCTGTGGAAAATTATGAGACTGAACTAAAAAAATCAGGCTTGTGGACAAAACCTTCAGGATACCTTAATGAAGTCCTTTCAGAAAATCCGTGGCCGGTTCTCCCGACAAGCAACTTGTTGTTTGTAACGGTGGCTTACAAAATTTAATCCTCAACCCTGACGCCTTCCACCGCCAAATCCGCTGCATAGGCGTCGAAGCCCATCTTCTTCATCGCATCCGATATCTTTCCTGGATTCTTGTGCCACGCAAGCATCATCCCGCCTCCGCAGGCGCCGCACATCTTCGCGGCGCCTCCCAAGGAAACTATCTTCTCGAATATTTTTTCAGTTTCCGGCGTTGAGAGTCCGAAGGACGTGAGAATTTCGTTAGTCCTGTTCATTATCTCCTTCATTCCGGCATAATTTTTCTTCTTCAGGACTTCCTTCATTTCATGCGTCATCTTCTCGATTTCCTGCATCTTCGGCTCGCGCTCGCTTTCCGGCATGTCGCGCACCATCTGTATCAGTTCCCCGGTGTTTTTCTGAGGCTCGCCAGCATACACGAGGACGAAGTTCTCCAGCTTATGGGTTATTTCATTCCTCAGGGAGGTAATTTCATTCTTCGGCTGCGCTTTCCGGAACCATATCAATCCGCCGTAGCACGATGCCGAGTTGTCGCCCCCGGACGGCGTGCCGTGGATGAGCTTCTCGCACTCATATGCGATTTCATTTATTCTTTCAATAGGAAGATTCTTGCCGTAAGCTTCGCTTATCGCCTTCACCACTGCAACCGCAGTTGCCGACGACGAGCCGAGTCCGGAGCCTGTCGGAATGTCGCATTTTGTTATGTGCAATGAAATCCCGGAACTGGCGTCTGTAAGGCGAAGCACTGTCCCTATCATGGCCTTCCAGTAATTATCGTAAGAGCTGCCTGTTCTTGACCAGAAAAGAAGCTCCGTGAAATCTTTTTTCTTCATGCATTCATTCCATATCCCTGTTGCTTTGTGCGACGCCTCATAAGCGTCATGCACCGCCCAGGCACGCTTGCTGTTCCATCTCGCATCTTTCAGCTCTATAACACCGGATTTCTCCGCGCTGACATATATCCTTTTCCCGACGGCTGCAATTATCGCAGGTTTATTATAGACCACAGCATGCTCACCAATTATATGGCATTTAGCTGGTGCGGAAACCTTTATCATCATCTTCACTTCCTTCCAGAATATTTAAGATATTCCCCGAAGGCCTGGATGAACCCAGGCGTCACGTTGTTGCCGGCGTCGGCCAGTTTTCTTGCCTCGCTTATGTCGAAGAACTTCACTTCGTCCACTTCCTCCGTGTTCGGATGGAAGGGGCCGTCATGCATGCCAGTGAAGATTTGCAGGTTCTCGCTCTCTGCCTCCGAGCGGAGGCTATAGGAGCAAAGGAAACTAAGCCGTGTTTTTATGCCCAATTCCTCCTCCAGCTCCCTTTCGGCAGCATCCTGGTAGCTTTCGCCGACGTCATTATGCCCTGTCGCAGAGCATGTCCACATCCCCGGATAAAGGTCTTTCTTCATGCCGCGTTTCTGCAGGAGAATCTGGCCTCCGGAGTTGGTTATGATGATATCAACGCCGCGGTGGATTAGCTTCGGATTTGAGTGGCACTCCTTCCGCGCCGCCTTTCCTACTATATTGTCGTTTTCGTCGACTATGTCAAAATATTCTTCCGTTAGTATGGAACGGAGATTATTTTCGTCCGCGATAAAGATTCCCATATTCCTCGCCTCTTCCACGTACTCTTCCGTCGTATAGCCCCATGAAGCCATAACAACAGCCGTCCCCATTTCCATTACTGACTTCAGCTGCTCTATCGAGTCGTCTATAAACAAGACCTCTCTTCCGCTTACGCCTTCGATGTCCATTATGCGGCGTATTATTTTTCTTTTGTCCAAGGAAAATTCCTTTCCAAACACCCGTTCCTTATCGATATTTATTCCCATGCGTTCCAGAAGCAACATTATAGTCTTCCTGTCCTTGCTGCTGACTATGTATACGCTGCTTTCGGCAGCCTTGTCTTTCACGGCTTTGATGACAAAATCAAAAGTCTCAACAAGCTCCAGCCAGCCGTCAAAATCCTTTTCCTGGATGACGTACCTCTCCCCAAAAAACAACTCTGAAAATTTTTTTGACTCCTCTGGATACCTGGCCCTGATATCAGCTATCGAGGACGGCGAAACAGGCTTTTTCCCGTCCAGAAGGGACAGGAGGCCGAACCAGTCTAGGGCGTTCCTTATGAGCGGCCTGTATTTCTCTATATCGCTGTTGCTTATCCTGCTTGCATCGCGCCCCATGCGTTCCCATGCTCGCCTGCACAGCAATACCAATTCTTTAGTGTTCTTGGCAAGAACACCGTCGAAATCAAAGGCAAAGACTTTGAACATAATAATCAGAACAAATGCTCGTTTGAAAGGGATGCGCCGTCGCCGGGCCTGCATGATATGACCTTTATGACACCGCCAAGCGACGAGAGGCGTTTTGAAATCTCCTTCTCGTCCTTTTCCAGACAAAGTACTTTGACGTTAGGGCCTGCGTCCATGGTGAAGTAGGCATCAAGCCCTTCCTCTCTCCATAGCATCACCGAATGCATTATCTCGACCGTGGCGGGTATCCAGTATATGATGGAAGGCTTCGTGGTCATCATAGTGGCGTGCATCTTCAGCGCATTGTACTCGGCTGTAGAGCCGACCTTTGTGAAATCCTTTTCAAGTATGCCAGCACGTATCGCATCCAGATCGGCGCCGACGCTGTCGAGCCATCCATTGTAGAGGGGGCATGTCTCAACTGTCTGCTTCATGCCGGCCCTTGAAGAGACTTTTTTCTTGGATTCCTGCACGATTGTCGCAAGCATGCGGAACTCAGGCCAATGCCTCTTGCTGGCGATGCTTTCAGCGTAGCTGTCCAAGCCGTCTTCTTTTGTGCCGCGGTGCCATTCGGCGAAGCCCTCGCATATGGAGCGGCATGCACTGCCAGACCCCTGGCGGGTGAGGATTGTAATCTCTCTTTCATCAAGCGAAAGGCCGGCTGCCTTTGTTGCCGCAAGCGTCAGCGCTGCGAAGCCGGAAGCGCTGCTTGCAAGGCCGGCAGCAACAGGAAAGTTGCTTTCCGAAACTATTTTTGCACGCTCTTTTATGCCCGTAAGATGCCGTATCCTGCCAACATGGCCCAATATGTCTTTCTCGTCTTTTCTAAGCTCCTCGTCGTTTATTGTTATTGAGTCATGCGCATATTTCTCAGAGAATTCCACCGTCGTCTTCGTATGCATGCCGTCGCATGTCATGGAAATACTGCCGTTGAAAGGCAGTATCAGGGCGCTGTTGCGTTTTCCCCAGTATTTTGACAGGGCAATATTGGCATTCGCGACTGCCGTGGCTTTCATCGTTCTACTATGATGGAAATTCTTATATCCTTTTAATGAAGAACAGGATGGAAAGAATCAAGAAGGCAACCGCAAGCCCCAGAGCCAATATCGATAGCTGCTGGCCGGAGAACCAAGAGCGCAGTATTTCCAGTGAAAGTGCAAGTCCTATTGCAAAGCGCGCGTAGCTGCCGAGTCCCATTGACCTAATTTAGGAAAAAAGCTTATCAATGCATCCGGCGGGATTCGAACCCGCATTATCAGCTATCTCCATAATATGGCATGCGATACGTTCGAAGAACGTAGGGCATTTGGGAAGCTGAAATCCTGCCATTAGATTACGGATGCTCTTTTAATGTTTTCAACATCACAAATTTAAAACGGGTTCGTAGTCTAGTGGCTATGACGTCTGCTTAAGCGATGTTGCAGTTGACGTGCAGACAAAGTATTTAAGTGCTTTGGCATAAAAGGCCGGCGGTTCGAAAGCTTTGCGAGCTTCGCTCGCAGGCCGATTTTCCGCCCGAACCCATTATCCAAGCTTTCCAGTTTTAATGAATCTCATGAAATTCTCCCTTTTGTAAAGCCCGTGCTTGGCAAAGATGTGCAGTAGAAAAGCCAGACCTATCGCTTCTGTCGTGTAAACGAATGGGTTTGACACCAGTTCCGCAGTAAAATCCGGGTGATACGCCAGAGGCTTGAAGCCGCCGAAAAGCGGCCACAGGAGCGTCGCGGGATAGAGGAACATGAAGTCCAGAAGAAGATGCAGCCATATGCCCATCGAAAGCATCTTAAGCTTCGCGCTTTTCATCCTGATTGATATCACGGTTATAACAAAAGCAAAAACGGCAGTATGGGCTATTATCCTCCCGTTGTACACCGTATCGGCGAATGCCACAAGGCCTAGAGGCTTGTCTATGATATCAGGAAGCATCGAACCCAGCAGCAGAAGCCTGTAGTCCATGTCCTTTGCCCTTCTTTTCAGCCAATAGAGAGCCGCGAAGGAGAACCCGATATGGCCTAAAATGAACATTTTTTTCAAACCTCTCCATTGTATTTAATAGATTCTTGCTTCTATACTTTTATGGTCACGATAGAAGACGTGAAAAACACGCTGAAAACAGTGGAAGACCCGGAGCTGCACATGGACATAATAACCCTGGAGCTCATCTACGAGATAAGGGTGAATGGCGGTAACGTTCATATAAAGATGACGCTTACTACTCCGGCGTGCCCATACGGGCCTCAGCTCATGGAAGAAGTCAAGAATAAAGTGAGGTCGATGGAAGGAGTCAAAGGCGTTGAGCTTGAACTCTCCTTCGTGCCGCCGTGGCAGCCGTCAGAAGAGCTCAGGGCTATGTTCGGGGTCTAGCCTTGTCCTTCAGATTAAACATACTTCCCCTGGCCTTTCCTGCAAGGCCCCTTGCCCGCATCCTGAAGAGCTCCTTCCTGCTGTTCTTGCCCCATTTGTACAGATGTATGAGCTTGCTGCCGCAGCCGGTGCATTTCTCCACGAGAGATTCAGTAACGCGGTTCTTCTCACACTTCGGGCAATAATATCTGTACATGACCTTTCCAGAGACTTTCATGTCAAGGATTTCCGGACCTTCGGATGAGCAGAACTTGCAGCTGCCGACCGGCTCCATGCTGTCGAAGCTCCTTGCACAAGACTTGCACATGTAAAGAAAATTGAATTTTTCCCTGTATTTGTCTAAATTCCTTAGACTGTCCGCTGATATATTGTCGTACAACAACTTCAATCGCCCATGATGCTGCCGAACCCCTGCATGGCAGCCTCTTCCTGCTCCTCGTATTTTTTCAGGACCCTGTTCTTGTCCTTGAAGACCGACGCAATGCCCGAGACCATGTTCAGCGCCTTTTTTATCGCATGTTCAGGGGCGTCGATAATTATGAAGTAACAGTCATCGTCAAACCCCAGGGAAGAGGCGCTTTTCACCACTATGCTCCCCCTGTTTATCTCCTCGTCCTTCTTGAGCATGTCCTCGACCTTCTCCTTTTTATCAGAGCTTACAGCAAGGACCTCCTTCATTTCCATAGATATCTGCGGAACTCTTAAATGCTTGCTTTTGGCATATTTAATAAAGGAAAGAATAATTAATAATGCAATCCGTCATAAGAGGCATCGGCATAGGGTTCTTCGCGTCCTTCTTCCTGTCGCTTTATCTGGACAGCTTCATAGGCATAGTAATTCCGTTCTTCATGACGTACTTCATACTGGCGCCTCTCATATCGGCCGTTTCCATAGTCATGATACTCTATTCCAAGAAGGAGGAAAAAAGAAATTACGGGCTCGAATGGTGGGAAGAGGACACAAAACAGAAGAGCCCCGAGTGAGAGTCGAACTCACGACCTACAGTTCTTGCGGCATATCATACGAAACTGTCGCTCTACCAACTGAGCTATCGGGGCTTTTCATATATAGGCTCAAGTAAGTCATCCAACATTTTTATACTGCCACCGAATGCGTTATTTCTTTCTCGGCCTCAGCTTCCTTACGCCGCTGTATACCGAAGCCAAGGACGAAATAACCACGGAGACGGCCCATGCCCATCCGACATACATCACCTGGTCAGTCTGCTGGTAGAAATTCTGCAGGCTCGCCGGGTCCGCCCCGGTCTGGGATATGAACTCGGGGTCTGCGTTCCTAATGGCATCCAGGCCCTGCCCCACAACAAGAAGAACGAACATGAATATGACAGAGCCAAGAAGAGCTATGATGCCGAAGACGACAAAAACAATACCCGTATACCTGTTATCCATATAATGCACAAGAGATAGATGCAGTCCGCGGCATATAAAGTTTACTGTAAGAGTGATTTAATGGACACCAAGGAGGAGATGAGAAAAAAGAAAAAAGACGGGTGGATAGAGACCATGTTCTCCATAGAGGTCCTGGCCATAAAGGAAGAAGTAGTCAGGAATTCCCTTTCGAAGCACATAGATGAACTCTGCAGAGTTCAGGGTGTCTTTGTGTATGAAAAGACGTTTTCAGACGCCACGCTGGTGAAGAATCCCCTGAAAGGCGTCGAAGAGGCATACTCCCAGATAGCCGATATAAGATTTTTTGTGAAAGACGTGATGACCCTAGTAAGCCTTGCAATAACATACGGCCCGTCATCGATAGAAATATTCGGCCCGAACGAGAAGAATATCAGCATATCAGAACTCCAGAACATGATGAACCTGATTTCAGGAGTCATCCACCAGTTCGCGGCGGCCGGCATGGGTGGTATAATAATCGCGCCTGCGAAAAGCCGCGAGCAAAAATAGAGTTTTCTCCACAAGATTTATAATTAACAAGGAAATAATAGACATAATGAAAGCGATACTGGCCGCATTTTTCATGGTATTGATGTCTTCGCTTGCATACGCATCGTCCCTGGAAGAATATAATATAGATATCTCCATAAATGACGACGGGAGCACGGAATGGCTCGTGAAACTTGACTACACGAACATAACATCCAAGAGCGACTATTTCATATTCGGGATGCCTGCGAACCTGGAGGTCACAGCAGACGGCAGGCCAATAAAATGCTCGGCATCGTCAAATGTCGGCGTATCCATAATATGCAACAACATTAACTCTAAGACAGTCGTGTATAAGTTCAGGCTTGAAAACAACATAGAAAACATAAGGGACCTCCACCGCTTTGCATACAAGTTCTCGATAACCCAGTTCACCGACAGATTCATGGCCAACATAAAACTGCCGCTTGGAGCTGCGTTGGTTGAGAGGTCAAGGCTTTCGGGGACCGGCCTGCAGCCTTTTGAGCCTTCTTTCGGGAGGGAAGGTTCTGACGGCAGGAAGATATACATCGAATGGATATCGAATACGCCAAAATTGGGAGAAACATACGATATATCGATAATTTATGAGGGAATACAGCCTCTAAACCAGCAAATATTGCCGCTTTTCATCATTATAGGCGCTTTATTGGTTATTATAGTCGGTTTTGTGATATATAACAAGAGATTCAGGACAAGCTCAAAAAATATACTCCCTGTTCTCACGGAAAACGAAAGAAAGGTGATGCAGATACTCATAAACGAGAAGAAGGACGTCGACCAGAGAAGGATAATCAAGGAAACAGACTTTTCAAAGCCCAAAGTATCCAGGATAATACAGGATCTCATGAATAGAGGCCTGGTTGAGAAGATTCCAAAGGGCAGGACAAACATAATAAGACTGAAAAAACAGCAAAAATAACGATATTCCGATATTGAAACCATATGAATCATAAAAATGATATTGATATCTAAAATGGTAAAATATTGACTTTAGAACATTTTATCTTCATATTTATCTCTTATAAACGATTAAAAATAAGTTTAAATATATATGGAACATAGATTGAAACTGTTTCAAGTCAGATTTATATATATACTAAGTACATTTATATGGTACAGAATTTGGTCAGAATACGCTACGTATTCTGATACAGTAATCCCAGTAATATGAAAATGAAAGGGAATGCTGTCATGTTTCAGATTAGGCAGGATGATATGAGTGCTATAATTATAGCATAAATGTCTTCGTGCTTGGTTTGATTCCGGAAAACAAACCAAATTATATAAAAAAGGAGAGTGCAGAAAAATGCAATTCAGAAAAGTTTTGGCTGCAGGTGCCATGGCAACCATGATGCTTGGTTCGTCAGTGGCATTTGCGCAATTGGACAAATACCCTGCACCTTTCGTCTCCGGCAGTGAAATACCTACATTGGTAGTTGTAGGCGCAGAAGCTGCCCCATCTGACGTTGTAGGTGCAATAGACCTTTCAGTAAGACTGGGAGGAGAAGTGACGCAGCTTGTCAAGACATCCGGCGTGTCCGGAACTACAAGCGTGAGCGGAGAAGGCAAGGCAGTGGCAACAACCAATACGAAGCTGTTCTTGGACGACACCCTCGGAAAGAGCGGTCTGAGATCAACCATGACAAAAGACGACCTGCCTACATTGCTTGCAACCGGCATTCTGAACGATGCGGACGCTTCAACAACACACAAATACCAGCAATTCATATACCTAACACCTGGAAGCACGACGGTACCTGAATTCTCGGCACAATTCGAGAAGCCTTCAGGGGACTCCACGAAGAACCCTACATACAGCTTCGGTGACTGGACAACGGCGCCTACTCCACTTACACTCACGACAGGAAACGCCTACATGTACAGGACATCGGTAGTGTTCGACAAGGAGCTCAACGGCACGACAGGAGTTGGTGAAAAAATAACCATGTTCGGAAAGGAATTCACCATTCTGAGCGACACGACTTTCATCAACGGCGACGCCTCAACAAGCAACAAGCTTGTTATATCCGGCGGTGCTGAAACGAAGGTCCTCAAGTCTGGCGAGAACGTGCAGGTAACGCTCAGCGGGAAGTCATATGATGTCACCATGGTCGGTACATCCTCGGCAACAGCAGTTGTCCTGAAGGTAGGCAGCGACCAGAAGACAATCAACAAGGGCTCAACGACATCAGTCGGCGGCCTGGACATCTTCATTGACGACGTATTCCAGCTTTCATCCACAGACCAGAGCGTTAACTCGGCAAAACTGCTGCTCGGCGCGCAGAAGATGATTCTTCAGCACGGCAGCAAGGTGAAAGTCGGCACGAATGAAGACACGCTACAAGGTTCTTACGTAAACCTGACTGTTTCAAGCGGCAAGCTTGCATCATTCAACGTTTATGTAGGCGGTGCCTCATCGGACAAGGACTTCCTTGCTCTTGGCGGGGAATACATGGACCCTGTGTGGAAGACCTTCAAGCTGGCATTCCCTTCAGTATCGCCTGGGCTTGACGACACTACAAACAGAAACACACTTTCAGTAGACCCTTCAGGGGACAACCTGATCAAGGCAACCATAACAAACGACAAAGGCGAGACAGCAACTGTCAGCTGGGCGTACAAATCAGCGAGCACCGGAACGGCATTCAGCCTTGCAGACTCGAGCGGCTACGCGATACGTGTGGTCGAGAACGAAACCATCGCAAACAATGAGTACTTCATTGTTGACGCTGGTGACTTTCCGCACATGTTCCAGGTCAGCACCGTGAACCTTGACAGCACGACATCAGCATACATAGACCTTAGGGATGTGTTCTCAGGAACGACGCTGAGGATCAGCACTTCAAGCGACAACAAGGACGCGAAGGTCATAGACGGCCAGACATATTACTTCACGAACAGGTCGTCAACGACTTTTGGAGTGACATGGGGAACGGGCGCAGGCGACAACGTAGTCGGCACCTATACAACAGTATTCCCTGCGTTAAAAGGCAAGCTCGGCGAGAAGTACGCATTCACGACCGCCAACGCGAGCGTGAACATAAACCAAACAGCAACA
This sequence comes from uncultured archaeon, assembly GCA_964373695.1. Taxonomy (GTDB): domain Archaea; phylum Aenigmatarchaeota; class Aenigmatarchaeia; order GW2011-AR5; family GW2011-AR5; genus JACPAH01. The sequence continues at coordinate 7,489 of CAYJVT010000014.1, read as the reverse complement.
ATACAACTGCCAGGCGGCGCTCTGGGCACCGTAACGATATGGGACAGTGAAGTGACATCCACCGTGTACCTGAACCTCTCTTCGGCAACGCAGGAAGACGGAACGGCATCAGCATGCCCGCAGTCGCCTTGCGTGTCCAAGCTCAACATATCCACAGGGTCGGGTGCAACAGCGACTTTTAACCTGAGCAGAACAGCAACAGGCGGGCTGGTATACAACATATCGAACGCCGGCGCTGGAAAATCGGGATGGATAAACATCTCAGTCGCAGCCGACCAGGACGCAACCGGCGCGGCAAGATCTGTGCAGCCTGGCATCGTCATCATTGAAGAGAAAGATGACGCCAGCAACGTGTATTATGCATACGTGGCAGCCAGCACGGAAACATCCGGCTCGAACAACGTTGCAATACCGACGGCACCTGAATTCACTGCGGTTGAAGACACGGACACACTCGGCACCGACTCGAACGTCAACAGATATGTCGACCTGTACGGTACGTATGCGGAGAGAAAGACTTCAGGACAGGATACCGTGAAGATATGGTATCCGGACGAGCAGACAACCTTAGACGTGTTCGTCCTGGCTGAAGGCGCAACAACGTCTGCATCAGCCGGCGCTACGGGAAGCACAGTGAAGCAGGCAGTTCCAGTTAAGACACCTATAGCAAAACTGGACTCCGAGGTCACGACAGCTGACAAGACGACAAAGAACCTGGTCCTCGTTGGCGGACCTGCTGTTAACAGCCTCGTAAGAGAGCTCGCAACGGCGGCCAAGACCAAGGACAGGCAGTGGTACCTTGACCAGGGCCCTGGAACAACGCTTGTCGACCTTGTTTCGGACGCGTTCACAACCGGCAAATCAGCATTGGTTGTTGCAGGTTACAACGCTGACGACACAAGAACCGGAACCGGAATCTTGCAGAACTACGATGCTCATGCCAGCGAATTGACTGGCAAGAACACCGTGGTATGGAAGAACGGTGTCGTGAGCACAGCAGCTGCTTAAGCCTAATGGGGAAGCAATTCCCCTCACTTTTCTTTTTTATTTTAAATTCAACTAATTTTCGACTATAACTTTTCAGTATGTGAAATGAATATAAACTCTCAATCAAACTGATTCAGATGAAATTATATCTTCTGCTTATCGGCATCGCAATAATCGCAGCCGGGTGCGTCCAACAGGAGGATACCTCAATACGCGAGGTCGCCATACAGGGTCATGCCGAAATATACACGTTCTCCAACGACATAAAGGACGCTATAAAGGTGAACACGACAGAGCCTGAAGAGATACGGAAACAATTCTACAGAGATCGGATGAACGTCATTTTTGACGGCTCCAGCCAGCAGGACAACGCTTATTTCACCGTCTTGATGAGCAACATAATGGCCAAAGTGCCTGTGTATCTTGCATACGAAGGCGTCCTGATAGAATTCCAGCCTTATTACTTCATTGACAGCACATGGTACGACAAGAAAGGCAATGAAATAGAGAAGCCCGTATTTGAAGGGCCTGTGCTCTGGCTGAAGGGCCCTTCAACAGGCGCTGAGGAAACCTCGGTGAAGCTTGAAAACAGCACAATCACACTACAGGGGACGGATTACAAGGAGTTGACGCTTGCCGGGGACAAGCTTGCGCTTGTTTTAATGAAAATAGACGCTGTCCCGAAGGCTTAATTGTATATCGGGACTACAGAAAGAATCTCATTCCTGCTTATCAATATCAATGCATAGACGATAGCGACAATGAATATTGTCAGGAAAAAAGATTTCCTGTAGTCATAGCCAAGCTTCGTCTTTACTCCTATCATGACAAAGAAAAGCGTCCAAAGAAGGCCTATTGCCTTCAAGACGGCAAAAGGCACCCAGCCCAGAATGAATATAGGCGTCGATGAATATGCGAGAAGGAAAAAAGACTTGATGAAGCTTTTCCTGAAACCGTACTTTTTCAGCGGCACAAACGAAAAAATCAATACCAGCAGAAAAAAGCCGCCGACGAGCCCTATATAATTCACAAGGAGTGACTCGGCAATACCAACTTTCGGCACATAATTTGTAAGCCCGGCACGTATCGAGGCCTCGTTAAGCGCAGCAAAAATGCCGGTAATAACGGCGATGTATGCGAAAGACTCCAAGAACGTTTCCCTGTGTTTCCTGAAGAATCCATTCGGGTTGTCAAGCAGAATCCTCATAAAGGCACCTATTTTAAAGGAATAGATTAATTATACCCATAGTCATATTTAATATGATTAGAATTGAAGTGAATATATGGTTAGAAAAAGCTCCATAATGCTTGGGATAATGGCCGCACTGATTTTTTACTACTTCGCGTATGAAATATTATATGTGTTTCCGAAAGTCACGTCGACGGTCGGGATGACACTCAACATACTTCTGGTTTCAGCCGAGATACTTACGGCGGTTTTCAGCGTATACCTGTACCATTCCGTATTCTGCTCCATGGAATGGAGGCACGTAAAATACAAAGGCCTGAAAAAATTCCCGTTCACCACGATACAGATACCGGTCTTCAACGAGCCTGTTGGAACAGTAAGAGGCACCATAAAGGCGTGCAAATCTCAGGACTACCCCAGAGACAGGTATGAGATAATAGTCGCTGACGACTCCACCGATGTGAAAAAAATGAGGATGATAGAAAGGCTTTGCAGGAAGGAAGGGGTGAAATTTTTTCACAGGAATCACAGAAGAGGCTACAAAGCCGGGGCCCTGAACGACATACTTCAGCGCTCAAAAGGAGATGTGCTGGCACTTCTCGACGCCGATGACATGCCCGAAAAATCTTTCCTTTCACATTCGGTTGAAGTCCTGGCAAGCAGCGGCAAAGTAGCATTCGTGCAGTCGAGGAATGCAGAAAGAAACGACAGTAAAAATATGGTTACTGGCATAGGAAGGATGATACGCGACCTGTTCTTCGGCTCGATAATGAAGAGCAAGGACATGAGGAATCTCTCGATATTCTGCGGCTCTAGCGGCGTTATAAAAAAGAATGTCGTGGAGGAAATGGGAGGCTGGCCTGAGCAGACCGTCACGGAAGACATAGACATATCAACGAAGATATTCGCGAAAGGGTACACATCCAGATTCATAAATCCAGTTGAATGCAGAGGACTTCTGCCAATATCTTTCTCTTCGCTGACAGGCCAGACATACAGGTGGGCGCACGGAACCACGAAGACTCTTATGATTCGCTGGAAAAGTATAATGAAGATACCCGGCTTCTGGAGGAAAAGCGAGCATTTCCTCTCATGCGCAACTTATGCACTCGGGCCGGCTATATTATTAATAGATATTATCATGACTTTGCATCTGCTCTTCAAAATACCCATATTTCACATGTACGAGCCTGTGGGTGTATGGGTATTCGGCGTCGGACTTACGCTAAGTTCCTTCTTCACGCTGCTTTATGTCCAGTTCCTTGACGAGAGAATCAACATGAAGAGGATATTCGCATACATATTTGCAATGTACGGCCTCTCGGTAAACTTCACGCTTGCCACGATAAACGCCCTTATAGGAAGGAAGTTCACATTCTTCCGCACACCGAAAACTGTGCAGAAAAAAGACTACATAAAAATAGCGAAGCGCTTCTGGATAGAAACCCTGGTAGCGGCTGTCTCGATATACGCAGGCGTGACAAACCTCACGGATCCGATGTACAACGTGCAGGCAGTGTGGGTCATATTCTTCGGCATAGGATTCCTGTCGGCGCCTCTGCTTGCAGTGAAGTATGGCTAAATTTTGTATACCTTTATTCCGGCATTGTCATATACCACTTCCAGGCCGGAAAGGCAATAGATGCCGTATTTTTCGGCAAACCAGTCTTCCATGTACACGTAGGAAATGCCGTAGCCCTCCGGTATCCGGCATGCAGCATAGAATTCATGAAGCTCCGATATCCTGGTGTTGACGCCGGGCGCATATTCAGCGTAGCCGTCCACGAAGTTCTTCCGCTTGGCGATGCCAGATATCCAGTGCCCCCACTGCCAGTCCGAAAGAATTACAGCATCGGCAGGCGTGTTGTCCCTTATCCAGTGGAATGTGTCTATCTGCTGCCGCATCGGATAGTCCTGCGCCAGCGCAGCAGTGCGCGAGAAGCCGAACCATCCCATGTAAATTACTACAACGATGACAAGAATCCTGTAGATATTCCTGTTCACTGAAGACTTCATCTTAATCATTCCGAAAGCTGCCATGAATGCTGCCGGGAACAGCATGTAGAATAACAGTCTTTCTGCCGTAAAGGCGAGCGCGATGCCGAAAATGAACCAGAACCTCATGAAATTGTTCCTTGAATAAAGCAGGCCGACAGCAGAAAGCGCCAGAAGAGGCAGCGTGAAATAGCCCTTTCCGAGCTCCCACAAGAAGTTCTCGGCGGCAGGCGACTCCAGGCTGTATCTCCTGTCCCTGTATTCCTCGTGCAAAGAATTAAGCTGCGGGAGGCCGTTCTGCGCGAGGAACGGCACGTACCACGCGAAAAACACCAGGATAACAGGCACGGCAAACTTCAGGATGTCTTTTATCCTGATGCTCTTTTCAGACATAACATACGCAAGCACAACTATGAGCATTATTCCGGCGGATTCGGGATGGAAAAGGAATGCTGTCCCGATGGAAATCCCGGAATGCAAGTATCTCTTTTTTGACATAAGATAGAGCGATAAGATGCCTAGTGCAATAGGCGGCGCTCTTGTGGATATGTGCGAATTGAGAAATATTATCCCCGGCATGAGGACAAGAAACAGGGCAAACAAATCCTCCCTGAAATATTTCCTGCTGAATGCGTACGCCGCGCACGTCCCGAGAGCGCCCGAAAGCGCCACGAACACCATGCCGCCCAGATTCAAGCCAAGAATCAAAGCGAATGCCGCGTGGAACAGCGGGAAAAGCGGCGGATATGTCAGGGGTCGGCCCCCGAAACTCATATCGTCGTAATAATTACCCTCCAATATGTTTTCGGCTATCCTTGTGTGGTAGAAAGTCGGGGTGCCGACTATCTCATCTATACCATAATAATATTGTCTCATAGCAAACGGCGCCATGAAAACAATGAAAGACACCGCAAACAGCACGGCTATTCTCCTGTCCATAGGCAGTTTTTATTGATTAGCATTAAATGTCTATCATGAAGCGCGCCATCGTGTTTCTCGCCGTCATATTCGCGATGGCCCTTGCAATAAGGATGGCCCCGTATTTCTGGGAGGACAGGCCGATTGGGCTAGATTCGTACTACCATATCAGGATGTCCCAAAGCCTTGAGGACGGCCAGCCTGCATATGACGAGCTTTCATACGGGGGCAGGCCGTATGAGTATCCGCCTGGAATCCACCTTCTCCTCATGACGATTCCCGGAGCCGCTCCAATAATCATAACGCTGATAGGCTCTATGTCGGTTCTTTCCGTATTCCTTCTGACGAGGGAAATTTACAATGAAAGGACGGCCCTTTTCGCATCATTTCTGACGGCCTTCATACCGGTGCATATATGGAAGAGCTCGAGCAACGTCCTTGTGACGGCAATCGACCTGACGCTCCTCACTCTGGCATGCTACTTCCTCGTTAAGAAGGATTTCTCCCGGTATTTCACTACATCGCTTCTCATTTTCATCTTTTCCCCGGCCATATCAATCCTTTCCCTGCTGCTTTATATCCCGGTCCTGAAGAAGGATTCAAAATCCCTTTTCATTGCGGCCGCCGTAATCATCGAGGCCTCGGCAGCATATTTCCTGTACGGAAGCGCTATTGCCGTTTACACCCAAAGCATGCCGTGGGACATATCAAGCGCCCTCTTTGAAAACATAGGAGTAGCGGACGCGCTTTACAGGCTGACGCCTTTCCTGATACCCCTATCCGTGCTCGGATTGTACATGTCAAGAAAGAACGTAAGCAGGTCGGTTCTTCTATGGCTTGCCGTCATGCTTGCCCTATTCATAGCAGGAAAGATAGAGACAGACCGCGGGCTTGTCTACATGGCAGTGCCAATGGCCGTATTCTCGGCGCATGCTCTTGCATCGATAAAGAGGAAGGAGCTTATAGCAATCATTCTCGTCATAACTGCGATAACCGGCATTTACTCCCTGAGCAGCCTGAGGTGGGGTATAGTCACGGACGATGAATACAATGCATTGATGTGGATGAAGAAAAACACGCCGGAGGACGCGACGGTGCTTGCCCAGTTTCTTGAAGGTCATTGGGTATCAGGAATCGCCGGACGCAGGAATGTCGCAGACCCGAACCTTATAGGGGCGCCGGCGGCCGAGCGCCTGCAGGACATCCTGAACGCTTACAGGAACATAAGCCGGAAGGAAATCCTTTCCAAATACAACATCTCCTATGTACTGTATACGGAAAGGGCGCCGCAAGTCGGCTCCAGTGAGGAATACTTCCCATACAAAGAAGTGTTCAGGAGCGGGGGTGTGACAGTCTTTCAGGTTGAGTAATCATGAATTCTCGTCGTCAGAAGACGCCGCGTCAAGCTGCCGGTCTATCTCCTGCTGAATTTCATCAATCTCTATAACTACATCTTTTCCAGCGCATCTAGCAGGACTGTTGCATAAGAGCCCTTCGGAAGGAAGAATTTCATGAGCGCGGTGCTGTTTCTTATCACATAGCTTACTGATGTCCTCACCCTTGTCGCCCTTTCGGAGCCCCTGCAGCAAATCCTCATCCCCCTGAGCATGAAATCATCCGGCGACACACCTTCCCTATCAAGGAAGCTTTTCATGAAGGAATTTTGTATTTTCGAGCCGTAACCGACCAGAGGCAGCTTGTCTGGCACATTCTTGTTCTCGATACATTTCTGCAGCACGCAGTTGAATATCCATGACTGGTAAGAATGGATGAAGAACTTTATCCCGGCCTTCTGGAGAGATGCCATCCCTTTCCCTGTCTGGCATTCGACGGCCTTCCCGGCCTTCTTCATATCTCCCTTCACTATACACCTCCCAATCAAGTAATTGTCCGCGTTTACCCCGAAGCGCTGCCTGCCGAAGAAGTTGTAGAAGCCGTCATCCCTTACGCTTCGGGCGAAATCCTCCAGCTTTTCTACTTCAGTACACTCGTGAAGGGTTATCTCGAAATTGTTCCCCAGAAGGTCGCCAACCGATATGTGATTCATCGACTTCGAGACGAAAGAGACGCTTATGTTCCCCATGTCCAAGGCATCGAATGGGGAGTCCTTAACCGTTATGTACTGGTATGTCACAGCATTCTTGTCCTTCAGTCCGGCATAGCCTATTTCCGACACGCCTGTTTTTTCGCGGAGCTTTTTTATTGCATCCCTGGTATTTTCGCCGCTCTTCCGCACGATATAAAGCGAATACGGACCCCGAATGCGCGAGACTCCGGACGGTGTCCTCTCGAACTTCCTGAGAAATTTATTGTCGATAACTTCCCGGACCACGAAATCATCGTTGGTTCTAAGAGCGAAATGCATATCAGACACTTATTTCAGAATCTTTAAAGAAATGA
>CAYJVT010000013.1:0-22016 GCA_964373695.1 uncultured archaeon | reverse complement strand
TTGGGGACTGTGCTCTTCCGGCACAGGCAGACTTTCAGTCTGCCATGTGCTCAACAAACCTGTTGCACTTGAATGCACAAATGTATGAAAACCAAAGCTCTTTTGCAGACAAGCCGCCGCCTGAAGGCGGTGGCCGTTGACAGAACCGCCTGTTGAAAGGCTTATAACGGCTTTTGAACTAGACTTCTTATGCGCATTCCCATATCGGTGATTACAGGCTACCTGGGCAGCGGAAAGACCACGCTTCTGCGCCGCATACTGTCGGATAGCGACCGCCGAATTGCAGTGATAATGAACGAGTTTGGCGAGGTCGGCATTGATGGCGAAATCATTAAAGGCAAGAACGTCGACATGGTCGAGCTTTCGGGCGGCTGCGTGTGCTGCTCCCTCACGGGCGAATTCGAGGCCGCCGTGAAAGAGGTCATAGAGAAAGTCAAGCCCGAACATATAATTGTCGAGACAACAGGAGTGGCGGAGCCTGATGCTATCGTCGTCGACATAGACGAGAACATAAAGGGCGTCAGGCTTGACTCCATAATAACCGTGGCGGATGCCGATTCCATAGTGAAGTATCCCAGCATAGGTTACACAGGCCGCGTCCAGTTTGAGATGGCCGACATAATACTCGTCAACAAGAAAGACCTCGTTACAGAAAAGCAGCTGGAGGAGGTTGAGGCGAAAATACACGGCATCAACCCCAAGGCCGTCAAGCTCCGGACTGTGAAATGCGGCGTCGACATAGAGATGCTTTTCGGCATTTACTCCTCAAAATATGTGGACATGAAGGAGCACAGCCACATAGAAGAAGGCAGCATCCAGTTCTTTACAGTCGAAGCAGGAAAACTGGATATGGAAAAGTTCGTTTCCTTCGTTAAATCCATGCCCGAAGACATCTACAGGGCGAAGGGATTTGTTGTCTGCGAAGACGGCTCATACCTGTTCAACTACGTCGCGGGAAGGTATGACATGGAGGAATTTCCTGCCAGCAAGACAAAGCTTGTTTTTATAGGAAGCAGTGTCAAAAAGCATGAAAACAAAATAAAAGAGATGATAAGGAAGTGCGGGCTATGAAAAAGAAGCGAAATGATATAAATACTAAATTGAAGATTCTTTTTGTTATAGCTGTATTGGTTTTGCTGGGTGTGGTTATTTTGGTGTGGAATTTCAATAACACTCTGTCTGCAGGAGCCTTTGGATTCGGCATGAATGAAAACAATCCCCAAACCTGCGAAAAATTATATGTCGCATCAAACAGGGATATATGTTATAATGTTGTAGCCGTTAACACAAAAAACCTCTTAATATGCGATAAAATAGAAGATGCTTGGCAGAGAAATATATGTTATAGCGGCGTTAAGGAAAAGATTTCAGACTCAAATATGAAAAATCCTTAATGTATTTGGATGTGTAAATATGACGTACAAATTCCTCGAGAACATATCGCTTGCCGACGTAGCATTCGAGGCGAAGGGCAAAACGCTTGAGGAGATGTTCGTTTCGGCGGCGGAAGCCACCACAGAAACAATGGTAAAAGACTTGAAGACTGTGAAGCCGAAGGTGAAAAAGAAAATCATGCTCAAAGCTGAAAGCGTGGAGAAGCTGCTTTACGCATTCCTGGAAGAGCTTATCTTCCTCAAGGATTCGGAGCTCCTGATTTTCAGCAAATTCAAAATCAAGGTTTCAGAGACGTCGCTTTCTGGAGAAATCTTCGGTGAAAAGCTCGACATGAAGAAGCACGAAATGCTTGTTGACGTGAAGGCCGTGACGATGCACATGTTCGAAGTCAGAAAAAACGGGAAATGGAAGGCGCGCGTCGTTCTGGACGTTTGACATCCCAAAAAGATTTCCTTTTTGAGGATTTTCCTGAAGCAAGCAGAGCTTCTGGCTCCGCGACTCTTACTTCATATGGAATGTGATGCCTTTGAATTACAATCCTGAAAACCTATTTAAATCTTTATTTCATGCCTCTTGAAGAAATCCAGCAGGTATTCCTTCCCTTTCAACATCGGGTGCTCGCCGTCGCCGAGCAGCATGGTGTCGTAGTCCAGATTGTAAAGGACCTTTATGCCTTCAGCCGCCTTTTTCACGTCCCTGTACTTGTCGTCTGCGAGCAGGTTCAGCTTCCACATAGGCTTTCCAACGACGGCGTCGCCAATGAAAAGTATCTTGCGTTCTTCCCACAGGAAAGCGGACTCGCCTGGGGTCTTGTTGTCGGGCACTTCCACGACGCGCATTCCGTGTATAACATCGCCGTTTTTGAAGGTCCCGTCAGCCTTTACATCCTCCAGAAGCGGCGCATCCTTCTCATTGACAAGGATTTTGCACTGGAAGAAGTCCTTGAATTTATTCGCGTCGCGGGCGTGGTCGGCATTCGTCAGCAGGACCGCACTGACCTTGAATTTCTTCAGGTGGTTGAGGTCCGTGAATGTAGCCGGATCTATGGCCACCCATTCCTTTTTGCCCGTCTTGGCGAGGAAGCCGTTGAAGTCCATCCCCTTTATGTCGTTGTAAAGGTGCCACGACCGGACATCCTTTAATATTTCTTTGTTGACAGTCATTTTCGTTTATATGCCGCAAATGTTTATAAGATTTAGAAAATGCAAAAATTACTCGGCTTCAGCTTTCTTGAGCTGCAGCAGGCCTATGACGGCCCGGCAGAAGTCCGGAAGGTCGTCCGGCGTCCTTGAGGTGACTATATTTTCATCTATTATCACAGACTCGTCGGAATATTCGGCGCCGGCATTCACTATGTCATCCTTTATCGCATTGAAGCACGTCATCCTGCGGCCGTTGGCGACGCCGGCGCTTACCAGGACCCAGGGGCCGTGGCATATGGCGGCGATTATCTTGCCTTCCTCGTCCATTGCCTTTATGAAATTGAGAACGTCCTTGCTGCGCCTCAGCTTGTCCGGCGCCCACCCGCCAGGGATGATGACGGCGTCGCATTCTTTCGGCTCATAGTTGTCTACGCTGCCATTCGTCTCTACAGGATACCCATATTTCCCCTTGTATTCGCCGTCCTTCACGCCCACTATGAAGACGTCGGCACCTTCCTCGATGAGCCTGTAGTACGGGTACATCAGCTCCATGTCCTGGAAGTCGTCCGCGCAGAGAATTACAACACGCTTTCCTTCGAGCTCCATTGTATTACTTTTGAGTGAAATTATTTAAACCCGGAAGAAATTTCTTATCTACCGAGCCTGTTCCCAATGCCTTTCCTGTAAGGCCTGCGGCCTTTCCTCTTCCTTCTTTCGAACGCTTCGAGCTTCCCGTCCTGCATGATAAACTTATATGCTTGGCTTTTATTAGAGTTTCCTGTGATTTGGTATGCAGGAATGTTACGTAAAGAACGATACATCTGAAGTGGTCAGGGACAGGATTTATAAAGGCTTGATAACGCTCGCAACGAACGATGGATACATGGATATACGATGGACTTTCAGTTGCGACGAAGGTAGTCCGCCTTCCGTTGTTTTCACCGACGGTTCCCGGGAAATAGTGCTTTTCAACTATCCGGATGAAAAGAGAAACGCTCTTTTGTATATGGTTGATATTTGTATGGCGGACCGGAAATCCGGCAGGAGAGTTTCGAGTGAGGTGGTCTGCAGCGGAACTGAGTATGGCATGATGGAGATTTTAAGGCTGTATAAGCTCATCTAGGGTCTCCAGTCCTCAATGAGCTGCGCCATGATGCGTACGCCCCATCCAGTGCCGCCTGCCGGTATGTATTCCCTTCCGGAATTGAGCCACGCCGGCCCCGCGATGTCAAGGTGCGCCCATGGCGTCTTCCCGACGAACTGCTTTATGAATACGGCGCCGCTTATGGCCCCTGGTCCGTATTTTTCCTTCCCGACGTTGCGGACGTCCGCGTTGTCGCTCTTGTAGACGTCATGGTACTCCTCCCAGAACGGTAACTGCCACACCCTTTCGTATGTCTTGCTTCCGGCTTCTGTTATCCTCTTCGCCAGCTCATCATCCGTGCTCACGAGGCCCGACGCATGGAAGCCCAGCGCGATTATGCAGGAGCCCGTGAGGGTTCCGATGTCTACTATGGCTGAAGGCTTGTAATTATTCTCCGCGTAGCTTATGGCGTCCGCCAGCACCAATCTTCCTTCAGCATCCGTGTTCATTATCTCGACTGTCTTTCCGTTGTACATCTTTATTATGTCGCCGGGCTTCATGGCATTCTCCCCAACCATGTTCTCTGTCAGGACTATCACGCCTATGACGCCGGTTTTCGGCTTCAGTTTTGCGCACGCCTTCATCGCGCCGAGCACGGCCGCGGCGCCCGCCTTGTCGGATTTCATGTTTTCCATTGAATCCCACGGCTTGAGGTCGAGCCCGCCGGTGTCGAACGTGACGCCCTTCCCGACGAGCGCGACTTTTTCTTTCGCTTCCGGGAGGTATTCCATTATGACGAGCTGCGGCTCCTTGTCGCTGCCTTCAGAAACCGCAATTATGGCGTTCATGCCGGCCTTCTCAAGCTCTTTCTTTCCAATTACGGTGATTTTGAGTCCGCATTCCTTTGACATCTTCCTCGCCTCGTCCGCGAATGCCTGCGGCGTCATTATGTTGGCCGGCGTATTCACGACATCCCTTGCGAGGTTGGCGGCTTCCGCATATACAATCCCCCTCTCCAGGCCTTTCTTGGCCTCTTCCTGGCCGCCTTCCATCACGAGGAAGAGCGAATCGACTGTTTTTATCTTGCTCCTGTCGGTCTTGTACTTGTTGAAGGCGTAGAGCGCCATGAGCGTTGCCTCTGCCACCGCCTGGCACCTGTCCTGCACGCTTTCTTTCATCTGGACATTCTGCAGGCTCGTGGCGTATTTCTTTATGCCGCCGTCGCGGGCGGCCTTCGCCGATATTCCGGCGGCCTTCCTCATCTTCTCGAGCGTGAACTCTTCCTTCTTCCCGAGGCCCACGAGAAGTATCCTCCCGGCCCCTATGCATCCGAGGGTGTCTGTGGTTTCCGTCTCTCCCCACTCGCCCTTGAACCTTCCTTCCGATATCATGGAAGATATGGCGCCTTTCAGGTGCTTGTCAAGGCCCTTTATCTCTTCATTTGTGTCCTTCTCGAACATACCGGCCACTAGCAGGCCTGTACTTATCATGTCGGCGGTTTCATTGCTGATATTGATGTCCATTGATGCCCCCTCCGTAAATGCAACAGATTAGTAGACTGCTGGAACTTTTATAAGCCTATCCTCAAATTTCTTCTATATGGCGTGCTTTGTTGTCATACGGTATGCGGAAATAGGCATAAAAGGCGGAAACAGGCGATTTTTCGAGAGGAAGCTGGCCGAAAACGTGAAACTGTTGGCAGGCCTGTCCCCTGAAATAAGGTTCGGGAGCCTCCTGGCCAGGGCCCGTCCTTCCAGGAAGCTTACGGCCGCCCTTTCGTCCATTCCGGGCATAGCCAATTTCTCCTACGCTGTTTCCTGCAGGCCCGATGTGAAGTCCATAGAAAAGGCGCTGGTTTCAGAAGCTAAAAAGCTTGATTTCAGGACGTTCCGCATAACGGCCTCGCGTTCCGACAAGTCCTTCCCCATGAACTCGATGGAGCTCAACAGGAAGCTGGCCGGAGTCGTATGGAAGATGAGGAAAAAGGTCGACTTGAAGAATCCGGACGCCGAGTTCTTCGTCGAGGTCGGCACGGACACGGCCCTCGTGTACGGGGAAAAGATAAAGGGGATGGGAGGCGTGCCCGTCGGCACGGCCGGGAAGGCCGTCTGCATGCTGTCCGGCGGCATTGACAGTCCGGTGGCGGCCGTCCGCATGATGAAGCGCGGCTGCAAAGTCATTTTTATGCATTTCTATACCCAGAAGGACAGGAGCAAGCTCACGGACATAGTGAAAGTCCTGAAAAAATTCCAGGGCCCGTGCAAGCTCTATTTCATCCCTTTCAGGGAGGCGCAGAACGAGATTATCGTTTCGTGCCCGGACAAGTACAGGATGCTGCTTTACAGGCGCGTCATGCTGCGCATATCGGAGAAAATACTCCTCAAGGAGAATGCCAAGGCATTCGTCACCGGCGACTCGCTGTCGCAGGTCGCGAGCCAGACGATGCAAAACCTGAGGTGCATTTACACAGCTTCATCGTATCCGGTGCTTGCACCCCTCATCGGCATGGACAAGCAGGAAATCGTGGACGAGGCGAAGCGCATCGGCACTTACGACGCCTCCATAAGGAAATACCAGGACTGCTGCTCGTTCATGGTGGCGAAGCATCCTGAGACGCGCGCGGACATCGTGGCAGTGGAAGACATTGAGAAGGCTCTTGACATGGATTCGCTCGTGTCGAAGGCGATGAAGGGGAAGGAAGTCGTCAAAGTATAAATAGTACACGAATGAAATAAATTGCATGGGGCATGAAGCGGGCCTCGGCACGTACAGACGGATTCTTACAGACGCCTTATTGCATTTTCTCGACGACAGCCTGCCGAAGAGGTTTTGATGCTGTCAGCCGGCGTGGGGCGGTACATGGAAGCTCATTGCGAATATGTAGGGGTGTGGCCGACGAGATTTCAAGGATGTTTTCCGAAAACTGCCACGAGTGCAGGAAAGCGCCGTGTGAATGCAGCTTCGAGGACGTCGTCAATTACAGCCCCTGACGACTGTTCGGACCAATTCCTTTAGTTAGTTACGGGCACATATTTTTGTCTTTAAATATTTGTGCCCGTATATAGATTCATGGCATATATAGAAGTCAAGAGAAAAGGGAAGAAGAGGTATTTTTATCTAGTCAAAAATATAAGGCATAACGGAGGCTGGAAGAAGATACGAAAGTATATAGGGAAGGGAAATCTGCCGAAAGAAACTATAGAAATGGAAAAGGCCGTTTTCGAAAAAAATCTTGTAAAACATTCATATCTTGACAGGGAACAAATCAGGCAGATAGAAGAAATAAAGTTGAAGTTTGACGAATATTCGAAAAAAGGTGGCAAAGCCGCCCAAAGCCGCTTCATGGAATGGTTCTTCACAGAGCTTACTTATAATTCAAACGCCATAGAAGGGACTTCCCTCAGCCTCAGGGAAACTTCCATGATAATAAACGACAACATAATACCGAAAAACACAAGCCTCAGGGAAGTCAATGAGGCAAAAAACCATAAAGAAGCTCTTGAATTTCTTTCTCGCTATAGAGGCGATATAAATGAGAAAATAATATTAAAGTTGCATAGCATTATAATGAACAATATAGATGATAAAAAAGGGAAATACAGGGAAGTCAGAGTTTCTATAGGCTCGGATGTCAAGTTGCCTCAGCATTCCCAAATCCCTAAATTAATGCACAATTTAATGAAATGGTACAAGAAAAACAAGAATATACATCCTTTTGAGCTTGCAATACTATTTTCAATGAAATTCGTTACCATACATCCATTTACAGACGGAAACGGAAGAATTTCACGCCTTCTCATGAATTATATACTCAAGAAAAACAATTATCCTGAGGTTAATATCTGTGTAAAGGACAGAAATAATTACATAAAGTCTGTGAGGAAAGGGAATGATGAGAATTATAGAATGATTACTGACTTTCTTTTCAGAGCCATTAAGAAGAATTATAAATTTCTATATGAATGATTATAGTGCTCAAAGAAAAGATTCAATATATACTTTTCTTTGGAACTATATGTGAAACAAGCAAATCATATCCTGTTTATTTGCTTGTTTCACTATAAACCTAAAATTTAGGCTTATGAAATTTATTATAGACATGACTTCTTTATCGTGTGATACAACTGCTTCTATTCCTCGCACGGATTTCAAGAGCTGCCGTCCCTGAAGAACTCCTCCACAAGCGGCACCGGATTGTCCATTGTCCTTATGTCGAGGTCCGGCGGGAAGACCTTCCTGTAGTTGGCCCACCCGAAGCGCTCGTCGAGGAATATACACACCCCCCTGTCGCTTTCGGAGCGGATGCAGCGCCCGGCCGCCTGTATCGACCTGACCATGGCAGGATATGTGTATCCATAATCCCATCCGCGCTTGAACTTGTAGTCGTAGTATTCTATGAGGGCCTTCGTCTCAAGGTCCGGCCTTTCCAGCGGGATGCCGACCACGATCACGCCGTTCAGGAACTTGCCGGGCAGGTCGACGCCCTCGGCGAAGCTCCCGGCCTGCACGCCCAGAAGGACCGCGCCTTTCTCATGCGCCGCGACGAACCTGTCGTATATCATCCGCTTCTCCGCCTTGCCGGCGTTCTGCTCCTCAAGTATTATCTCTTTTCCAAGCCTGTCCATTACAAGCCTGTGTATCATGTCCCTCATGAAGTAGCTCGGGAAGAACACTGCGACGTTGTTCGGGATGCGATGGCATGCTTCGACGATGTGGCCTGCCATCTTCGCATAGTTGTCGTCCGTCCTCATGGAGTATTTTGTGGTGACGCCCCTCACTATTATGTTCAGTCGGTTCTTCCTGAGGAAAGGCGACTTGTAGCTCCGCATGTCCGTCCTTTCGGGCTGGAATCCCAGTATGTCCCTGTACATCTCCGTGGGCGACAGGGTCCCTGACATTATTATCGTGGAGTGCGTGCCCCCTATTATGTCGCCCGTATACAGGGACGGGTCCAGGCACCTGTGGCTCAGAAGGATGAAACTTTTTCCGGACATGCTCTTCCTCCTGGATATGACCCTTGAATAGCCCTTCTCGTCGCTTTCCGTCCATCCCCTGACGAACTCCGAAAGCATGTCGATGTAGGAGCGTTTCTTGTCCTTTATCACTTCTCCGGCCGCCTCGTCCAGCGCCTCAGTGAAATCGCCCAGGTTCCCGGCCTTCTCCTCCATGAGCCTTGTGAAGGCGTCCTTCTCGACGAAATTTTCCGCGTCGTTCTTCAGCTTGTTCTTCTTGACGGACTCCATGGCTTCCATGATGCCCAGTATCCTCTGCTTTATGTCCTCATACCCGAAGGCCTTTGCTTCCTTCATCGCACTTTCGAGGGACAGCGAGCTGAGCTTTCTGGTCATGAGGCTGCGCACTCTATCCGGAAGATTGTGGGCCTCATCAACTATGAGTATAAGGTCGGAAAGCTCCTTCTTCATCTTCATGAGCATGGCTCCCCTGTGCGGCGAGAATATGTGGTAATAGTCGCCGATTATTATGTCGCTCTTCCGTGCCATGTCGATGAGCAGCTCGTACGGGCAGAACCTGTCAGAAAGCGTTTCCTCCGCATGAAGGGGCTGCAGCAAAAGGAGTTCCTTCAGTTTCGATTCAGCCGATAGGGTCAGGGCGTGGCTCTTCGACCTCGTGTTGTTGTAGTAGTTGCACCTCTCCTCCCTGACGACGGTCCTGCAGTAGTTGTGGAACTCGCCGCTTGTCAGCTCCTGTATCCCGCCCACGGAGCACAGCCATTTCTTCCCTATGATGTCGGTAGAGGTGAACTTCCTGTCGGGGAATTTCTTCTTTATCAGCCTGAGGGTGTCTATGGCTATCTGGTGCTGGGAGTGCCTCGGAGTCAGGAAGAACACCGTCTTCCCGTGCTCGATGGCGAATTCAAGGCATGAAGATATGGTCGCCGCAGTCTTCCCGAGGCCTGTCGGCGCGTTCGCTATCAGATGCCTTTTATTCTCAAGACAGCCCTTTACGTCCGCGATGAATTCCATCTGCACTGCGCGCGGCTCGGAGAACGGGAACATTCTTACATATTGGGATAAGGGCTTAAGAATCAAGCATAAATAATTTACTGTTTTACGCCATCTATGAAGGTCTACCAGTTCAATCATAAAAAAATACTTGATGCAGTAAGGCAATCCGAAGATGTCAATACGTCTTTAGCTGGCTATCTGTCTTTGAAAACCTACAGATTCAGGCGGCAAGACCTTATATCATACGGAATGGCGGCTGACGACATAGATGAAATGATTAACCGGGGAACTCTTGTGGAAGTTGAAGTAGGAAGGAGGGAGGCGATAAGCATAGCGGCTTATCACAAGATGCGTTCTGATGCAGAACACCGCCAAAGAATTCTTGACAATCTGGGGAAAGCCCGCATGAGCCAGGACTATGAGACGCATAGAAGAGCGATTGGCAGGGCCGCAAAACACAACAGAAGCCGCATGAAGGAGAGGAGAAGGCTTTTATTGAGGAAGGTTATACTACCGCAATTCGGAACCAGAGGCGAAAACGGCAGGTATTTGCCGCCTGAAGAAGTTTCAGTATCGTCTGTTGCCAGATATGTTGAAAGATACCCGAGCTTGCTGGCCATGTATCCCAAAGGACTCTATCGTGGGGTATTGATAGATGTTCATGCCCTGGAGCTGAATGTGGCAGACAGGGCGAAGGCTCAAAGGGAGACATGGAGGATAAGGTTAAGCGAAGACGAGGTTCTGATGGAAGAATGCAGAGCGAGGGCGGCCCATGCAACGGCCGAGAAAAAAAGCCGAAAAAAGACTAAAAATCATCCGTGAGTATCTCGACGACCTGCCTCAGGTTTTCCGTCCTTCTTATCCATTCCTTTTGGCTCTGGAACCTTGCGAGCCATCTTTTGTACCCTATGCGCCTTATCTCGTCCTGGTGGATGTCGGGTGTTTCCCATTCCATGCCTTCGGAGTTTATGCATCTCACCGGCATCCTGCTTTTCTTTACGGATGCGATGAAGTGCCCGAGGAACCTCAGTTCGGAAACGTCGCCCCTTATCATGGAGAATTTCCTGCACGCTTTCCGGTCGAAGCCGAAGGTGCCGCTTCCGATGTCGACGCGCCTTCCCATGTACGCCGACGCGACCATGTTCATTATCGTTTCCGTGTCCTTCTGGGTTTCAGGATGGCTCTCGAACGCGCGCCTGCTCCTGTTTATGAAAATGAAGCCTTTTGACGACGATACTGCCCGGGCCGTTTTCCTCAGCTCCTCCGGATATCGGCGCTGCCAGTGCAGCAGCCTGTCGAAGTCGCAGTAATGAAAAGTGTCGCCTTTTGTCCATGAGTGCTTCATCAGGCTTACCATGTGCTCGCCCATGCTCCCCGTTCCCGAGTATATGCACTCGAAGCGTTTCAAAACAAGTTTTTTTGTCCAGGCCGAAGTGGCCTTCGTGATGTTTATCACTGACTTCGGGTAGTTGGAAGCCGCGGCTTCCACAAGTTTTTCCGCATTTTTTATCCGGGCGAACTTCCCGTCGGGGTCGTGCAATGTGGAAAGAAGGACAGCCATAAAAATAAAATGGAAATCGCAGGATTAAAAGGAACCTTATAAGTCGCCTGCTCTTACAGTCTTCCTGTCATTGGACTTCGCGCGTGCTGCCGCCTCGGCGATGAGATGCTCCACCTTCTTGTCAAGGGCTTCGCATAAATCCCCGCCGCAGTTCATCTCGTGCTTCTTCACGACTTCCTTCACGCCTGATACAACTACCAATCCCATGGAACCGCCTCCATTTTTGTTAAGAATGATATGACTGCTTCGAGTATTTATAACAGATAGAGAAACAAAAAGAAGAGAAAAATAACTTATTTGCCGGCAAGTTTCTTTGCCTTGATGTATACCCACAGTTTCTTGGTCATTTCGCTCGGCGCAAGGTCTCCTTTCCCGAAGACGTCTTCTACTGTATCGCTTCTTCCCTTGAAGGATATCTTGTATCCGCCGAAAGCTTTCTTTGCTGCCATTCAAACCACACTCCGATTTTTTATTGATAAGCACTAACGTGCCTGATTATAATTGTAGGATGCGCTTCTTAAAGGTTCTAGAGTACCTGTGTTGTTTCCATCATCGACGACATTATCTCTTCTGGAGAAGCCTTCAGAGAGTCGTATATTCATTTTCCGACATTCTTCTCGCCCGTATTCTGCCAGCCATCTTTAGAGTTTGTCGTTTGATTATACCAATCGCTTCTGGGTTATAAACTTCAGTGTCTGGGTCCATTCCGATTAGTTTTCTATATACACGGTCGCGGAAATATAACTCTTTGGGTTGTTCATTATTCAGAAGTAGCCTGATTTCAGCACCGGATTTGCCCTTCATATAACATAAATTAGAATGAATTCTTTCTGCCGTCTCATACTGTCTTCTTGCCCTTCTGAGGCCAGCTTCTTTTCTTTCTCAATATACCCTAGACCTTTGCATCCTAGTTCCTCTTTATCTCGACGCTTGACGGTGCCACGACAAGCCATTCGTCGCCGACGCCCACTACGTCGCCGTTCATGTTGGCGGTGTAGGTCCTGATTTTGCCGATGCTCTGCTTCAGCTCCTCCATGTTGCTCTCCCGGAGGCCCTTTATGTGGGCGAGGACGATGTGGCCGTCCTTGACTTTCTTTATTATGGGGTCGGCATCCACGAGGCCCTCGAGCTTCTCTATTATTATGTTTATCTTTTTCTGCTCGTCATCTTCCTGGAGGACTTCAGTGAACTCCTCTATCTTCGGCTCCTCTTCCCTCTTCCTGTTGAAAATGTTCAGCATATACGCACCTCTTTTGTCAAAGATATTTTATTATATGTATCATGAAAGATTTAAATCTTCAGAATGCGCACCACTCATTCTGAGATGTTAATGGCTTTATCCAAGAAATTACTTAAAGTCATTCAACAGGTTAAGCGGGGTTTCGGCGTGATTCCGGCGTAATTGGGGTCTTGCCTTAATAAATTTTCCGTGCAAATTAATGCAGTGATAACATGGCTGTCCCGAGAGAAAAGGCTTTTTCTGGAAAGTGCATCATATGCGAGGGGGCGCTCGAGAAATCGAATGCCGGCAGCATATGCAACGTCTGCAAGGACAAGATGAGGAAGTCCTAATCTGGATGCAGGGTTCTGGCAGTCGGGCTTCCGTAGATGCGCTCCATGTCTCTGCATTCCAGCTCCAGCAGGGGTGTGTCTTTGTCATACTTGAATTTCAGTTCGGGAAACCCTGCATAAACTTCTTCCGCAAGGTCCACTATCCTGCCGGAGCCCCTTTCAAATCCTAGAAGAACAGGTCTTCTGTCATCAAGGCCCATGCCTGGCTCAAATCCCCTCAGCATATCGAAAACCGGGACGAACTCATCGGACTGGTCGCCGAAATTCTCATATTGCAGATATATTACTCTGCTCGGCAGCATGCGGCTTATTCTTATGTTCGAATCCAATAGGGCGACAGCTATCTTATTCAATGTTCTGGCTTTTTCCATCTCGACGCCGAAACCTGATGTAGGTATAATCATGTGTCCCGTGAAATATCTGGCCTGAGCCACTCTCATGGAATCGAAATTGTATACTTCTTCGGGTTTGGCGGATCTATTAATGTCCGGATTGTATGACGCCGAATTGCTTGGGTCATAGGGCGTGATGCCGGATTGTCTTAGAACTCCTTTCAGTATCTCCTGGCGCATCTTTACGTAGGGCTTTATCCTTTGAGGAGTTGATGTAAGTGATATCGGACAGTAGGCGGCATATACATCTTCCTCTACTCCCTCCAATCCCTCAAGCTCGAGAAGGCCGGAAACATATCTTTCTCTCTGTTCCGAGTCCATGAGGACCTTTAATTGACCCATTATTTCTGGGTTTATAGAAGTCTATAAATCCTCATGTTCCCTGCTTTCTCCCACCAATCTTGAAGTGCAGCTTTGCGACATGCTGCAAGGCGTCTTCGCCGTGCATCCTGACGATGTCTTCCCTTGCCTGCATGATATGGGTAGCGCCCTTGGGCAGGCTGTATCCTATCTCCATCGATATGGCGCGCAGCGTCCTGAGGTATTCGGCCCTTGCTAGGATTGACGCGGCCGCGACGGCCATGTCGCTCTCCGCGCGGACCTTTCTTTCGAGCCTTACCTTCCCCAGGGCGGGATTATTTTTCTTCATCTGGTCGAGGTAGCCTTCTATGAGGTTTTCCTCGGAGAACTTGTCTGAAATCACCTTTGTGCACTTCACCTTCTTCGTCATGTTGTCTATGACTTTCGCGTGGCCCCATGCGAGCATCTTGTTCAGGTTGCCGAATTTCCCGTACAGGCTGTTGTATTTCTCCGGCGATATCTTGAGAACGTCATGGGTGAATATTTTTTTTATTCTGGTTGAGAGCCTCAGGCATTCGGAGTCGCTTATTATTTTCGAATCTCTTACCCGCATTTCCTTCAGCTTTGCGTCCGTCTTCTCGTCGGAATAGGCTCCTGCCACCACCAGGTATCCGAAGTAGTCGCCCTTCCCGGACTCGTCCACTCCTATGCGTCCCATAATGATAATTGCGAAGGGTTTATATTAAACCTGACAGTATAATTACATATGGTTCTGGGAAGGATATTCGGCCCCCTGTCGTTTCTCATAAGCAGGCGCCACAGGATATATAAGCTCAGGAAAAAATACGACAGGATTCGGGAGAAGACCAACAAGGTGAAGGACTATGAGAAGAGGAGTTCCATATTCTCCGTCCTTGACCAGGTCGAGCCCAATCTCGTCATACTCGAGGAGCAGAACCTTTCCCGCCTTGAGCGCGGAAGGACACTGAAGTTCGTCAGCGCCGGCATCAGGAAGTCCGAGCAGATACTGAAATCGCATGAGGAAAGGAAGGAAGTAAGAAAAATCGGGTGACTTTATAACTTTATATCAAACCGGATGTAATAATTATAGTGATGAAACTGTCGATTTCTCGGTGCTCCCTGTGCAAGAAGATAAGGCTCGTTGACAGGGCGAAAGGCGTCATATGTTTCGCGTGCAAGCAGAAGATGAATTCGTCAAAAAAGTAGTTTTGCGCTATTCTTATAGCATTTTGCATAAATCATAAGCATTCATAATATGAGCGTGGCTTTATAGTGCTCCAATGAAATAAAAAGGATATTATATCATTGGGCACTATAGTGCTCCAAGAAAACAATCATAATTATTAGTTTTCTTGGGCACTATATGTGAACCAAATAAGTTATATCCTGTTTATTTATTTGGTTCACTATATATGTGAAACAAGCTATAATGCCGGTATTATTTTATTGTTTCACTATAATCCATGGTATGCGAATGCTTTGATATCAAAGACCTTCGGTCTTTGCAGATAACGTCCCAAAATCGTTGTTTTCTGCTATTAAGAAGATTTATCGCGTCTTATTCTTATGGGAAGAATGTCGACACTGGCCGGCATAGGCGCTTCTGTTCTTGCGTTGGCAGCCGGGGAAGCAGACGCGCAGTTTGCATGCCAGATTCGGGCGCCGGGCGGGTGGGTTCATAGAAACTATATACCCTTCGGCTATGCAGGCGACATGATTATCGTACGGCGCGGAATTCCGTTCAGCGGAACTTATTTTGGCGGGCATTTTACGACGGGAAGGCTTCACATTGATTTCAGCAGCTACGAAGCCGTGCCGCAGCCTGTATTTTATCCTGCACCGCTCGTCCGTGAATATGTGGCTGAATACCCGTTAGTCGTCCATGAACGCAGGATTCTGCATGAAGAGAGGACGGCAAGGCATTATCCGAGGGGCGTCACCGAGGAGGACGGCGAGGACGCGCTTTACCGTGCTCTTGGCGGCAGAGGGGAATTCAGGTGGAAGAAATATGTCCGGGCATGCGACGGCCAGTTCCTGCAGGTTGATGCCGTTGTGGGCAGGAAGATAATTGATGTCGTGCCTACAGAAGAGGAGGCCAGAAGAAGGTCCTGGATGCTTCCGGGCTATGAATACGTTCCTATCGTGGTGAATGATTTCGGGAGCGCTGACGAGATAAGGGGCGCCGTGAAGCATGAAACGCGCTAGCTGTAAGCTATCCTCGACACATGGTTCTCCTTGTAGACCCGTATGACGCTGTCCACGAATGTGTCTATCTTCGGCTCGTGCGACACTATTATTATCTGCCTTATGTCAAGCTCGTTTATGACGTCCCTTATCCTGTCGAGCTGCTCGGTGCTGAACCCGTCGGTCGGCTCGTCAAGTATTATGAGCTCCTTCGTCTTTATGCTGTCCGAAAGCATGTTTATCGTCCTGTTAAGGGCGAGCCTGTACGCAAGGGCGACTGAAGTCTTCTCGCCTCCGGACAGGTTCACATACTCGGTTTCGTAGCCGTTCTGCTCTATTATCGGGGTGAACTTGTCGTCTATCCTGACCGACAGCTGCTCCCCCATTATGAGCCCGAACCACTTCTGGAAGAACCTGTCGAACTCCATTTGTATGTTGGCCAGGACGTTCTTCTCTATGGTGTCCACGAGAGGAAGGAAGTAAGAGTCCATCCACTGCTCCGTCTCGGAGAGCCTGAGCGATTTCTTTTTTGCCTCTGCCTTCAGCCTTATCTCCTCCTCCACCCTTTTTATGGCGGCGGCTATGCCGGCCCTTTCCTGCTCCTTCCTGGCCTTCAATTTCTCCAATTTGAGCTTCTCGTCCTGCACCAGATAGAGCTCGTTTTCGGCCAGGCGTATCTTTTTTCCCGCAGTTTCTGTCTCCTCGGGCGGCTGCAGGCTTTCCATTTCCCTCTGAAGCGACAGGAGCGCGCCTTCGGCTTCAGCTTTCTCCTTCTGCAGCCTGCCGAGCCATTTCCTGTCCGATTCATGGCCCTTGATGACGCTTTCCATCCTGTGCGCCTTGGCTATCGTCTCCCTCAGTCTGGACGACTGCTCCGAGAATCCGCGGAACTGCTTCTCCATCCCGCTTATCTCGTCCGCCATGTCCTCTATCTTTTTCCTGAAGCCCTCCGGGTTTGCAACGCTCTGCCCGCAGACGCTGCAGAATTTTTTCTCCAGTATGGCGGACAGGTTCTGCATCTCCCTGGACAGGACGGCCTTCCTTGAGATTATTTTTGCCTTCTCCGAGTCCGTTTCATCCGCTATCCTTTCAAGCGAGCCGGCGTCCGTCTGCTGGTATCCGGCGAGGGCGGCCCCGCTTTCCTCCACCCTCCTTCCGGCCTCTTCGATGTCCTTCGAAAGCTTGTCGAGCCTGAGCCTGGCGCTCCTCTCCTCAATCTCCTTCTTCTCGGCCTCATTCCTCAGCCTCACCATCTTCTCGTAGTCTGCCTTCATGGAGTCTATGGAGCTCTTCAGCTTGCCATGCTTCTCGTTCACCGCCCCAAGGGATTCTTCCAGCGACGAGAGCTCATTTTCCGACGACTTCATGAGCTCCCTCTGCCCGTCCAGGAATCCCTGCTTCTCCTCGATGTCCCTCGAGAAGGCGTCGGACTCCCTTTTCATGGCCCGCATCTCCGAAAGAAGCGTCCTGGAGTTGCCCTTTATCCGGGAGTATTTCTCGGCGTCGAAGACGTTCCTCAGTATCTCCAGCCTCGCTTCCGGCTTCAGCAGTATTGATTTCATCTCTTCCTGCGGCGTATATACGGTGTACCTGAATATGCTCGGCTGCGAATATCCGAGCATGTCCATGATGGCTGCCTTCAGCTCCATGGGGCTCATCGCATTCCCGACGCCGCCTATCGACATGGAGCCCGAGTCCTGCGACACGCTCTTGCCCCTTTTCAGCGTTCTTTTTATGATGACGGGCTTCCCGCCCGACTCGAACTCCAGCTCGACGAACCCCTCGTCCTTCCCGTGCCGCAGGATGTCGGAGCCCTGGAGCTCGCCCTTCTTCAGGCCGAAGAGGGCGAAGTCCACTGCCATGAGTATCGTAGATTTTCCGGAGCCTATGTCGCCCGACAGGAGCGTTGCCTTTTCCGGGAAGTCGAGCTTCTCGTCTGCGTAGCTCCTTATGTTGTGCAGCCTGAGCGATTTCAGTATCATAATCCCAGCACCTTCTTCGCCTCTGAAACTATCCTTTCCTCGTATGCCGATGCGTTTTCATTTTCCTGCTTCTCCGCCTTCAGGCACCTCATCAGTTCCCTTACGGTTGAACCGTCAAGGCCCCCGAGCTTTATCTGGCACTCGTGCTCCGCTATTATCTCCCTTTCCATCTCCTCTATGGACGAGGAGTGGCGTATCTTTATTTCCTCGAACTCCTTCGTGGTGAGGGCGTTCCTGTTCATCTTCATGGATACGGCTCCCTGCGACATCGCGTGCTCGGCCAGCGAGCGGAAGTCGATGTCTGTCGGCTTGCCGCTTTCGAGCGTGCCCGACACGCGCAAAAGGACGAACTTCCCTTTCGCGCCTTCCAGCCGCTCCCTTGTCTCCCGCTCGATGTCCTCGGGGCGCTTGCCGTCGGCCGCGATTCTGACCAGCTCGGTGTCGAAAAGCTTCATGTCGAGCCACCGCATGCCGCCGTCCTCGAATATGTAGAACCCGCTTTCGTAGTTCTCGAGCTCGTCGAAGCTGGTCGGGAAAAGGACTCCGGCGTACGCCAGCCTCCTGCCATCGTACTCCCCGACGAACTTCTTGTGCACGTGGCCGCTGGCATAATGGTCGAAGCCTTTCGGCAGGAGCGACAGCGGCATCGACTCCATCTGCATCCCGTCCGGCCTGTACTCGGTTACGGCCGCGTGAAATGCGAATATCTTCGTCCCGTTCTCCTTCTCTATGCTCCTGTCGAGGTTCCGGAAGTAGTCAATGTCGAGGGCGTTCCTCCTTCCGACTATTCCTGTCAGCCTGGCTCCGGACGGGTCTTCAGTGAAGGCAAGCCTGAGCTTTCCCTCGTGCTCCTCGCCTTTCGCCACGTTCACCAGCAGTCCGGCGTCCTCCAGCACCGAGAGCATAGTCTTCCCGGTCGGCGAGAAGTCATGCGAGCCGTTTATCGCGTAGAACCTGATGCCGGCGTCCCTGCACTTCCTCAGCGCAGAGACTGCACGCCTCAGCACGTCTATGCCAGGTATCGAAGTGTCGAAGAAGTCGCCGCACTGCAGTATGAAGTCGACTTTCTCCTTTATGCACGCATTGACGGCTTTCTCAAATGCCAGAAGCGGATATTCCTTCATGTCGGGATGGGACGACCACGAGCCCAGGTGGCAGTCCGGGAACTGGGCGAACTTCATGTTGTTAAGATGCCTTGAAATTACTTAAGAATTAGACGTAAGTGAAGGTAATTGTCCTTAAATAAATTACTAAAAAGTAGTGTATGTTTTACATGCAAATAATATTGGACGATTATGGGATGTTCTTGGGAAAGCAGGGAAACAGATTTATCGTGACCAAGAAACCCAAAGACGATAGCGAAACGGAAATCGAGAAGGAATTCTCTGCAGACAAGGTAAGGCAGATAATAATTTCAACGGCTTCCTCTGTTTCTACGGACGCCGTAAAGCTGGCGATGGAAAGCAACATAGACATTGTATACACAAACTACTACGGGATGCCTGTTGCAAGGGTCTATCCATGCAAGCTTGGCGGCACAACCCTTACAAGAAGAAGCCAGGCGACCCAATATAATACCGAAAAAGCGCCAAAGCTTGTAAAGGCTTTTGTTGAGGCAAAAGTGAAAAACCAGGCTTATTTGCTCAAGTCCCTCAGTAAGACAAGGGAAAAGGTTGATTTCTGTCAAACCGCAGATTCGATGCTGAATTCTCTGACAAAGCTTGAATCAATCAGCGGAACAGTTGACGAAATGCGCGAGGAGATTCTGGGAATAGAAGGTTACGCGGGAAACCAATATTTTGCCTGCCTGACGCAGATACTGCCTTTCAGCCAGAGGGAGCATGAAGCAAAAGACCCGGTGAATGCGATGCTGAATTACGGCTACGGGATACTTTATTCAGAGATTGAGAAGTCGTGCATTCTGGCCGGTCTTGACCCTTATCTTGGCTTCCTTCATACCGACAGGTACGGCAAGCCTTCCATGGTTCTTGACATGATAGAGGAGTTCAGGCAGCCTGTTGTCGACAGGGCAATAATAACGCTTTTTGCCCTGAAGAAAGTGGAAGATTCCGACTTCGAGACATCTGGCAATTGCTTCATGCTGAGCAAAAAAGGCCGGGAAAAGGTCATAGAGGCCGTCATGGAAAGGCTCCACACAAAAATAACCTACAAGGACAAGAAAGCAAGCCTTCAGAGAATAATGCTCCATCAGGCAAGGATGATAGCCAAGTTCCTTCTGGGGGAGAAAAGCGAATACAAGCCCTTCATCCATAAATGGTGATTCCATGATTTACTGGATTATTTATGACATATCCGAAAATAACCTGCGCTCAAGGATAGCCTCGAAATGCAAGGATTACGGCCTCGAAAGGGTGCAGAAGAGCGCCTTTCTTGGCAACGTAACAAAGAACAAGCTCGACATGCTTTCAATTGAGATAAAGGAAATACTTCAGGGGACGGAAAACTGCGTCTTCATCTTTCCCACATGCAAGGTATGCTTCGGCGGCAGGATAATAGAGGGTCATTTCGACGAGGAAATCATAAAGAAGAGGGACTTCCTCATCCTGAACGGTGCTGCCTGATGGAGAAGCAATACCTTACGGCGACGGATTTGATGAATTACAGTTATTGCCCAAGAATAATATATTTTGTCCATGTTCTGAGGAAACCCCAGTTCACAACAAAAAAAGAATACAAAGGCAGGGAAAAAGAGGTGGATTTTCAGGCAAAGGCAAGAAGAACAAAAATCGTCAAGAGTTATCCAAAACTGCCTAAGATATTGAAGGTTCATCTTGTTTTTGAGAAATTGGGCTGGAAAACTATAGTAGATTCAATATTGATAAACAAGGAGAAAGGAGAAGCTTATCCTATACAGGCTAAATACAGCTTTACGCCGAGAAAAATTTACAAGGCACAGAAAAGACAGATTGTAATGGAAGCTATGCTTATAGAAGAAATTTTTGGGCATAAAGTTCCTTATGGATATATAAAATTCTTGCGTTCCGGGGATTTGATAAAGGTCTTCATAAGCGAAGCCGATAAGGCCGACTTAATAGAAACTTTCTCAAAAATAGGAAAAATAATCTATCAAGAGCATAACCCCAAGCCGACAAAATTCGTCAAAAGATGCACAGACTGTTGTTTTAAGAATATTTGCATGAGAAGTTAATAATGAAAGCCTTAAAATTAAGGCTATTGCCATCCGAAGAACAATATCAAATTCTTGACGAAATGTTTAACAAATGGGCAGCTATTTGTACAAGAATGAGTTATAAAAGTGTCCCAAAAGAATCTCTAGCGCCAAAAGATAGTTCTCATGGCATTTGGTTTAATAAGACGCAACTTAATCAAGCTGAAACTGACATAAAAGACCTAAAAAGAGCTATGCAAAAACAAGCAGAACAGAAAGAACAAGAATTAGAAAAAATACAAGACAGATATACGACAATATCAGAAATGTTAAGGGATGAAAGCAAAAAAGATAGATACCCAGGAAAACCTTCTAATTTTAGACCAAAAGAATATGTAATTTCTGGATTTCTGAGAACAAAATTTCATACACAGAATTATTGGCAAAAAGAACTAGAGAAGCTTGAGCGTGCAAGAACTAAGAGAGAGAAAACCATAGAAAAAATAAATAAAGGTAATATTTACTTCAAGCCAAAGAGGATAGGACTTTGGCCAACTAGCTTTTCGATTAGTTTCGCCAGTAAAAAGCTTGTTATAGAGGCATTTCCAAAAAGCGACACTTTTCAAAAGCCTATAGAAATTTATATGGTTACGGAACCATTGCAACCAATTATAGGTAAAGGACAAGGATTATCAAGCCAAAAAAGTAAAGACTACATCTCACGTAGTATAAAACAATTCATAACTTTCTCGATACATAGCAGATTTTTTGGCATGAATGATACTGAGAAAAGGCTCATGAGATCAAAAATAAACAAAAATATAATTCTCTATAGGAAAAAGAATTTTACTTATGAAGATATGATTAAAGTTTTGGAAAATAAGGTAAAAAGAAATTTTAAACAACACGAAAAAGATGTATTCTATAACGAATTTGATAAATTTTCAAAAGACAAAAATAATGAATTTAGCAGATCTTATTTAGAACTAATAGAGAATTTATCTAATGAACTGAAACAAAGAAAGTTATATCTTTTGAATAAGAAATTTTTATCTTTAGACAAAAAGATAAAAGATATTGAAAAAATCACTAATAGCAGCATTGATTCTACTATAATTAAAAAAGAATTTCAAATACTTATAGATAATGTTGATAATTACGGGATGAATTATCAATATAGCAGGGAATACACGAATTGCATAATATGTCTTGCAGATATTCTATACAATAAGAAAGATGTGTTCAAGGTAAATAAATACCCTATACTCATTAGAAAGCCAATAAACA
>CAYJVT010000012.1:0-22842 GCA_964373695.1 uncultured archaeon | reverse complement strand
GGCTTCACCTTACGGTGTTGCATCCCATTGTCCTACGCATTGTAGGCCGCGTGTAGCCCTGGAAATTTAGGCCCTCAGCCCCTGAAAGAAGGTTTTCAAGCCTTCTCCACTTTGGATGCATTAACATGAAATTCGAAACGAATTTTGTCACATTTTGCTGTTTGTTTATATCAACAACAATGCACCCGTCTTTTCTACAAATTCTAGGTTCGTATCCGTTGTCAATAAGGAAATTATACACCAATTCCATTATTGATTCATTCTTCATTTTTATCCTAATTTTGTAGTATCTTTCATTGATTTCAAAGTGCCCTTCGGCATCATATAACCCGGAAACAAACAAGAGCATTTCATTTTTATTGAGTTTTATATTCATATTTGCCGTCGTTTTGTTTCCGCGCTTGACATCAATATTTTCCATTTTTTCCAAGAATTCTTTTGAATTGGACGATACTTTCCATACATTTGCAGATTTGTCATAGAAAACAGACGTTTTAAATTTTATGAGGTCGTTTATAGTTTCTATAAAGTTTTTATTGCTGCTTGCAATAACTACTCTTCCGTTTTTCTCTATATGTCCATCTCCTACGATAATACCTGCCAAATATGGATTCATATCAAAATTCTATATTGATGTCTTATATGATATTGCCAAGAGCACCTGAAAAGTGAAAAGTGGAGAAGTGCTTCTTCTTTCAAAGTATACTGACCTGCCGTAGCCTGCTCCTTCCTCTGCTTTAGCAGCAGCGGTCCCGCTAGAGTGCATCCTGTCCGGAGACAGGATTAGCAACTAGAGGCGCAGGTCTCGTTCGTTTCCTGGCTTAGCAGGACACTTCACAGCACGAACTGACGACGGCCATGCAGCACTTCTCAGCTTGTCAGGTAACCCCTTCAGAGTGACCCTCATTCTGCTGTCTGTCTGGATTTAGAAATCCATTTAATGGGATAGAAAAGTTTACAATTCAGTGAAAAACCAATCCTATAACCGGTGTTTTTACTTAGATGCGATTTGAATGTTCTTAAATTATGCTCAATTTTTAGCATTTTCAACAATGATACCAGATTGTTTTTTAGTTTTGGATTCATTGTTGTTATTTCTGCATAATTTCTCTGGACATATCCGTCGCTGTCTACCATACCCTCAATGAAACCCAAATTAAAATTTCGTGATGTTTTATTTGTCGTTTTTATTCCGCTCTTTGTTACTATATCATCAAAAAATTTTATGAGGTCTTTTGCATGCGTTTCTATAACAATAGTGTTGTTTTTTGCTTTATAGCTTTTTGTGTTATTGCAAATTTTGCCAAGAATCAAAATAAGCTTTTGTTGTATTTGTGTTTCATTTACAAATGTATGGAAACGAACTCTGTATATCCATTGTTTGGGATATATGAATATGTTTCCATCTCCTACGTAGAATCCGCACAAATAGCCTTTTTCTATTTCTGATAGATTCTTGATGTTTATTTTTGCTCGCATGGTAGAACATGGTTCTTCCAGAATATTAAACCTTACCTTCCTTGACTTCGAACTTCTAAATTTCCCAGGTAAGGTTCCTGGCGTTGAATCCAATTGAACCGCAGCCTTGGTGAGAACGAAGCCCTACTTGACAATATTCTCGAGCTTTGACAAATCCGTTGAAAAAACAACGTAATCATAATCGCACAGTCTTCTCATGATTCCATCCGAAACATTGGATGGTATAACGGCTATTGCTTTACATTTAATTTTATCTTTGAGCTTCAATGCACGGAATCCTAGAGATTCTGCTTTATGTTTGGATACAGATTCAGTGCATTCTATCATAATTTTGTTATCAGGCAGCCAAAAATCAAAATTTAATTTTCCTATTGATGTATCCAGTGTTTTGTGCGGCTCAAAATCTATTTTTTTCTTTTCGAGAATTTCCTTTATCTTTTTTTCTTGATTTGTCAGTTCTGCCTTTTCCGCTCTTTTGAACGCCTGAACATATCCCCCATTTGAAAGTTCCCTGAATTTATGCATATTTCTTATTGCATTTTCTAGTGATTTGTTTTGCGGCAATTCATCGCTTATTATATGAGAAATTTTTTCTGCTTCTTTTATGGGTATGTTTTTTATTGCACCACGCTCATACTGGGCAATAGTTGCATGTGTTTTGTTCAAAATATTTCCCATTTCTGCAAGGCTTCTGCCGCATATCATTCTGAAAACTTTCATGTAATTGGGATTTTCCCATATTAATTCAGGTTCTATTATAGAGAAATTTTTTGTTTTATGTTGGACTTCTCTATAAAGTTTCTGGAATTCATCGTCGCTAAATTTTGTTTTTGGCATATTCGCTTATAGTCGGTTGTAGTATTTATAGATTTGTTCGCTCGAAAATAAGTCTTTGGCGACTTGCATTCTTTCCACCCCTGGTAGTGCTCCCCCGCCAATTTGAGGAAAATAAACCCGCTGTAGAATTTTGAGTTTTCGCTGTTTGTCTGCATGAAGGCTTCCTATCTTAGAAGCAAATTTTACCATTTCTGCTTTCCTAGTAACTCGGAATTCCCAGACTCCGCCACATCTTGTCAAGTTTGTCGGATTAAATCCGTTTTTTATCAAGATGTTTCTGACAAATTCTAAAGATTCCTTGTTTTTCTGACCGAAGCATATGTATTTTTGCGATGCATTTTCGGGATCTTTTGGAAGACCGCCTTCAGCATCGAAAAACCCTTTCACGTACTCAAGTTGTACCGAATTACTCTGATTTTTTATTACATCGGGGGTATTCCAATTTTCTTGAGGGATTTTCATTTGGGAGATTCCGATTATTTTATTCACGATATCTTTTCCGCCAATTCTCAATATCCTGGCACCTTCGGAATGTTGTGTTATTTTGCCTTCTACGCCAAAATGCTTGAGAAATATCCTTTGGATGACGAAAAGCCATCTAGCCTCTTTCTGGGCTATTTTGATTTCATAGTTTTTTCCTTTTCGTGCATCTATAGTCGAATCTCTCAATGCTCCGAGCAGATATGCAATTTCATGTATAATTGATTGCCGAAAACTCTATTTAAGTGTGCTATCGGGTTATCTTCTTTCTCTTAAGTTAGCTGATTGAAAACCAGCTAATCAATTCCGTTGATTTTCAAGTATGTTGCATAGTTGACTCATGTGTTTCAGAATTGAAGGAACTCACTAAGATTATGAATTGAATTGGTATTAAGCATAAAATCAAATTCCTTTTCTATTATTTTTTTCGCTGAAAAAGGCACATCATTAATTACTATTCCTGCCCTAGACCAGGGATAATTTTCCTTTAAAATCCTGCATCTGTAAGCATAAGCCTGACATAAAATCTGCAAATCATGCTTACGCTCACTTACTTCTATAAAACATATAGGCTTATTTTTATTGAACAAAACAAAATCTATGTTCATATCGACACTTTTTGTTTTTATTTGATGGTGTATTTTATATTCAAGATTCATCCTATCCAGAATTTCTTTGACCTTTTTTTCCTGTTCTGTCAATCTCTGGCTTGAATTTGTTTTGAGTGCGCCTTTTTTTCCCCAATCTTGTCGTTGAGACCTTTTGGTTTTTTTCTGCCATAATTCGTTTAATTTTCTTGCTCTTTCGGTCGTCATATGAATTCCTTTTTTCATCGAATCAAATTTTTTATGGTTTTCAATCACCAAATTTATGTCAATGAAGTTCGGTACTAGTTTGACAACTTCTTTGAGCAATACTGAATTTATTCTAGAGCTCCTTCCTTTCTCGTGTTTTATAAGAGCTACCTGAGAAATTTTATTTTTTACTTTTCTTATAAAATCTTTTTGGCTTAATCCCAAAGATAATCTCAGTGCAAGAATAGATTTTGGGTTTTGTTTTATAAATTCTTCTGCATTGCTTTGCCTAATCGATTCTTGAAATCTTAGTGTGAGTTCCTTCAATTCCGATTCATCCATATGAGCCACCTATAGTTCAACCTTGCGGTCGTATTTGGGAAAAGATTGCAGACCTTAACTATTCTTGTTTGTATACTTATTTAAAACTACAACCTTTTTCTCCCCAGGCGGCCCACTTAACACCTTCGCTACGGCACCGCAGAACCCCGAAGGTTCGGCGACACCAAGTGGGCATCGTTTACAGCGTAGACTACCGGGGTTTTTAGTACCCGGTAATTTGATTAGATACCGAATATATCTAATCCCGAATGAGCCGGGAAGAAGACCTTGTTTTATGTAAAAAGTCTAAGAGGGTTTTAGGATTATCATAAGATTCGACAACTTTACTAAGTATAAGATTTTTTTCAAGATTAGAAAGGAATTTCGAATCATTTGAAATTTTTGCGCCTTCTATAAAACCTATTTCTTTGCTGAATTTAGCTATATCTTTCTTCTTAACTAATCTTATTTGGTCTTTGTATTGTGATGGCAAATATCCTAAGCTTTTTAGCAAATCCGTAATCTGCTGATTCAGTATTGGATGCTTTACTGAAAACAAAACCTTTCTGACTAAAAACAAAGAATTTTTTTTGTTTTTAGCAGGCACAACCGAAATACCACCATCACAGCTTGCATATATCTTAAGGAATTCTTTTGCAAGTTTTTTCGATTCAAATACATCATCAGGTATTTTTGCTTTTGGGTATTCAATGCCATCTATCATGAGAGTACCAAATAATTTACAAGATGACATTTTGCCGTTCAGATGCCTACATACGGGAAATGTGTTGCAAGCCTTTGTTCTATAAGATTGAGAAAGTTGAAACATTTCTTCCGCAAGTTTTTTTGAATGTAATCTTACGAAATCTGTTCCATCATTTCTTTTAGTTATATAACCATTCTTGCCACAGCAAGCAAACAATTGTTCTTGAAACGATTTTATTATTTCTTCATCTTTGTTTCTGAAATAAATCGTCCAATCTCTGTCGTTTCTTGCTGATATTCCCCCATCTGTAAGCAAATAGGCTGATAGTAAGACAAGTTGTCTAATCCTCATATTACCTCTTAGACTCTATCACATTTAAAGTTTAGTCTTCTTCCCGATCGCTCCCTACGCTTTCGTCCCTCACTGTCGGACCCGTTCCAGTCAAACGCCTTATGTGGAAAACTTTCCATTTTGAAAGGTTTTCTGAAAAGCTTCCGCCACAGGTGGTCCCCCACGGATTAAAGGATTTTACCCCTACCCATGAAGTACCTCTGACCTCTCCCGGTCCCAAGCCTGACAGTATCTCCAGCCGTTCCGACAGTTTGCTGCCGGGTTTCACCAGAGACTTATCAAGCCAGCTACGGACGCTTTAGGCCAAATAAACGTGACTACCATTCGTGGCGCGGTTATTACCGCGGCTTCCAGTTTTAGACACCGCAGCGTCTAAAAAGGCTGGCAACCGTATGGCAACATCTTGAAGGATTTAAATTACCTCAAAGATATCCTTGCCCACCACTTATTCTTCGACCTCTTTAGAGTCGAAAAAAGACATCGCGATGCGATGTCACTCAGGATTCCCTTGTCAGGCTTTCGCCCATTGCAAAGTTTTCGCGCCTGCTGCGCCCCGTAGGGCCTGCACTCATGTTTTCTGTTCGCAGAACAGAAATCTTTGAAGAAATCTACGGTTTCTTCAAGATCCCGGAGAACAGAGTTCTCCAGGAAGTTCAGAGCTGTATCATCGGTGCCTCAACACCATTTGTATGCTGGTTATGACTGCTCTGCGAATCTCAGAGTGCATCTCCGGGCTATCGCTCTCACGACCCGTACGGATTATAGCCTTGTTGAGCAAATCGGCGAAAGAAGCTTTCGCTTCAGTCTTTACCTCAACAACAAGCTAATCCGCCGCAGTCCCATCCTTAGGTGCAAAAGCTTTCAGCGAAGATGCCTTCCAGCAATTATCGCCTATGGAGTATTACGCCCAGTTTCCCGGGATTATCCTCCTCCTAAGGGCAGGTTTTAGCCAAATTCTCAAAAAGAGAAAATGTTAACTACGTGTTACTGAGCAGTGCGGTCTGCCTTGCGGCAGTCACCTCGCATGGCTTAATCGAATCCTGATAACAGTAGTCTCCGGCGGGATCAACCGGAATTTTTGGGTTTGCACATTAATTGTTCGTCCCTACCACTGATAGAGTTTTACCTACTCGCGCTTTCATCTGATGTAATATGAGTATTACATCTTCATTGTTTTCCTGGAGGTTGGATGAGTCCTGTCACGGGGCGGCGATGCCGCTTTCTCCAGGACAAACGCTTACCTCAGGATTGATCTTGGATCAACATGAATGGGAGTAAGTTTCCGTAGAACATACTGCAGACTAGCTGCATATTTTAAGACGCCAAACTTAACCCGCCAATACCGGAATGCAAAATATTTTGCATGCCGCCATCCATATCTGTATGCTGTTAAGGTTTATAAAGCTTCCCTGGGAATCGGCGGATTCATGAACTGATGTTGAAGTCCTTGAATTCGCTGGCAGAGGCGTTCTGCTTCAGGACGTTGACGTCGTCCACGTAGGACAGGCGCGGCCCCTCCCTTATCCTCCTCACGAACTCGTCTATGGAGGGCTCGTAGCCCTCTACGACTATCTCGACGCCGTCCTTGTTGTTCCTCACGACGCCCTTCAGGAAAAGCTCGTCGGCGTTCTTCTTGGCGTACGAGCGGAACCCGACCCCGTGCACCCTTCCTTTGATGAAGATTCTGCAGCGCAGCATATCAATATTACGTCTTCAGGAGTAAAATTGATTGCGGTTTTAGAAAGGATATCTACCTAAGAGTGTATTTCCTGCCTTTGCAAGTTAAAGTGGCATCGGGAAAAATAAGCCTGAACCCTGTTTCTTGACCTTTCTCGTAATGAACCCCGAAGCCGCCGCAACCGGGCTCCAAATCATAAGCCCCTGACTAATTCCGAGTATTCCTGAAACGGTTCTTACGCCTGGCTTTGAAACATCCACCCATTCGCCTACCAAATGCGCCAGGTAATCGACTGTCTGCTGGTCCATGAGCGGTCATATCAACCCAATCCTTTTAAGTCTTACCTTCTCATCGCTTTGTAAAGCAGGGCGCCAACTATTATCACAGCAGCCTCCATCATGAGTATCTGGACGTCGAAATAGAGCAGCATCGCCGCGCATGTAATGGCGCCAAGCGCTGATACTACCGGGAACTTCCCTATGTTGAGCGGCACCTTGAACGGCCTCTTCGCCTTCGGTTTCGTGTAGCGCAGATGTATCAGGGATGCGTTCACGAAGAAATAAGCTATGAATATGCCTACCGTGGTGAAGAGTGCCACTGTCTCTATGCCTCCTATGAGAAGCGCCAACAGCGCCACTATGCCTGTTACCATGACGGAATATACCGGGGTTCCCCTTTTGCATATCCTGGAAAACTTCTTCGGCAGGTCTCTCTGCGACGACATACCATACATCATCCTGGATGCAACCACGAGGAGGATGAGGACTGTGTTGGACGTGGCGAAGAGCGCTATGATGGACATCATGATACCTGCCTCCGGCAAGACCGATGATATGACCTCGGTGAGCGGGGCGTTGGATGACGCCAGCCTCTCGGAGCCTACCATGCTCACCGCGGCCACGGAAACCGCGATGTAAAGCACGGTTGAAATCAGTATTGAGAGCACAAGCGCCTTCGGCACGACTTTCTTGGCGTTCTTCGTCTCCTCAGATATGTTTGCGATATCCTCGAACCCTATGTAGGCGAAGAAGATGAGGGCGGTAGCGGATATTATGCCCAAGAGGCCGTTGTTCATCTCGAAGAAATCAACAGGCCCGGACTGGCCGAAGAAGAGTATGCCGGCAGCTATTATTATCACAAGGCCGGCGGCCTCTATTATGGTAGACACTGAATTGAACCTTGCAGACTCCTTTATCCCCCTGTAGTTCATTATGCTCAGTATGACAAGCAGGGCTGCAGAAATGACAAGTATGTTCCCGCCGAACAGGTGGCTGAAGTATCCGGCGAAGCCCAGGGCGACAGTGCTTGCCGACAGTATTGCCGATACGATGAGTATCCAGCCTATTATGAATGCCAGGCCCCTCTTCCTGAACGCGTTCTTGGTGTAGTTGTATTCCGCAGCCTCCTTCGGGTACATCGAGGAAAGCTCGGCATAGCTCAGGCCTGTGAGCGTCGCGATGAATGCCGCCAGGACGAACGAGAGCCATATGGAGTTGCCGGTTATGGCAGCACCGCTTCCGAGAAGCGCGTATATCCCGGCACCCAGTATGATGCCGATTCCGTACAAAGTGGTATCCCGGAGCCCCAGCTCCTTCTTCAGCCTGAATTTCCTTGACATCAATTCAGAATTCGGCGGGGCTGGATATAAAGATTCTCCGGGGAAAAAATTATTAAGAAAGGGGAAAACATGAAAGGAGAATTACAGCTGGCTTGTCATTTCTTCCGCTGCTTTGCCTTTGTCTTTGGCGTTCATTATCGCCCTTCCTACAATGGCGTTGAAGTTATTGCCCGCCGCCTTGCCTGCTTCTGAAATGACGCCTCCCTGCTCAACGAAACCTGGCGCGAAGAATGAAGGATCAACGTCCTCCTCGCTCAATATATCAGCATAATGAGCCACCATCTCAGGCCTGTTTCCCGGAACCACGAAATCCGCCATGCCATGTCTGGCAGCCCTTCTATAAATCTCGTCCGGTGCATCATCTCTTATATAGCCGCCTTCCTTGGATAGGTATCCTTTGTGAGTCATATCGCCGCCTATTATGACATGCAATCCTGCCTGAAGCGCTTCGCCGGTCCATGCAGTCTGTGTCACAGGGCCTGATTGCGGGAATAAGATTGCGGCATCAACTCCTGCATTTAC
The DNA here is from genome assembly GCA_964373695.1 of uncultured archaeon. GTDB lineage: Archaea > Aenigmatarchaeota > Aenigmatarchaeia > GW2011-AR5 > GW2011-AR5 > JACPAH01. The sequence continues at coordinate 14,056 of CAYJVT010000012.1, read as the reverse complement.
TAATGACTTTGCGTACGCTCTAGCTATCTGCACATCAGCAATATCAGTTCCTGCCTTTTGGTTGTCATGAATTACCTTTTTTTCTGGAGCATGTTTGCGTACTACTTCCACAACCTTTGGCAGTCCATATTTGAGTGCCAGCATGAATCCCGTTTTATATCCGCCTATTTTCGGGTTGCCTGCTGTCTCTCTTACGACTTCCTCGAAAAGTTCCAGAGAATCAGTGTCACACGCCGGTATTACGCTTCTGCCTTCAATCAGATGACTGCTTGTCAGCCCGTATTTTTCCCTGACTCCCACTGTTCCCCAAGCACGCAAATATGCAAGGAATGCTGCCTCATCCTGGGGCGTTATCTTGCCTGTTTCTTTAAGATAATCAAAAATGTCTGCTGCCGTTATGGGATAATAAACGGGAATTCCATGCCTGTCAGTGAAACTCTGTATGGCATTTTCCCCATATTCATCTATTTCCTGCCTGCTTGCAGCTATCACCAAGGCCGGAACAACAACACATTCCGACAGCCATTCTATTACACTAAGCGCCTCTTCCTTTGCATCGCCTGCAGTCATGACATCGTCAACAACAACCTGCCTTGAGCCCTTGAGTATGGGAGCCCCGAGGACATATTCTGCCTGGCGCTGTTCTTTCGGTGAGTCAATTAACATCCTTTTTTTGTCGTCATCAAGTCCTTGTTGCAAGCTTTGCGGCATTGTACCTCCATAATATTTCATCTGTTGTGCACTTGAAATCGTGGCGGCCCCATAACTTTTCGGCCTGTCTCTCCATGAGGAATATGTTTTATTATGACCTTTTCTGGCAAGTGATATAGGTATGGAAGGCCCAAAACCAGAATGAACCCTTTGCGGAATCCCGACAATGCCGTCAAAATCTTCCGGCTTCACATTAGTCAAAATAGCATCTGCATAAGCGTCTCCAAGCCTGCCAAGTCCTTCTCCGTCATTCACCTTTCCGAGATCAAGAAAATACGGCGAGAGCCTTTTGCTTTTCAGTTCATAAGGCCCTCCAATTCTCAGGACTTCCCTGTCAAGAAGGAACTGGATGAATTGAGCCTGGTAGGGTTCAACCATCTTTAATTATTGTCATTTTACATATAAATATCTGCGCGGATTTCTCGCCGCATCACGCATAAATTTCGAATGAAATGCGGAGGGGGAGATTTGAACTCCCGTAGACACTAAGTCACAAGGCCCTCAACTTCGCAAAGCGGCAAGCATTTCTTTTCTTTGAGAAATGGTAGTTCTAGGCGGACAGCATCCATATTTTAGGTAAACTTCAACTTTTGTCGAATGCTTAGGGTTTCTAAACCCTATTTCTTTTATCCATTTCTCTATATCCGACTTTCTCCTAATTCGTACTTTATATAGCGTCTTTTCGGTCGGTTTTTTCTTTCTGTATGGTTTGATGACATATGGATTATATCCCAACGAAACAAGAATTTCATACACTTGGCTTATAAGGTATTTTGATGTCAAGCCTATATCAAAGCTCATGACTTTATTGTTTTTTGGATTGCTGAAATATACGGAACCATCCGTATCCATCAGTCCCCTTATAAAAGCCTTCGTATTTTCTTGGTTTTCCTTTATCCATTTAGGTATTTTCATCTTTTCTTTACTTCCTAAAGGCAACCCAACTGACTGCAAGAATTTCCATATTTTCTTGCTTTCAGTCCCAATCCCATAGCTGTTTCGTTTTTTGTATGTCAACAAGCCTACCTTTTTCTCTGTCAGTGGAAGGGCTATTCTTTTGTTGAAGATAGGTATAATGAAATTTTCATAGTGTTCCCTATCTTCTGTTATATGCCCTCTTAGCTGAAACCTTATTTTTCCTCGTTTTGTCTCTATAAAACTACCGTCTCCTGTCGCATTTCCAAAGATTTCAGCTATTTCCACATCTTTCATGCTTGTCACTCTCTTGCTCCAAGGGTCCTAGCGTTTGACCAGACTAGGAAACCTCCGCGTAATAGAATGAATTGGCTATAAGATTATAAAACTTGATTTCAGCGCTTGTACTTGTTGTCGGTCTCATAAGCCTTCTTGGTCTTGTAAGGGCTCTGCTGGGCGCCGTAGAACATGGACTCGACCGCCTGGCGTATCTCGCCGTATGTGAACGGCTGTTCCGAATAGGAAGCGGGCTTCCTTTCGTAGTCCTGTGCCTTCTTTTCCGGTTCATGCAAACCGTACCTGTCCAAATCCTTCGTCATGATTTCCCTTATCTTCTTGCGCATCCCGATGTCAAGCCTGCCGACATCCTGCATGACCAGCGACACCACTTCCTCTATGTCATTCTGGGTAATCTGAGAGACGTCATTAAAGACTTTGACGCATGTCGAAGCCGACATGTCGGCTGCATCAGCATTAGAGTTGAAGATGCCGTCCCAACTAAGCGCGCAGTTCCTGAACTTCGTCCGGGAGAAATGGAAGTTGTTGAAGAGTGTCATCTCGATGCTGCATCCGTCCAGAAGCAGGTTGTCAGCCATTCCTGTATAGAAGCTGCCGAAATACATTTTGCAGTTCTTGAATATGACATTAATGAATTCGCAGTTCGAGAACGTGCAGAAGTTCATGTCGCATCTATCGAATTCAATCCCGTCGAGCTTGAGGTTATAGGCATCAAAGAACTGCATAGTGGAATCGCGGAATTCTTTCTTCCCACTCTTGAGCATTTTCAGGAACTGTTTCTGTGTGACGATTTCCTTCTGCATAATTATAATTTAGCAAAAATCATCTAATAGTTTCATTTACCCATTTCTCATACTCTTTACTGGCTTTCGCCGGCATAAAAATTATGGCAGGCAGCTCGTAGCTGTGCATCTCCTTTATGCGCGCTTCGCATTGTTTTGCCTTATTCTCGGAAGTTTTTGCAAATACTACGCATTCCTTGTCCTTGCACAGCTTCCCCTGCCAGAAATATACGGACTTCGCCTTCACTATATTGCAGCATGCAACAAGCCTCTCCCTGACAAGGGCTTCCGATATCCTTTCTGCTTCCTTCTCATCTCTGCACGTGAAGTATATATCCATCATATAACTAATTTCACAAAGAATCTATAAAAGTTAAATGCTCAGGCGCAACTATCTCAAGCAGAAGAAATGTAACTCAACGACCGTCATTATTGAGATCTCTTTCTCATTGCCTTAGGGACTGGCATGAAAGGGGTGATTAGAAGAAAAATAGATGTATGTTGATGATTCTTGGGGTAAATACCTGCTGTCGGTTAACATATAGGTTTAAATACTCCTATATATAGGATTGAATAAGCCTAAAAATAGGATTGATAGAAATGCTGAAAAAAGAGTATGAAATCATGGCGGTGTTTGCCAAAACACCCTGGAAAAAGTTCACATTCAGGGAAATCAAGAAACTTTCAGGAAAAAAATCAGAAAGCTATGTATATAATTCGCTCAAGAAATTTGTAAAAGCCGGCCTGCTCGGGGAAGAGAAAGCGGGCAATGTCGTGCTTTACCTGCTTAATCTCACTTCCCTGAAGTCAAGGGCATATGCAGGATTTGTTTCCGAGTACATTGCATGGAGCCAAAAGCACATACCATACAGGAATATGGAAAAAATTTCAAAGGGCATCCCAACGGAGTTTTACGTACTTATCATAACCGGAAGCTATGCCAGGAGAACACAGAGACCAGATTCGGATCTGGATATGGTAATAGTATGTGATGATTCGCTGGATCCAAAAAGAATACAAGCTGAGATAAGCCAGGACTGCAAGCTGAACATACCGCCAATACATCTTTATGTTTTCAGAAAAAAGGAATTTCTTGAAATGCTCATAAACAAGGAAACAAATTACGGCAAAGAGATCTCGAACAACAATCTTATACTTTCAGGAGGAAAGGAATATTACGGAATAATAAACGAGGCAGTGCAAAATGGATTCAATGGCTAAATTGTTCACAGAAAGGGTAAAGAACGAAATGAAAATAGCCGAGATTCTCTTCAGGATTTCCGAAGACAAGAAAGAAAAGAAAGATTTTGACATCAAGGAAAATATGACATTTTATAGTGGCGCAATAGCCCACGCATACTATTGTATATTATATTCAGTAAAAGCCATCTTGACTACAAAAAACATAAAGACGAGCGCCCCGGAAATCCATAAAAAGACGTTGACTCTTTCAAAAAATATTTTGTAGATACAGGCATAATCGATGTGGAACTTCTCAAGATATACAGGTCAATGATAATCCGTGCAGATGATTTACTGGAAATATTCAGCATTGAAAAAAGCAAGCGAGGAGACTTCACATATAAGACCATACCGCAGGCGAACAGAAAGCCGGCAGAAGAATCATTGAAAAATGCACAAACCTTTGCAACAAACATACTCAAGATAATCGAAAGTGATTGAAAATGCCGAAGATGGCTGCTGCATCATGACTCATTTCTTTCCGTGCTCCAGCAGTTCGGCACGTTCGGTGGCGACCTTTGTTTTGAGCACGGTTTTTTTTGGGGGGCATTTAAATTGGATTTAGTGCTCCGCGCGGGATTTGAACCCGCGTCTCTGGCTTGAAAGGCCAGAATCCTTGGCCGGAATTTCCCAACCCTCCCTTTTGATACAACTTTTGGGAAAAGTTGTCTAGACTAGCGGAGCGATTTCTAAAGCAATTAGTCGGGAAGTGTTTTTAAATGTCTGAAACCTGAGTCGTTCGTCAAGGCATCAAGAACTATCCTCGACCACTTCTCCGTGGAATTGCTATTTATGTCGGCTGGCCTCGTCATCACGCCTTCCAGGACGTCCTTCTCCCTAACTGATATCGGGGCGTCGCCCTCCACGACATAGGCAAGGCCGAAGTGCACCTTTCCAACACTGTCGGAGTCATCGTTTATGAAGCCAAGGAGGCGCGGCTGGAACGTGCCTTCATACAGGACTTCCTCGTGGAACTCCCTCGCGAGGCCGTCGCTTATCGGTTCCGCATCCTCGTGGCTTATGTGGCCGCCTATGCCGATGCTCGTCCTGCCGTGAAGCCTTTCCTCCCCTCCCTTGCTGAGGCGCCTCATCGTGAACAGCATGCCGTCCCTGATGAAGACTATGTACGGTATTATCTGCTTCAGCGAGAAGTCGTTCTCCGCCTTTTCCCTCTCCAGGAAGAATCCGCTCTTCCTTATGACATCCAGCACCGATTCATCAGAGGCCATGAAGCCGGAGAACTTCGGGAGCTTATTTGCGGGAACGACAAATATTCTTTCCATTCAGATTTTATAGGAAAGAATCTTCTTTACTGTTTTATTCCTCTTCACGGAGCCTTTCTTTTCGAGCTTCTCTAGCTTTTTCATCAGCCTCTCTATCCTTAGATTCTGCGCCCTTATGAGGACATATGCGAATATGACGACGATTACGGTGGCTATCAAGGCCGCGAGGTACTTGAACAGCAGCCCCTCGCCGCCAGGTATGAACTGGTTTATAGTCTCGGTTATGGCGTCCCGCCAGAAAAGACCGACGACGAAGCTCAGGGCGGTTATTATCGCCGCGAACACTATGGCCCTGAAATCCATCTTCTGTATGCTTTCCTCTAGTTCTCCCATCCGACTAGCTTGTTGCCGGAGCAATTAAAAGTATGGGTCAGGGCGGAATTGAACCGCCTGCCTTCGCCTGACATAATACCCTAATATGGGATACGACACGTTCTTTGGAACGTGGGTATTTGTAAGGGCGATGTCATTTGCCGTTGGTCATACCGGTAGACCACTGACCCTTTTTTTATCATTCATCTTCGGTTATCTCATAACTCATTATGGACTTCCAGTCCTTGCTGTACGTGAAGTTGCTCGTGAACGTCCTGCCTTCGAGCATGTAGGGGAACCAGTGCACGTCGTCATCCCACATCCTGTCGAAAGGGATGCTGCCTAGACTTGTCCAGAAAGGCTTTGCCTCGTCCGTCTCCTTCAGCTCCCCTTCGAAGCCGCCGGCCGTGAATATGTGGACCGCCATGTGAACTTTGCCGTTGTGAAAGTGGTTAACGCCAGCTTTCCTTATCCGTGTTGGAGTGATGCCCAGCTCCTCCTGGAGCTCCCTGACAACGCACTGCTCAGGCGTCTCCCCGGCCTCAAGCCTGCCGCCCGGGGCGTTTATCTTTCCCGCACCGAAGCCCATCTTCTTCTCTATGAGCAGCACCTTCCCGTCCTTTATGACATAGCACAGTATCGACTCTTCCATCATAAGTATTCCTGATAAAAATTATATGAATACTTTGATCTCAAAGAAGCTAAGCTTCTTTGCAGATGAGCGCTGGGAGAGGGATTTGAACCCTCGCGAGAAGTTAATCTCACAGGTTTAGCAAACTTACGCCCGGTTTCCCGGTCTGCGCCGTAGACCAAGCTTGGCTATCCCAGCATATGTTCATAAGCATTCTTATCTGCGGGCTTTAGCCCGCAGTCTATGGATGCTTTGATCTCAGAGAATATGTCTTAAAAGCCATACTCTCTGTAGATAATCTTTGATGACAAGATTTAATAAATCAGGCAAAAAATGGTATAATCTTTAAATGTTTTGAACTGTATAATAACAAGAGGTTGGTGATTAACAATGCCTTCGAACATGAGGAGTTTTTCTGACGTAACGAAAAAGGATGTATTTACGAACAAGGGCTCATACTGCGGGAAGGTCGTGGATATCGGCATAGACCTAGAGAAATTCCGGGTAAAGTCAATAGTTATTGACGCCGTGAGGGGCTCCTTTTTCGCCAGCATGGTTGGCGACAAGAAGGGCGTTATAGTGCCCTTCACCATGGTGCAGTCGGTAGGCGACATCGTCCTCATAAAGCACGTCACACCGAGCACTATAGAGGAAGATAAGGAAGCCATAGAAGAGAAGCCCACTGTTTAATTCTTCGGGGTTGAGAGAAGGTACGAATGACTACGTTTAAAATATACGGTAGAGGAGCGGACAGGGTTGACAGGATAAGGCGCGTCCTTGGCCGGGCCTGCTTTCTTTCGGGTATGGACGTGGTGGATTTCATATTCAGGTCGCCGGAGCCTAATGGCTATAATATAGCATATGTGAAAGCCGACAAAATCATCACTTCAAGGTCTCCTGAACCATGCGACTATCTGCTGCTTGTTGACGAGAAGCCGCCTGCAAAGGCTTTCGACGGCCTCAAGGACGGCTCCGTCATTTTCTCAAAGGACAAGGCGGTGGTGAAAGGCGTCAAGGCAAAGTCCCACGCTGTCGGCTCAAGTGACGGGATGTCTGTTTTGGGCGGCCTGACGAAGCTGTTTTCCAAGGTTTCGATAAAGAGCATGAAGTCCGCCATAGAGGAGGAGTCTGGGAATGACAAGGCCCTACAGGCAGCCTTTGATGCCGGATACAGGGAAGTGAAATGATGATAAACGAAAACGAGGTCAAGTACGACGTCTCCAAAATCCTGCCCGATGTGCATGCGGAAAAGCCTTCCGCCATGAGGATGCACAAGCCGATTATAGACCTCAAGAGATGCGACAAGACGTACAGGTGCGTGGTCTACTGTCCGGAGAACGCCATAAAAGCGGGAAAAGACGGCTTCCCCTCGATAAACTATGACAAGTGCGACGGATGCCTGATATGTCTCAGGGAATGCCCGACTACGGCTATAGCGGAGGAACAGGAATGAACGACATAGCCGACGGGTTCCAGGCCGCCGCATACGCAGCGAAAGCTGCAGGAGTGGAGCTCGCGTCGTCATCGGACGCCGGTTTCTCCGCAAAAATGAGGAACATATCCAATTCGGTGGTTTTCAGCTCATTCAATGGGATAACGGCCGCTTGCGGCTCGTCGCTAGCCGAAAAGAGGTCCATCGCAATCGTCTCAGGTGTGGACGCAGACGAGGTGTCGTCTGCCGCGTCGATGAGGCTTCCCGTGGTGATAGTGAGCAAGTTGTGCCGCGACATAGGAAGCGTAATGAACTCTGATGTGATAATATTTGCGCCTGAAAGGCCGCAGGAAATCCTGGACAACGTGGTGCAGGCTTACAGGGTATGTGAGGACAACAAGGTTCTCCTGCCTGCAATCGTGGCTGTCGGGAACTGGGAAACCAGGGAGGTCGTCCAGGTTCCTTCGGAGCAGGCTGTCGGGAACATGCTCCCCAGGCTCAGGCTGCCTGCAAGGATTGATGTGAAAAAGCCCATATCGTTCAACATGCCATTCGAGGACACGGAGAAAGACATACAGAAGTCGAAGGCTGCGAAGAACACTCCAGAAGTCCTGAAAAAGACCTTCGAGAAGTGGGAGGAGAAATTCAGGCGCAAATACGGCATGCTTGAGTCGTATATGATGGAAGACGCTGAATACACATTCGTGGTGGCAGGATGCGATTCATCTGTGGTGAGGGACGCGGTCAATTCCATGAGAGCGTCAGGCGAGAAGGCCGGGATGCTCAGGCTCCGCGTCGTCCGCCCCATGCCGCCGGTTCAGGAGGCGCTGAAAGGGAAGAAGGTCGCGCTCATAGACTCGTGCGGCTTGCTTGCCGGGATCGGGAGCGACCTGAAGTTGGAAACGTCAGGAAAGACCCTGGTGGAAAAGGACGTTTTGTCGCTCTTCTCGAAGCTGAAGAAGTCCGAAACCGGAACGTTGTGGCTGTAACCTTAATAACGTCGCCATTCAATTATGAAGTGGCGATGAAGATGCTGTCCCAGAACGAGCGCGTCAAGCGCAGTGAGTGCAACGGGTAGCTGCTGAGCCATCAAACATAAACAGATGCCTCTGGTATTTACCCGCATAATGATAAGGAAAGGCAAGGAGCATTATTCGTCACGGTACGGGAGCGCTCTGACGCTTCATGACCAAGGCATGGCCGTTGACGACATCGCAAAGAAGCTCGGTGTGTCGTACTCATGCGCATACCACTGGGTGAAGGGGCTGAGGAAGCCAGAGGCCGGGAACCCGTCGGCTTTCATGAAATTCCTGGAGGAAAACGGCCCCGCGCCGGTGCTGGAAGTGAAGAAGAGGTTCCCGAAGCACAACGAGCTCTTCCTCATATGCTCCCGCCGCGGGCTTGGGGTGAAGCGCGCCCGCCTGGAAAGGAAATACCTCGAGTATTCGACGTGGTATTACATGGAAGGTCAGGAAGGCCTCCTGGAAAAGCGCGTGGAGGAAATGCTTTCAAGGGTCGAGGGCTTCAGGAAAAGCCTGAGGGAAGCCATGGAAAAGAAGTGATAGTTATGGAAGAGAAGGAACTGCCGTTTGAATATAGGAATGTGGAGGAAGAGGTGAAGAGCTTCAACATTTCCAGCCTCAGCAAGGAGGTATTCGGCAGCGCATCCCTTGCTCCGGGCTCAGGGGAGCTTATCGCGCTGAAGCTGGCCATCCAGGCTGTTGACAACATTGTAGTGATCGCATCCGGTCCCGTCACTGTGGCTGCCAGAAACGCTGGCGTCCCTTTCGTCGTTTCCAGGAAGCCTGCCGCATTCGCACAGGGCCTGTCAAGAGCCCTTCAAGACAAGGCTAAGGTCGTCGTATTCGCGGACAGGGACTCGTCCGTCAGAGACCTTCCGTCCCTGGTTTCCATGGACGAAAATGTCATCTACGTGTGCTACAACAACATGATTAACTTCAGGCAGCTTGCCCCGGCCGTGGGCGGTTATGCAGCAACTGCCTCAGTGGCCTTCTACAACGACTACATGACGAAGCTGAAGAAAGCGTATTCAAACAATGGATTTTCATTCATTGAAATCCTGGCACCGAATCCGTCATGGGGATACGAGCCGTCAAACACCATAGAGGTGGCCAAGCTTGCGACTGAATGCCTTCTGTGGCCGGTCTATGAGATAGCGAACGGCGCGCTTGCTGTCACAAAAAATCCGGACAGGGAGGAGCGCGTGGAGTTTTTCTTCAATAAATTGAAGAAGAATGTGCCAGAAGGCTTGCAGGAAGAAGTCAGCCGGGCATGGAAACAGATGCAGAAAGTATGATAAATTATCTTCATTCCATGTCAGATAAAATTACTAGAAACATTCCTAGACAGTCTGGCCGAATCTGGATGCGAATGCAAAGAAATCCTCGAAGTCCACCGTAAAGTCGCCGTCAAGATCGAATTTCTGCCATGCCGGGTTTTCCAGCACTGTCTTGCCGAAGACGTCCGCGAACTGGAAGAAATCATCGTAGTCCACTACTCTGTTTCCGCTAAAGTCGGCCTGCAAGGCCGATACGGAAGGCACTACAACTGTCCGCCCGCCGGTAATCTGCTCCTGTAGGAGTGGCCTTTCTGCCTCCGGAGCGTTCAGGTAGTCGTCAAACAGGTTTGTGTTGACTGCAAGGTTCGATGAACTGTTTATTATCATATTCTGCAGCTGCCACTTTCCGCAGTCGGTTGCCGTGCGGCATCCGCACTTCCACTGGCTGTTGACGTACTGGCAGGTGTAGGCGACAAACCAGTAGCCTCCTGGCTTGAGCCTGCTCAGGTTGGAATTGCTCTGGCTGTTTACCGTTGCGATGGATGCGTTAGTGACCCATCCGCTCGAATAATATTGGCTGCTGCCGCCCAGAATTTCATTGGCGGAAAACGTGAACGGTACCCATTTTGTTCCGTTATACAGCCATCCCGTCTTCCATATATAATCTCCCTGCGCCGTTATGTTGAAATTCACATCCTTCAGGCCTTCGTTGTAAGCAGCAGGGTCGGGGACGGCCAGGATAAGCGTTTCGTTCTCGTTTATGTTGGCAATGGCATTCGAATTGAACAGGCTCCAAGGCACTCCTGCCCATGTCGCCCATGATGGCAAAGAAGCGGTGAGGGAAATGCCGGGAAACCTCTGAAGAGAATAGCCGGTTGAGACAAAATTATCATAAGCACTGAATGCGAAGGCGCCCGCCACGAGAACGGCAACAAGCCCGGCCTCGAGAAAATATCTGCTGTTCCGGGAAGTTTTTTTCGCTTTTTGCTTTTTCATTTTTTCACTCTGCTTTATCTTTCACTTGGTCTGTTTATAAAACTTTATCCGGGAATTCCGGGTGCCGAGGGCGCTCCGCCCGGCGCTGAGGGCGCGCTGCCTCCGGTATCGGACGGCGTTGAAGGCGCTGCCGGCACGTTGGAATCGGGCGTGCTCTGTTCCGCTGTCCGGGTGTTTCCGGCACATCCGGCTATCAATACCACTAAAAGCACCAGACCGACTAAAATTATTTTCATATTATCCAACTCATGGTGGTGGCGGTGGCCCGCCGCCGCCCTGTTGCTGCTGCCCGCCGCCTGCTCCGCCTGCTCCGCCAGGACCTGTTCCGCAGGTGACCTGGTCCTGGTTGCCTGGAGCCGTCACCCTGAGCGTGTTTCCGGAATCGGAATTGCATGTGTTTACATCTATGTCGCATGAGCCCACCGCGCCTGCAGCCAGCGCCAGGGAGTCGCAACCGACCTGCACGGCGTTGTTGACATAGAGCTTTATGTCACCTGCAGCGATGTTCGAAGTTCCTATGTTCCTTATCGAGACGCTGCCTTCCAGAACGCCCGTGGAAAGCTGCAGGTTGTCAATCGCTATCTTCTTGCCCTGCCTGCTGAGGTCGCTCTGGAGCTGCTTCTCGGTCTGCTCTGTGGCGGTCTGCGCGACCCTGGAGAACCACACGAAGGCAAAGCCTACCATAGATATTGTGATAAGAAGCAGAAGTATTATCGCTATTACGGGGGTTATACCTTTCTTCATTCAGATTACCTTATGATATTTATTTTCCGGCCCCTTTATATAGATTTCATGGCGAAATCGAAGTTGATATCCATAAATTCCAGTTTCCCGGCTTCTATTTCGGCGCTTCCGACATCGACCGTCATCCTTTCCTTTTCCCCGCTCCCGGAAGAAACCAGCATTCCTGTCGGTCGCAGGCTTATTATTGCCGCCGACAATGCAAGCGTTATCACGAAAGCGGCTATGATAACTTTCTTCATCAGTACTCAGCCGTTATCCTGTAGCTCCCTGAGTCGGCAAGTATGCAGAACTTTCCCTGCTCCTTCACCGTCGCCTTGAAAGCGTATCCACTTTCGGACTCGTATATGCTGGAGATGCAGTTGTTCGTCATGTTCATGCTGGTGGGCAGCCTGTAAGTGCGCCCGGTGTAGTTGAAGTCGCCGGTGTTGGTGCCCGCAGGGAGCAGCCATACAGAATCTGGGTACCATTCGCTGCTTCCTAACCGAAGACGGATGCTGCCGTTTATCCCGCCGTAAGGCGTCGCTCCTATGTCCATCGTAACCAGCGTGCCGTTCACTATATCTATGCTCCCTACGTTGACCTCGCTGGCAAGCGCGAAAGATGTCAGAATCAGAATAGCAACCAAGGCCACTTTTTTCATGGTTTATAATGATTTTCCTGTCTTATAAGGATTATGAAAGCCGCGAAATCCGGGAAGCGCAGCTTCTCGGCAAGTTTTGTGAGGAACCACCCGGCAATGAAGCTCGGCGCCTCGCTCGTGATAACTGACCTTCACATAGGCATAACAGGGGGGATGTGGGAGAACGGCGTCTCGCTGCCGTCTCAGGTCGCCGGGATGGCCGGGCGCGTCAACATCCTGAAAAGAAGGACGCGGACGAAACGCCTGGTGATACTCGGCGACGTGAAGCACGAAATCACCCACGCCACTCCAAGGGAGGCGGAGGAAGTTCCGGACTTCCTTTCCATCGTGAAGTTCCGCGACATAGTCATAGTGAAGGGAAACCACGACGGCTCCATAGAGACGGTGATAGGGAAGGTGCCTGTCAGGAAATCCGTCACTATAGGCGATTATTGCCTGACGCACGGCCATAGGAACGTCAAAACCCGTAAAAGCCATATTATCATAGGCCACAACCAGCCTCACGTGAAGCTGAAGGACGAGATGGGCGCCATATATATCGAGCCGGCGTGGGTTCAAGGCATGCTGAAGGACGGCAAAGAACTCACTATCATGCCGGCATTCAACGAGCTGTGCGGCGCTTCCATCGTGAATGAGCAGCGTTTCATAGGCCCGATAGCAAAATTGCTTGTGGCGCGAAGCGCTCATGCGTATCTTCTTGACGGAACAGATATGGGAACGCTGCACGGGCTGCCAAGAATGGAAATGAATAAGAAATAATATATTTTTTATTTCACAAATTCCACATTCGAAAATTTTTCAAATTCTTTGTCTCCAGTAAGGAATTTTATGCCATTGTTTTTTGCGCAAATATATCCAATTGCATCCACAAATGATATGTTCTTATTTTGAAGCCTGAATTTCGATGCTGCAATGATTTCTTCCGGTGATGGTATTGAAATAAATTGGCTGAATGTCTTTGCAACATCATCAGCATCTTTTTCTGAAAATTGCCTTAGAATGGGGTGGTGGATTTCCATAAGATTCATGTGGGTTAATACCCCGTCATTTTGCTCGAAATATTTGACGTATTTCTGGTTGCCTTTGAAATACTCTATGACCGCATAGCTGTCATAAAAATATGTAGTCATTCATTCCCATCCCTTGCGCATCTCATCCTTTATCTGTTGCGTGCTTTGGCTGAACTTGAATTTACCGAAGAATTTCTTCACTTCTTCTACATTCCGCTTCTTTCGTATATCCACCACCAGATCGTCTTTCAGTGTAATTTTTTCTTTTTCGACTATATCCTTCGGTATCGCTATTCCTATAGAATTCCCCCATTTTCTCGGCTTTACAACTGTTTCCATCATTATCACCAAATATAATTATACTTTAATTATATTTAAAGCTTTCCTAAGGATGGATTTACTCAGTCATAGAGAAAGTATCTTTATCTCGCGCATCCTGTAAGCTGCGTGAACGCCTGGACATGCTGCCTAAATGTCAATGACCACCGTCTGAAGACGGTGGCTTGTTAAAATACAACAAGTTCATTGAGCACATGGCAGACTGAAAGTCTGCCTGTGTCGGAAGAGCACAGCTCTTCCTTGCATCTCAGATTCCACTTTTAACCACTGCTTGATTTGTAGAAAGCGTAGCTTTCTCGAATTGCCAAAAGAATTCAAGGAATTCTTTTGAGCAAAGGCAGTGGAATCTGCAGATTCGAAAGAAAATAATTTTCATTTATATTTCCTGTCAAATTCGTTTCTTATCTGAGGTAGAAAGTCCCC
>CAYJVT010000011.1:27447-28897 GCA_964373695.1 uncultured archaeon | reverse complement strand
GTAAATTAAATTATTTGCATATTCCTTTTCCTCTGCAGTATTCAACGAGCTGCTTCATCGAGCTCACAGCCTCGTCCGGGTAATCGTATGACGGGATGCCATTCTTCTCCATTTCCGTCTTCAGGGTGCGCGTGAACTCGCCTCCGGTGGACACGGTGATTATCGGCTTCTTGTTGAGCTTGTTCAGCTCTATTATGCTGCCAACTACATCGGTCCCGAGACGCGGTGTCTGGTAAAGCGTTATCACTATGATGGCGTCTATGTTGTTGTCGTTCAGGCAAAGCTCTATCGCGTCCTTGTACATCTGCGTCGACGCATCGCCGAGGAGGTCTATAGGGTTGCTTGTGATGACCTTGGGATGCCGCTTGCGGAGCTCTTTCAAAGTCTTTGCAGAAGGAGCGGCCATCTGAAGACCTTTCTTTATTATGGCATCGGTGCTCAGTATGCCGTAGCCGCCTCCGTTGGTGATGACCTGTATGCGGGGCCCGCAGGCGCATACGGACTTGTCGAATATCCTGGCATAATTGAATAGCTCCTGCAGCGTATCGGCCTTCGTGACGCCGGCCTGCCTGAAGGCGCCGAAATACACTTCGGCCGAGCCGGCAAGCGCGCCTGTATGGGAAAGTATGGCTTTATTGCCTTCCGAAGTCACGCCTCCCTTTATCGCTATCACGGGCTTCTTTTCGGATATCTTCGACGCCGTCTTCAGGAATTTTTTCCCGTCGCGCAAACCTTCTATGTACATGCAGATGACACGCGTCTGAGGGTCGTTGCCGAAATATTCAAGCATATCTGTTTCATCAACGTTCATCGCGTTCCCGTAGCTCACGAACTTGGAGAAGCCGTAGCCCTCCTTCGCGGCCAGGTCCATCGTCGCGGAGCCCACTGCGCCGGACTGGCAGATGAAAGCGATGCCGCCTTTTCCCGGCCTCTGCAGCCTCGAGCGCGGGAGGAACAAAGTGTCAAGCCCTGTGTGGGCGTCGAAGCAACCCAGGCAGTTCGGACCTACACATCTTATCTTGTATTTCTTCAGCAGCTTTTCCAGCTTCTTGTCCAGAGCGTAGTTGCCCACCTCGCGGAAGCCGGCCGTTACCATAATTATGTCCTTTATATCCTTCTTGCCGCACTGCTCCACGACCTTCAGCGAAGCCTCGGCAGGAACGGCTATTATGGCAAGCTCCACCTTGTCCGGTATGTCGAGCACTGAAGGATACGACTTTCGCCCGAGTATCTTGTCGATGTGCGGGTTTACAGGGTACACGCTGCCGCCGTATTTTGCGTCTATGAAGTTGCTGAATATTATGTGGCCGACCTTGGTAGGATCCGGCGATACACCCACTATGGCTATGCTCTTCGCCGAGAAGAATTTGTCTAGGTTCATGATACGTATTTATTTTCTTATTATAAATCCTTTATCAAACGGTTTTAACGCATTTAGTTACACATGTAA
>CAYJVT010000011.1:22034-27347 GCA_964373695.1 uncultured archaeon | reverse complement strand
TTAGTTACACATGTAAATATATTTAGTTACAGGTGAAATCATGAACATAGAATCCCATAAAAGGAATCTGAAAGAAAGTCTGGAATCACTGAAAGAATGCATAGAAAGGGGTATTGAAGACAGGCAAAGAAGCATCAGGTTTCATACGTCAGCTGCTATGTGTGATATGCTTGAAATGCTTCTCCATAAAAAAAGTCTGATAAACCCCGGAGCATCTATAAAACATGACTGGTTTTCATCTACAAGAACTACTCAAGAAAAACTGAATTTTGATTTTCCAAATAAAAAAGAAATTCTGGAGATTATGACTAGGATAGAAAATAAAAGAAATATCTTATGTTACGGAAAACACCAATCAGAAAGGGTTATACGGAGCGTAATCGATGATTTCAACTTTTTAATATTGAAAATAAAGGAGGCTGGTCTTGATGAATTATGAAATATTAGCTTATGCGATGGATTTTACGTCATTCTTAATGTCAAAATTGGGAAAAGATTCTGAAAATGTAAAGTCTGTAATACTTTTTGGTAGCGTATCAAGAGGCGAATCTACAAAAAAAAGCGATGTAGACATATTTGTGGATATATTTAGAAAGGAAAAGTTATTGGAAAAAAAAGTTGAAAAAATTAAGGAAGGATTCTATAAATCCATAAAATTTACCAGATATTGGAAGCTTATCGGAATTGAAAATGAAATAAAACCTATATTGGGAAAGATAGATGAGTGGAAAGACTTGAAATCAAGCATAATAATAAACGGGATTGTTTTGTATGGAAGATACAGTGAAATGCCTGAAAAATCAAAGAGTGTAATTTTTTTGTGGGAGAATATAAAACCGCACTCAAAAAGAGTTACAATAAACAAGAAAATATTCGGATACGATCATTATGGAAGAAAATATCTTGGAATGCTGGAAAAATACAATGGCACAAAGCTTGCAAAAGGCTCTATTGAAATACCAGTTGAGAGCTATCCGGTCTTCATCGAAATATTCAGGGCATATAGAATACCTGTAAAGATAAAATATACAATAGGATAGGAATTTCACTTGACCCGTATCTCGATTATGTCGCCATGTTCCAGGGTGTAGGAAAGGCCGACCTGCTTCAGCATGCCGTTGCGCCATAGCCGCGCGAAGCGGAAGTTCCTCACGAAATCCTTGTGGATGCGCTTCGCGAAGTCCTGTATATTGGAACCCGAAGGGAGTGCCATGGCCGAATCCACCTTCCTTCCGTTAACGCTCTTCCGTGTGAACGCGATTATGAGGCCCAGCGCATCCCATATCTTTTCCTTTATGTCGGATACCGGCTCGGTGAACGGGTTGGCGTATATCATTTTTGTCCGTATGAAATTTTTCCTCATGAGCTCCTCGAGCTCCTTCAGCTCGCTGCCGCTCTTGGCAAGGAGCAGCACGAGCTCGGCAGTCCTGCATATGCTGATGTCCACAGGCTGGAATGTAGAAGGTATCTCCACGAGCTGTATCTTTACTCCTGAATAATCCATCATTCCCACTTCCGGCCTGGTTGTCGTGTATGCGTATCCGCTTATGGAGGGCGATGCTCCCGTCAGGGCCTTCAGCAGCGTCGATTTTCCGGAATTCGTGAAGCCGACGACGCAGACCTGGGCCTCGCCTTCCTTCGTCACGCCAAGCTTGGCGCCGCCCTTCTTCTTTGCCGCCCCTTCCTTCTTCAGCTTCGCGAGCTTCTGCTTCAGCTGCGCCATAGCGGTCTCGCTGCCATGGTGGCGCGGCATGAGGCGTATCATCTCCTCCATCGCCGCTATTTTTTCCTCCCTGCTCTTCGCCGAATGGAACTTGCTCTCCGCCGTGAAGTATTCCGCCGGCGCGTTCACTGGCATAAATATTGATTCGGCTATTGTTTTTAAAAATCCATTGTTTGTCAATGACCACCGTCTGAAGACGGTGGCTTGTTAAAATACAACAAGTTCATTGAGCATCTCAGATTCCACTTTTAACCACTGCTTGATTCGTAGAAAGCGTAGCTTTCTCGAATTGCCAAAAGACTTTGAAAAAGTCTTTTGAGCAAAAGCAGTGGAATCTGCAGATTTAAAACAGTGGATTTGTATGTCAAAATCCGGTCTTGGCAATTGGATTTTGGACATTTAAGCATTTGCACGAGAATAAGGGGATGAAAAACGAGCCCGTCTATGGAATCATGCAGGAAATGGTGACGGCAGTGGAGGAAGGCAACACTGTCCGCTATATGGCGACAACAAGGGAGCAGAAACACGTCCTGGACGGATGCGAGGCCGGCCGCTACGTGAGGCGCGCCCTTGACGAGTATCTCATGCACATATCGGACGGTATTCCGGACAGGTTCCTCAGGATAAAGGCGGCCGTCCACAACATGCATAACAGCCGGAATCTTTTCGACAGCCGCGGCAGACCTAAGAGGCATCTTGCGCCTTTACCACGATAAGCTCCTCCCAGTCCAGCCTCTCTTTCGCAGTTATTTTCGCGGAAAATCCGGCCTCGTTCAGGGCCGCAATAACTTCCTCCTTCCCTGTCAGAGATGATATGAGCATGAATATACTTCCGCCTTTTTCCAGGCAAGAGATGCACTGCGTTATGAATCTTTCTATCACTTCCCTCCCGGTCGCACCGCCGGTGTAAGTGACGTGCCCTTCCTCGTCTTCCTCTCTGGGAAGATACGGAGGATTGAAGATGATGAAATCGAACCTGCCATTTATCTTTTCGAAAAGGTCTGACACGATGGCATTCACCTTGAGGCCGTTGGCCTGCGCGTTCGCCTTCGTCGCCTCCACCGCCTCCTCTGTTATGTCTGCAGCGGTGACGTCGGCGCCTTTTGACGCACAGAGAAGCGAAAGAAAGCCCGAACCGCATCCCATGTCGAGGACCTTCTTTCCTTTCATTTCAAGCGTCTCTATGGCGTCAGCAAGAAGCATCGAGTCTTCCGCCGGATAGTACAAGCCTTCAGGCACTTCGATCTCCATTGAATTGAAGGAGAATTTCATCTTCCGTTATTGTCCGGAAATATATAAGAATCCGGAGCATATTGTATTTGTGAAATGCCCGTATTGCGGAAGCCAGGAAACGGTGTGGCGCGGCTGGCGCTATAACATGAAGGGGAAGACAAGGCTGCGCCTGTGCAACGGCTGCGGCAGGAAGTTCACTCCGGGCTCCTTCAAGCGCATGAGGTATCCGGAGCAGACTATATTGAAGGCTGTCTCTCTTTACAAACGGGAAAAAAGTTCCTCGAAGGTCCAGAGACGCCTGAAGGCGGACGGCGTGAAGGTCAGCAGGTGGACGATAATCAAGTGGACGAGGAAATTCCGATAGGTCTCAGAAGAACTTAAAAAGACTGCGTCTATATTCTAGGCAATGAACTACGCTGATAAGCTCAGAATAAGTAGGCAGGAGCTTTCTTTGGACGACAGGCACATTGCTGATTTTGTAGCGGAGAGGGTATTCAAGGGAAGGTCTGTAATAGAGTTAAAGGCCAGAAACGACGACGGCGATTATGACCCTGACCAGGAAGAAAGAGTGCTGGAAAGGTACAGGAAAAATTTTGGTATGTTTGCCCTTCCCGAAGAACTGGGGGAGATATACGGGATGGCGGCCCTAATGGCCACAAGAGGCGTCCGGGACGGCAATGCAGAATACATGGCAGATGCCATAAGGCGCCTCGGGGAAAGGCAGGAAAAAGAGAAAGCAGCAACAGCTGTTCCGGTTTCGCCGTGAAGTTTTTCATCCGGGTTTGACAGGTTTTTCTTGCGTCAATATTTTTGTCATCTGTTTGTTTCGTTATTTTCTTTCTTTTGTTTGCTTTTTCAGAAGTTTCCACAATTCGTCCAAGACGGGTTTCGGTATATTTACATTTGTACTTTTTTTCAGGTCCTCCAAAAAACACCCCAATTCGAATACAGCTTTTGGTTTTCCAAGCTTAGTCTGGTTCTTGGCCTCTTCGATTATCAATGCCCAATTGATTTTCATACTGTCTATTATTTTTCTTGCATCGTCCTTGTCTTTGAGCCTTTCCGTCGCGCATTTCATAAGAATAATGTCGTGTAAATCAGCGATTTTTAATATCAGGTTTTCATCATATTGATGTATCTGGGCAGCTCTCTCCCGCATCTTTTCAGAGAATATAAAGTCTATAACACTGACAACGAACAAATCAAATCTGCTTTCGCCCAAAGCAAGCATTTCAGGAAGGTCTCTTTTGACGCCGTATACGACGATGGGGTCGGTCGGCTGATACCCGATAGATTTAATGGCGTCTTTGAACACTTCCCTGTCCTCATTGGTTTCAAAAACAAGGTCTATATCAAGCGTAGCATCTTTGATGCCCAGAAACGTCATCGCGGTGCCGCCTATTGCATATACTGTCATCTTTTTCTTCAGTTTTCTTGACACGCTGAGGAACAATTTTTGCTGTTCTTCCACTGTTATCATTCATAATCCTCCAGGTCTTTTTTGTTGAATGGCAAGTAGACTTTCCACGTTGTCTCGATGTCTCTGAAGTCTCTGGATTTTAAACCCGATATGATATAAACAAAACTGTATTGTTCTTTTGGAAGGGCGGCAGTTCTGAATCTCTTTGTCATTCTTCTTGTCCTCATGAGCTTTCTCGCCAAGTCGTACAGGGCCCCGACCTGCCTCTCTATATGGTTTTCTTTGCTTAATCTGTACAATTCGCTCCAGTTATTGATTTTTTTGAATAATGCTAATGCAGCAAGAATTGTCCTGAGGCTTCCCGTCTTGATGGCATAAATCAGAGTTTCCTCCAGAGTTGGTTCTTTCCCGTAAATTTTGTATGTTTGCGCGGTTGATATTTTTACGGGAGAATATGAATTAATTATCTCGCGATAATCAAAGCCCTGTAATTTATTTTCAAAAGAAATATAATACACTCTTGTATTATTGCTCAGTCTTTTCGTTTTGACATATCCGTATTTTCTTAGCCGATATATATGGTAAGTTGCTTTTTCCTTGCTTACGCTAAGTGTATCCATCACGGTATTGATTGTATGAATTCCTTCGAGTTTCTTCAGCAGGTCTCTGATTTTCATAGTTAAATGTAGACCTAGTAATATATAAAGATTCCTGTAGTTCTATAATTAATAGTCAAATGTAGCCTCAATACTATATGAATAAAGATAATTTATTGTATTTCACATAATATATATTGTACATATATTTATGGTTTCCGCATCATCATAGCCCGAGTAGTGAAGGAACTATTTCCGATGGCGGGAAGTTTTTGTGCAAAGCCCCTGTTTATATCCCTTTAAATTGACAGAATGAACAAAAAAAGGGAGAGCGTTCGCTG
>CAYJVT010000011.1:8045-21934 GCA_964373695.1 uncultured archaeon | reverse complement strand
TGTTTATATCCCTTTAAATTGACAGAATGAACAAAAAAAGGGAGAGCGTTCGCTGACGTTCTCCCGACGCAAATGGGGGTGAGTGGACAAAAATGAGGGGGGTACGTCTTCATACTCAGCCTGCAGACTCTATTAATAATGCGTCTGTGCTGCGGGCGGCAGGTACAACGTTACTTCCAGAATTCCCCCTCAGCGATCTTTTCGCCGAGCTGGGTTTCGTCCCTTGCGACGACCTGCCGGGTTTCCCCGGATCCTTCGTGTTCCACTGTGTAGGTCTTGATCGGTTCCACATCCGGGCCTGGCAGTAAGGCATTGGCAACGCCCACTGCCATCGCATCGGTTGTGTCTGTTTCTGCGCTGATGATGTGCCATTCTTTGCTCATGGCTTCTACCTCGTTGTTGGGGGTTGATGGTTTGCCGCCCGCAGAACCATCATAGAAAATTCTCCTTCATTTTCTGGAATTGTGTTCGAACCCATATCCTTGGTGCGGTATACAGCAAGAAAACTCGGCGGGCGGGGCTCTCAAAACTGCATACAAGCCTTCCATGGCATTGTCATGAGAGCTCCGCCCGCCTTCTTCTGCTTGCCTCTTGTCGGCTTGATGCAGAAACTACGCCGACGTCACCAGCTTGGTGAAGAGGCTGATTTCATCGCGCCGTTCGGGATGGAACACCAAGCTCTTGGTGTCGATGTAGCCGGTGCCCAACATCCTGTTGAACGGGTTCGGATAATTCGACAGCATGGCGGTTCCTCCGCGTCATGAGACGCCTTCTAATCCGGCTGTTGGAAGACTTCTTGGAGCCGAAGAGTGGTCTTGTGGCTCCTCATCTTCGCTAGCGGGAATTATCAGGCGTCTTCGGTCTGTATCTCGACGAGCGACCGTACATCCTTGCGGATGCAGTGGGCCTTACTTGAGTGCCCTTTGGACTCACCCCCTTTCACGAACGGTTAACCGGTGAACTGCAGCCGGAGAATTGAATCGCATGGCTCTCCGGCGCGCGGCAGGCCCTCAGTTGAGCAGTCTCTTCCCGGCCGGTGGGATCGTGTCAACGATCTGGCCGAGGAGAAGCTCCCTGCCTAGTGAGTGTTAACTGCAACTGCGGCAGCGGATTGTTGTCCTCGGCTGAATGCATGGGTCAGATCCGCAACCCCATGCCGGACTATACTCAGGAAGCCCTCTTCCTGGACTATGCCTTGGCATCGACCTCTTCTAGGAACGCCCTCCACTCAGGGCTGTCTTCTTCCATCTCCTTATCAAGACGCTCGATGTCAGCGAGGCTTCTCATGGCGGCAGCCTGAGCCTTGTCAATCTCCACGTCCAGCTCCGCCATTTTCCTGCGGAATTTTTTCGCTTTCTTCCTCTTTGTTTCTCTTATGTCCCATTCTGTGAGGTTGAACTCCTTTCGGATTTTGTGGGCAGGGCCGGATGTACCGGGAACTTTCTGCCATTGACATTCCGGCCCTGCCCTGGGCATGAGACCCTCTGCAAAACCCGATGGGGATATCGGATGTGATTCACCTTCAGCTGCGGCTGCCTTAGGTTGAATCCTGCGGAATGCAAACGCGTATATGGAATGCGTCTGTGGTCTCACGCCCGCCGTGCGGTTCTAGCCCTCCTGTTGGGGTTGAGGCGGACACCGGCAGGGAACTCCTATGAGGTAGCCGAGAAGCTCCCTGCCTGTTCAGCACCTGCCTACACGGTCCTCGGCCGTGCGCAGGCTCCTGTTGTTGGAGGTCATCGCCGGAGACGTCACCTCGTCTGCTGCCTTCTTGTCGGATGGGCTGTTGCCGCCGGGCCCTGCACCGTCACCTTCTTCAGGACGTCGTGCGATGGTATGTGCCGGGTGCGACGGGTCTGGTTCAGAGTGGTGCTCTTCATGCCGAATCTCCGATTTCACCACGTCTGACTGGGATTTCTGCTTTCAGGCCTACGGAGCCTATAGCTCCACAAAAATTGACAGGCGTCATGTTATATCATGTTATATGGGCTTGACGCACCTCCTTTCGGCTAAGGGCGGCAGGATTTCCGTCAGACGCGGCCTGTGACATCCTCATGAATATCATGCCGCCGATTACTGGATCAGTGTCATCTTACTCATTGTTGTCCGATTGTCAGCCTTCAGCCGGCACAGATAGATACCTGATGCCACGTTGTCGCCAGCGCCGTTTTTTCCGTCCCAATGAATGGCGTGGATGCCGGCTTCCATCCTCGAATCGACGAGCGTCCTGACAAGCTGGCCGGTCATGGAACGTATCTCGAGTGTCACATCCTGCTCCTCGTCCAGTTTGAAGGTGATCTGCGTCGAGGAGTTGAAGGGGTTCGGGGAATTGGACAGGCCACTAGACGCCGGGTTGTCTGAAAAAGCTGCATTGTCAGGAGATGCATCTATCGCAGCCATACGACCTGCAGGCGGCGGGGAACTCAGGTCACGCAAATTGTCCAGGGGCAGTATGATAAGCCTGGGTGGATATGATTTGGTTTCCAGCCCGAGACGGGAATCATACCATTTGCGTGATGTCATCACCTGGCCTATTGCTATATAGACGGACGTCTGTCTCCTGCTGAAGGAAAGGGGGACCTCGAACTCAAATCCCCCTGTATCCACAACCCGTGTTGAATAGACCGGTATCTCATATTTGTCGAGATATCTTTCTATCTCCAGAAGGCGGTTCTGCTTTTCAACTGTGCTCCTTGGGCTCTCTCCAAGAAGAGCCGTGCCTGCAGCCTGGCCTGCATGGTACGCGAGATTCGCGGCTATTCCGAACCCGTGCACGTTTACCAATGTCGATGCTACGCCCAGAAAAAGTCCCAGCCCTCCACGCACGAACCCCAGAATAGCCTCTTCCAAAGGCTCGGGAGGCCTGATGTCTTCGTAAGACTTTGTATATGAGTTGTAAACCCGCATGGTTGATGGGGCTGCCATGTATCCCGCGTCGTCGTATACATACACGGCCAACCCGCCGGGAATCAGCATCCTCCTGGGACTGCCTCTTTCGAACAAACGGTCGGCCCCGAGAATCTGGATTCTGATCGGGAATGTCTGGTTCAGTGGAACCGAAGTTCTCGGCACCAAGACCTTGTAGCTTATCTCGTCCGTAGTTACAGAGCCGTTGAGGGACACAGTATCGAACTTGGCGACAATGATTCCGCGCTCCGAAGGAGGTACTTGCCTGCCGCCCCCGGCGCCAGAGACTGGACTTCCCTGTCCAGGTATGTCCACGACAAACCTCACCGTCAGCTTGTGTTCATTGCCCCTGCCATCCGTGCAGGCGACGTAAACCGTCTTCTCGCCGTTCGTCAGGCCTGTGATGAGCCATACGTATGGAGAGTTTGTTAACGTTACACCCTCCATGGAGTCGTAGGAGTCCGTTTCAGTGGAGTATCTGCATGAGAAGCCGGAAGTGGCATTCACGTGCAACAAAGCCTTGGTTGTCGTGATAATTTTGGGGAAATTCGTTGACAGTAGCGGTCCAACAAAGAACCTTATTGTCAGCTTCCCCTCATTGCCTCTGTTGTCCATGCAGGCGACATTGATAGTGTTCTCGCCGGAGGCGAATCCTGAAACAAGCCAGATGTATGGACCGTATTTCAGAGTCGTCCTGGGGTCCATGGAGTTGTACGAATCCGTGGTATAAGAGTATCTGCATGATACGCTTGTGCCAGATTGAATATACACACTCAAAAACTCTATACCTGTCGTGAGCGTGTCAGGAAAATTTGTCGTGATAGTCATCCCAGATTGTGTCTGGGCTGAAGCGTCTGTCCTCATCGCGTCAAGTCCTGTGACCGCGAGTATTGACAGGACAATGTTGGCCATCTTTTTCACGGTTCGCCTTCCTTTCGTTCATCTCTGGTAAATGAGAGCAGCATTCTAGAAGAACGGACTTGAATGCCGATTCTCTCTTATAGGATTTGTCTTTCCAGTGTCCTTCGTGCGTTTCAGGACGAATTTGACGTAATCTGGAATATGAAAAATGAATTCCGTTCCGGAGGTGATTCCATCTCCTTTCAGCCGGCTCGCGGCGGTGCATCAACGCGTCCCTGTGGGGCGCGGGTGTTTTTGATGTCCTGCCAACCACGGAATCTATTTAGGTTCGTCGCGGCTGGAAGGTAATGGATGTATCTTCAGTTCGGAGGGCTGTCAGGGGACTCACACCCCACATATCAGTTACCAGATACTTGTCAGTCGAATATATTAAAGACTATTGTAGTGGGACTACTGGCAGATTATGAAAGAACTCTGGCTTTGCAATTCACCTGTAAGCCTCATCGTGATGGGTAAATTCTTCTAAAATAAGTGTTTTTCTTTTCTCATCTGCAGAGAATATGAGAACAAAGCTTCCGGCTATATGTACACGGCGCATATGTTGCATCGGAGCCTTGAGTGGCTTGTACCTATAAGGCTCTTCGCTGATTTCTTTGACTTTTTTGTTGATTATTTCTAGTTTCTGTCTTTCCTTTTTCTTCATTTTCTCGAAGAGCTCGTATAGATGGTCTCTGATTTCAACCTCATAGCTCATTCAATATCAAACTCTCTGGCAAAGTCTTTTACTTTCTTCGTGGGCTCTTTCTCTGTTTTCTTGAGGCGCTCGATAAACTCTGGTCTTAATTCGGGCTCTAAAATCTCCTGCTCGTACTGAAGAGCCATAGTATTTATCGCGGCAGACTTATCCTTAAGGTCATACTTGGCCTTTACTACATTGATAACCCTGTTTGCATGTTCGTTCAGCTCTACAATTGCCTTCACCATTAATATCACCTTAACATGATATTAATATCCAATTATTTAAAGATAAGGTTTCTTGACTACTTCATATGCAAAGCCCATAACTTTGCATCCCGTTTAATTGACAAATCAGGCAAAAAGAGAAGACGCCTTCATGGCTCCTTTCGGCTTCATCTTCTCCTTTCTGCTGTGGGTAGGTTGGGCTCAGGGCACCATCGAAGCTCCCCTCAGGACATCAGCGCCCAGGATGAAGTTCTGACCCGGCGGCAGTATCATCACCCCAATCTTGTCGCTGAGCCTCTGAACCATGGTGTACTGGATCAGGGCCGGCGTCAGGGATTGGCTGAGCTTCAGGTTGGCTTCGGCCTGTTTCTCAGCCACTGCCAGGATGGCATTGCCTTCACCAATGGCCTTTTCGACGGCCTGCTCCGCCATGTGCCGCGCCTTGACAACTTTCTGCTCCTCCTCCAGGGCCTGCTGGGTGGCAATCTGCTTGGCCTCAATGGCCGCCTTGAAGCCGGGTTGGAAGTCGATATTGTCGAGGAGCATGTCGACAACCTCGATGGAATACACGGAGCTCAGCTCGCTCTCGAGCTTTTCACGCACCTTCTGGCGGATGCCCTCGCGGTTCGGAGCAATGTCAACGCTCTTGTACTTCACCGTCTCATCCTTGAAGCTCTGGGCGACGCGGGGAGCAACCACGATGTCGAAGTAGTTCGGGCCGACGGTGCGGTACAGATCCTGGATTGCCCTTGGCGACACCCGGATGTTGAGCGTCGCCCAGATGAGGACCTCCTGTGTCTCCTCACTGAAAGCGGTGAGAGTGTTTTTGTTCGCGTCATTGAACTTGTGACCCTGTACCTGAATGCTGGCCACTGTCACCGACTTCCATGGCGCCACGAACTGCAGGCCTTCACCAACCTGGTCGACGATAGCGCCGAATTCGTAGACCACGCCGACATTGCCTGCCGGAATCTGGTTCACCGAGCCGAGAATGGTGTGAAGTCCGGCCCACACCACCAAGATGGCGGCGGCGGCCTTCCTGATTTTCCTGCCCAAGAGCCGCGGCAGCGAAGAAGTGCCCTTCTCGGCGATGAATTTCCCATACCACCTCATGAAGAAGAAGAACGCAGCTGCTATGAACATGCTCAGGATGTAGAACACGGTGTGTTCTCCTCGTTCGGGTTAACTTCTCTTCTTATGTAGGCAAGAGCTGCCTCCTTTCTTCGGTTCACTACTACCGGTTTCGGTTTTGGAGGGCCCCGGCGGACGCCCACATGTCCCACATCCTTCGCCTCTCAACAAAGGATTACCGGGGCCCCCTCTTCATCCGCGGCCTTCTCTACTCGTACATCCTCGACGGGCGCTGCCTGTTTCTCTTCCTCTTGTGCTCTTCCCACCATATGAACAGGAGGGCGAGCACTGCGACAGCAACGACGAAGACGGCGAACAGTAGCATGGGAATGCTCCTTTCGTGACGGCAGCTTCAGGCTACCCGAGGCTGTTGTGAAACAGTTGTGGCGGGCTCAGGCTTCGGGATGTCGCCGTTAGAGCCTGTGACCAGAGCCGGCGCCTCAACCGCATCTACCTTCGGTTCAGGGGCGGCCCAGTACCCGAACCTGATTGCCAGGCACTCGATCTCCTCCATTTGCCGGTGGATAGCAAAAGCCGCTTCTCGCTGAGTCGTCAACTTCCTTGTGTGGCTTCCGATTATTTCCCCGCGATTCGAATTTGTTATCCGGAAGTTCGCCTCGAGCTGTTCGATTATCCTCATCACACGGGCCAGCTCTTCGATGAGAACTGCCCTTTTGTGCCCGATGATCCTGAGCTCGGCTTCTCTCGTAACTGCATCACCGCCAGGATTGGGATAGAAGCCGAAGACCTTGCGGAACCTCTTCCTGTCGTTCCTGGATTCCGGCAATACAAAAGCGAAAAAGTCCACCAGGAAGCCGGCTCCAGCGCCGCCGACAAGGCCAACCATCCAGTTCTTGTGGAGATGCGAAACCCAAACAGCGCAGAGCAGGGCGGCGATGACGATGCAGAATATTGTTCTTGCTGCTTTCACTTCAATTCCCTCCGTCAATGTGAACTGCGTTTACTGCAATCACTTCGTTTTTCGTTCTTAGTGCCGGTGTCCTTTCAGCCGATGTGATTCTCCGATGTAGCCGGTTCTTGCTTTGCCGCCGGCAGGTACACCGAGAACATGGCCCCCGCATTGCCCGAATTGCATTCGGCCCATCCTCCGTGCGCTGCCGCTATCGCGCTGACAGTGGCGAGTTTCAGGTCGCCTGGTATGTTCGGTTCCGTCGGGTTGAAGAACGGCTCGAAGACGT
The DNA here is from genome assembly GCA_964373695.1 of uncultured archaeon. Lineage (GTDB taxonomy): Archaea > Aenigmatarchaeota > Aenigmatarchaeia > GW2011-AR5 > GW2011-AR5 > JACPAH01. The sequence goes on along the minus strand of CAYJVT010000011.1, from coordinate 14,873 downwards.
GACCCAGCATGTTCTCGTGAATGGCCGGGCCGTTGTCCGTGACGCTGAAGACGAGGAAATCCCTGCGTTTCCCGGACACTTCCTTTCTTGTTGGAAACGCGCTCACTACTATCCGACCGTTTTCCCTGCCTTCCAGCGATTCCACCGAGCGCTGGACAAGCAGGCGCAGCATGAGTACGATCTTGTCGGCGTCTCCTGTGAATACGACGGCCGGGAGGTCGATGATGAGTTGGATACGGCCGGCCAAGCTCTTGAACTCGTCTTCCATGAGCCTGCCGACACCCGATATGGGGAACTCTCTCGGCGCGATGTCCCCGGCTTTCATGAAGTCGAGCATCTGCCTGACAAGAGCGGCAAGTCTCGTGGCCGATTTATCAGCGACCCTGACTGACTCCGCGGCCTCTTCGGGAAGCTCGTGCTTCATGACAAGCTGAAGATTCCCCAAGATGCCATGAAGGGCATTGTTGAAGTGGTGCGCGATGCCTCTCGCGAAGCTCCTGTCCTTCTCATCTGACATGTGCTTTCTCTTCTTCGGAAGTTTTGTCCCATTGGGATCGTGAAATGGCGACCTTCACCACCAAGAACAGGCATGACTCGCACACCAAGATATGTGCCTTCAGCCTGTCCTTGGCTTTTTTCCCGACGCGGCCCGTTATCAGACACGTCATCAGCCTGTTTGTCGGGCATCCGATATCCGGCCTGCCGGGTCGCCGTTGCTGCAAGTATCTGAAAACCCGCCACCAGCTCTCTATGCTTTCCATATTGCTACGTCTCCTGACTTCTTCCTCCTTACAGGTTTCTTGCTCTGGCAGTGCTTCATGAACAAACTACTTTCCTCTCGTGTTGATGCGCTCTCCTTCCTCTCACGTCCTCCCTTTCAGCATTATGCCGACGAGTTTGCCGGCCGGGTCCTCAACAACTTCCATCACGAGAATCCACTTGTCCGCGGGCATCTTCATCTCGCAGGGCACGATGACCCGAAGCTGCGCCTTCACAAGCCGCTCGCCGTCGTCGTCCCTCACCTTCATGTTTACTTCCGGCTTGACGAGCTGCTGGCCGCAGAACATGACGAAGAGAGCGTCGAGGGTAACGAGCGAAGCGAATGATGCGTTCATGAGCTTCCTCCTCAGTGGCGTCTGCCGTTGCGGGCCACGTGCCTGCTGGAGCGCCTGATGCACGCGCGGTCGCGGCCGTTGCCCTTCTCTTCCTTCCGGTCCTTCGGCTTCCCGGCCTTCATGCTTCAGCTCCCCGGAGCCCCTCCACCGTGCCGCCGTAGCTCCTGCAGAAGCTCTCCGCCCTTTTGAGCGGCCACGCTTCCGTCACGTCGCCGCCGCCTCCGGGTAATCTGGCGGCAAATCCTCTCCTGAGGTTGTAGGCGGCCTCTGCCTTGCCGTCATCCCTCCTTGACGGCTCGATTTCTTCCTCGATGAAATCGTCAAGCCGCTCCACCACGGCCCTGAGCGACACCTGCACTCCACCGGCTGTAAGGCCATCCTTCCCCATGATGTTTCTCCCTATTCAACTGTGCGAGTGAGTGTGAATTCCGCTTGGCTACACGACGAGTACATCAAGCTTCTCGAATCTTATACGCTCCGGCCATCTCACGATGCCGTTGTTTATCGCGAGGATTGCCATTCCCCTGAATCCGCAGGCACGGCACGTGGCGTCAACCTGAAGTTCCTCTTCATTCTTCTCCTGTTTATCCAAAGAGAGGAAGCCGCCACATGCAGGGCAGTTATACTTGCGTTTCATTTCCCGCTCTCTTCTGGGGAGAAGGTTGGAAAATGGGGAGATATGAATCCGTGTTCGTGACTCCTTTCCCTAGCCGCATGTCCTGATGAGGATGACGATGCAGGCGAACAGGATGAGAAACAGTAGAACAGCCCGAGGTGTCAGCGATGTCTCCGATGGCCCATCCTCGTTCGTTTCCGTCCCGACGACTTCTTCCTCCGGCTCTTGCTCCGACATATGGAGCATCTCAACGACATCGTCACGGGCCTTCCAAACAATGAAATGGGACGCTCTGACGATGTCCTTCATATTTGCCGCCTCGGGAAATTTCTCTCTCCCGAGCCGCTCCATCAGAAACGTTCCTGTATGAAGCATCGCCTGCAGACGGGTTGCTGCAATCTCCAGCTCGGCCGCACTTAACTCCTCATGTTCTGTACACCCTCCACCCATGGCAAGCATCTGCAGCGACAGGGACTTCGAATACATCTCGGCGTCCCCACAGTGCAGGATGTCGTTCACGACCTCCGGGTCTTCCGGGTTCTGCAGGAACTCGTCCACCAGCGTATCGGCCTCCTTCCTCGCTGCCTGAACCAGCTCGGGCGTGCTGAATGGGTTCTGCATGCTCATTCTCTTACCTTTTTCATGCTGACAAGCTTCCATAGGAGGAACGCTGACAAGCAGAAGAGGCCGTCCTGGCCGTTGATGTGGATGCCGTTCTGCATCGCGATGATGCAGCCGACGGGGACGAGAACTGCAATGATGAATGGAACGGCTTTCCGCATGTTCTTCTCCTTATGCAGGAAGGGGAGAACGCCATGGGAAGGCGTTCTTGATTGCTTCTCGGTTACCGGAGTTCAGCCTTTAGAGAATTACGAGCCTCTAAGAGGCCAAGCTTGTTCCATATCCCAGATTGGTGTGGGATGTCGTGCAAGTAGCGGGGTCGTCGAGCAGACGAATTGAATATGTCTGTTCCATATCTCAGATTGGTGTGAGATGTCGTGCAAGTTAGTGAGGGTCATGGCAAGTCTGCACGTGGATTCGGTTCCATATCTCAGATTGGTGTGAGATGTCGTGCAAGTGCTTGAGTGCGTGGGGACTGATAGTGGGAACGACGGTTCCATATCTCAGATTGGTGTGAGATGTCGTGCAAGTGCGTCTTGGTGTGCGCTTTGAGGCTCCTTATGCTCGGGTTCCATATCTCAGATTGGTGTGAGATGTCGTGCAAGAGCCGTGGATTCGACGATTTTCGACCATTTCACTCGATTTCCTGCAGAACATTGTCAGTAGGTCAGAGATTTGCCGAGTGCCTTGGCCTCGGCTCGTGGCCCTGGAAGAGGCCAGAGTACAATTAAGCAGGGATTTGTCGAGTCTCGTAAGCTCGACTTATGGCCCTGGAAGAGGCCATGAAAGGGCGGGCCCCCTTTCAAGCCCGCCCTTCCGTTTTTCTACAGCGAAGCGATCTTTCCCATCGTCTCCTCGCCGCCGGCAAGGTTCTTGGCGGCATTGGCGTCGAGCGTCGTCTTGGTTCCGCAGACGCATTCGAATAGAGGGAACCGGCCGCGCTTGTCTCTGGGCAGCGGATGGGGAAGAGAGGGATACAGCCTGCCGCAGGAGTGGCAGAGACGGAACAGCATGCTGGGGTCGAAAGGTTTTTCATGCCTTTCCGTAAACTCCTCGTCCATGAACCTCACTTCCATCACGTGCTTCCGTTGAGGGGAAGACAGCCAACTGCTTACCTCTCCCATGACATCGGACGGCTCGAAGAAGTGCAGCCGGTTGTAAGTGAAGTAATTCCACTCTCCCGGATGTCTCAGCATCCAGATGCAGGAGGCGCGCGTCTTGCGCACGCCCTGTTCATACACTACCCGCCGCCAGCCGTCCGCGATTCTCCTGGCGCGTTCTCTGTAACCAGCTTCCGCTTTTTCCCACCTTTCTTCCCAGCTGCTCCAGTTACCCTTGTGGCGCAACATGACGCGGGCCCTGATGACGCCGCTCATGTGCTCAGCCTCTCCTGGGAATACACTGCGCCTCTCGTGGCCGGTGGAAGAGAAGATGAGAGGAGTCGAAAGCCCTATCATGATGCCGCAGCTGACATCGGGCAGAGGCTTCAGGTTCTCCGCCATCATCCGGGAGAATACTTCCTGACTGTAAGAATGGCCGCATGACATGCACACGACAACTTCGCCAGCCTCTTCCCAAGAGTCCGCTCCGCACTCCAGGCAGTCGATGCCCTGATTGTACGTTACCAGATTCAGTACCCACCCCTGATACCTATGGTGGAAGAATTCGCACCGGCAGCTGATGTAGGTGCCATCCATGATGCGCGAGGCGACTTCTGTGAGATGAGAAGCAGGTTGGAATTTTCCGTCTCGCCTTTTCACAGAACCGCTTATCTCTACAGAGAGTTCGGCAGATTCTCCGGAGAATTCGGCCAGTTTTCCCTTGTCGCCTTCCATGATCGAAAAGGCAGGGAAGACGAGCAGGAGCGCGTACCTGTCGCCTCGCCTTTCTAGCATGAGGCCGTGCTTGGACTCGAACCTCACTCTCATCCTGTCGTAGGCCTGGGTCGGAAGCGAGATGCGGTCGTTCTGGATGGCATCATCGTCGTACATCTCCGCGAGCTGGGATTTCATGCCCGAGAGCAGCATGGGATTGCCGAACAGCTCTTCCGGAAGGAAGGGTGTCTCGCCATGATAACGCCTGACAACGCCTGTGTTGAAGGCGTTGACGGTCACGGACTTGAGTTTCGACAGGGCCCTGAAAATTCCTTCGGGGCCCGTGACACGGAACCTGAAGTATCTCGGAAGAATTTGCATAGGATCTCCTTGTTTGTTCCGCATAGAATTGCCATGCCCGAAAGCACAGCTTTTGCCTGCGGAAGTGGCAGTTTACTCGTCGCGAGCCACGATTCCCTCCACAGCTGCGATGTGATCTGCTCCCATGGAGGCGCGCTTGGCCGCATTGAAATCAGGGTCGAACTCTCTGCCGCAACTGCTGCATCTGAACGGCGGGAAGCCGTTCTCCTGGCGCCACTGGAAGGTGAAGTGCCTGTTCCAATGGCCGCATCTGTGGCAGAGCTGGGAAGTGAAGTCGAAGAAATCAACCTTCTCGCCCTCCGACTGCTTCTCGTCAATGAACAGGCTGGCGATGCCTTCCTTGGCGAGGGCGTGCTTGATGGCAGCGATAAACTCCCCATAAGGAACGTTCCTTATCTGGAACATCTGGAAGAAATTCCAGGGAACAGGGGAGTCCTTGACGCCTCTCATGCTGTTCATGAAGACGGTGGAAGCCCGCTGCTCGCTGAAGAAGAGGACTATCTCGGCAGCCATCTGCCTTATGACGGTCCTGCGCTTCTCGTCCATGCGCCGGGACATGGATTCGTAGGGCCTGAACTTGTATTTAATGCCCCGTCCCCCCCTGTTGACACGGCTCTGCCTGCTCATCTCCCAGCGGCGGCCGGCAAACTCCGTGTTGAGGTTGACAATCTCCGACCCGCCGATGATGAAGTGTTCATCTCCCGAGTTGGTCGCGCAGCAGGCGAACTTCCCGACGCCGAAGTTGATACCGCCCGTCACGGCCGGATCGAGACCATCACCTACAATGCTCAGTTCGTCAAGGCCGCCCTTGTAAATCTTGAAGCCGCAACTGCCGCAACGATAGAGAGGCTCGAAATGGCTTTCGCCGCAGCCCTCGCAGATCGTCCTCTTCCTACCCTTCTCGTCTTCCTTAACAACCTTCCCAGTCGAGTGGCAGGAGAGGCATCTGGTCGTTTTCGTCTCGGTCCACATATCGCTGCTGCATTCTGGGCATGGGGCCTTCCGCAACTTCACGGAGAGGCTTATCCATATCCTGCCGTCGCGGCAGAACACCTCGCAGTAGGAAGACATGTATCTTCCGCTCTTCAGCCCCATCACCACTTCGTCCGTGGACTTCCCGTGCCAGTCGCTGCCCATTTTCCTCCTTTGTCTCATGACTCGCTTCTCGCGGGACTTCGTAGAGACGATGAGGGGAACCTGGATATTCTTCCCTTCCATGCCTAGGAAGGATGAGGGAAGTGGCAGACAGACTGCAAACTCTTCCCTGTCAGTCATGCCTAGGGAGAATCCCGCGGAGAACGGGACGGGAAGGCTGCTGTTAGCCGAAGGCAGCCTAGCCGAAGCGAAGGCCATCTCCCGCCTGCGGAAAGTTGCAGCCAGTTTCGAGGCGAGGCCATTGCGTATGTACGCCCCCAGAACCGGCGTCACGGGCTTCGTGCACCGGGTTACGTCTGACTGCCGGAGCCTGTTGGAACTGGCGAATGTAATGAACATCTCCCTCATGCAGCGGTTGTAGTGCCTTGACACTTCTTCCTGCATGCGGGAAAGACAAGAGACGAATCTTTCTCGCGGAATGAAGGAAAGGGATTTTCTTCCGGGGAAGGAGAAGTCGTCTGAATCGCTTCCCATCCTGCTGACAAGAATCTTGATGCTGAGGATCGGATAATCGGGCTTCATGGATTTCCTCCGTGGTTGGTCGTTCATTTATTTCGTCGGCGTCACCGAAGAGACGCCATCAGGCTGAATGAAACAGCCTCTTTGTTCAAACTACTTGGTGTGGGATTTGTTGAGTTCCGAAGACTCAACTCTTGGCGCTGGAAGACGCCATGAAAGGATATTGGCAGACGTAATAGGATTCGCCGAGTGCCTTGGCCTCGGCTCGTGGCCTTGGAAGAGGCCATTAGGTGTGGAATGTCGTGCAAGTATCTCCCCTTGGCAAGATGGTTCCATATATTCTATTCCCCCCTTGAGTTCCATATCTCAGATTGGTGTGGGATGTCCGTGCAAGGTCTGTCCTTCCCGATGGCTCTCTCGCCATCCACCAGTTCCATATCCCAGATTGGTGTGGGATGTCGTGCAAGAGCCATGCTCCTCGGCATCAAGGAAATCGCCAAGGCAGATGACGACGATGTGAAGTCACCGCTCCAGAGAGCTCTGAGTCCTGGATTTCATTATGAAGTGTTTGTCGCCATACTCAATGAAAGCCAACATCACGGCCGCCAGGACCAGACCTTATACCTTGTTCTCCCGGCCGTACTGGAAGATGAAAGCTTTGACGGCG
>CAYJVT010000011.1:5571-7945 GCA_964373695.1 uncultured archaeon | reverse complement strand
CCGCCGCATAGAGCCATCACCAGCTCCTTATGCCTCAGCCTCTTCAGAACCCGTTAGGCACATACGGGCTGACCACCTCCTTTCCGAGATGGTTTCGGCGAAGTTGTTTGGAGACCCCGGCCGGAAGTCCTGGGGAGGGAGAGCTTCCTTGCTTCAACGCGCATAGCACAGAGGAGCTGGCCGGGGTCTCTTGTCTTGTGGTGAGTTCAGGAGTTCGGCTCGTAGTTCACCGTCTCCTTGCCGCTGCGCAGGTTCAGCCGCGTCACGCACGTTTCGGCGCCGAGGGAGCGCCGCGTCACGACCTCGTTGCTCTCGACCTTGTAAGAGCCGTAGACGTGCCCGATCTTCTCCCCGTTCAACTTGTAGAACGTCGTCGGTGTTCCGATATCACTTGCCGCTGCCGCCGCGCTCCACGACTGATACACCTTGATGTAGAGTTCGCTGTCGGCCACCTCGAACTCGGCGGCGCCCATATCCGTGCCGCTGCTCAGCATCTCGCCCTTGCTCAGGTTCACGACGTAGTTCTTGTAAATGAAACCACCGGTGCCGCCCATCATGCTCGGCGAGATGATGCCGTAAAGCTTGCCGTCATGCTCGATGGTGCTGGCGATGTGGGTGCCAGGCAGTTCGAGATACTTCACGACGTTGTTCTCGAAATGAAACACGAAGAACCGCCGGAACGGCTCCTCCGCCGCCAAGTCAGCAGCGTACCTATCGTAATTCCCGACCCTGTACGGGTACATCTCGATGCCCGTCTCGGTGACGTCGCCCATGAAGGGCAACTTGTGGAACTGCATCAGCCCCTCCACGGTGCTGATGTCGATCGTGCCGGACATCGTGGACTCCTCTGCGATCACCTCGCTCGCGAACGCGGCGAGGAATATCATGAGTCCTGCGATGATGCGCTTCATTGCTTTCCCTTTCGCGGGAATGAGTTGTGGTTAGTTAACTTCCTCTTGTCTTGAGTTGCAGGAGCTGCTACTTGCCGAACCTGTACATCAGCCACTTCGCGCTGAAGTTGATGCTGACGCGGGCGAAGAACGACGAGCGCCCGTCTACCTGCTCGCTCCCGAATCTGTAGTCGGCGTAGGCGCCCGATTTGGAGCCGGCCGACATGATGAGTGTTATGAGTGCTACGATGCGTCGCATGGTGAACCTCATTGAATGAATGGTGACTGGGTTCGTTGCTGTGCCTCATGATTGCTCTTGCCGACTACTTCTTCCTGCGATTGATCTTGCGGCTCCGCTCCGCCGCCTTGCGCTTCTGCTTCTTCCTCCACCACTTCTTCTTGATGGGGATGTGGATGGGCGGCTTCTTCCAAGAAGTCTTGCTCCTTCCGCCACTGAAGAAAACGGACGGCGGCTTCTCCACGGGAAGGGCGACGGGCGCCTTTCTCAGAAATTTCATTACCCTGTTCATCGGTGTATATTCTCCTTGCGTGATTTCTGCGACCGATACTAGCGCCACATTGACACGTCAAGTGCGGAGAGCGGCTTGGACTCCCGCTCCATCAGTATCTGAGTACCGTCGGCGCGGACCCACATGATGGTTGCATGGTCGCCTCTGTCAACCTTCGTCCTGTGCCCGAGCTGCGGCAACTGGCTGAAAGTCGCCTGACTATCGGCAGTCCTCTGGAAGCCGTTTCCGCTCGCCACCCTGTGGCCGGGCAGGTGGCTTACATTGTCGTGCTTGCGTCTTCCGTATGACATCGACTCCTTCTCCTCATGTAGGGTTGATGTAACGGTCTGACTTCATCAGATATCTCAGAGTCTCCTTCAGGCCGCGAGTTCCTTTATCTCGAGACGCACTCTATCATCCCGTACCAGGTCGACCATGTCCTTGAAGAAGGGCCGCCATGCCGCTCATGATGAGCTGCTCGATGGCACCGATCTCTTCATCCGTGTAGCGACATGACTCTCGTATCAAATCGATATAGGCCCGTCGGTTGTTCATGTCGAGGATGGGACACGGCGCTGAGAACGTCGAACATCATGTAGGCGGATTCGCTCTCCAGGCAGCGCTCCACGATAACGGCAAGACGCTCTATTCTGTCCATATTGATTTTCCTGACTTTCAGGTCGTGAGAGTTGTGAGGCGAGGTTGGCCCGGCATGACCGTGTCGGAGCAAGCCACGACAGACCCTGCCTGGGAGATAAGATGTTCCGACGAGGAGACTCGGCATCTTAATTTGGCAGGCAGTTTTTAACCTCGCCTCACTTCATCAGGTCAGCGCCATGTTGACCAATCCGGAACCGAAGGCCGGCGGTGCAGAAACCGCGGGCAGGGCAGGTACAAGAACGCGAGCATCAACACGATGCCCGCGCCGCCTGCTATAATCACCTTCAACGGATCCGGCAGAAAATAGAGCCCTAA
>CAYJVT010000011.1:0-5471 GCA_964373695.1 uncultured archaeon | reverse complement strand
TGACTCGCGCTCCAGGCCAAAGCCGTAATGGGCAATGCCGGCTACCGCCAGCGTCAACACTACTGCCAGCGCGCAGGCATAAAACAGCTTTTTTCTGGCGTCCATTTCATTTCACTCCTTGTTTTCGGGTCACACTTCGCTTCATGATTCAGTTCTGTGGTGATGGGTGATGATGAGTCCTGTGGTGATGGTAGTGATGATGATGAGGGCGATGGCCGTCGCCGTCTCAATCGCCCCAAAGTCGTGATAGGCCACACTGCTCGCTCCGGATGCCGCCACAATAGACAGCGCTGCCGACACGAAAATGGTTCTTCTTATCTGAACATCCTCCGTTTGGTGTTTGGTGGTTTGACCGAATTCGGGTTTGGAGAATACTGCGGCGTCTTGTTCACTCGATTATCGCCGCCGGGCAATCTTAAGGAACACTTCACTGCGGACCTTGCGCAACTTTGTTTGCATGACCCGGTGGAGATTGTGACACCTCTCGCATGACGCGAGGTGCTCGACAGCTGCTTCCTTTTCTTCACCCTTCAGAAGTTTTATCACGAGACGGGCTATTGTCTCATCCCTGGGGCACTCCATTCCCCTGGTTTCGGATGCGAGCGAGACCAGTCCCTGCACCAGCTGTTCGTCTACTGGCATAGACATAGAAATGTCTCCTCGTCAAGCTGTGATTGAAAATCTTTAACAGTGCTTCATTGGCACCTCCTTCTTATTCGTCGTGTTCTTCTTCATGATCCTCTTCCCTCAGGAACAGGAGCCTCCATACGATTGAGCCGAGTCCGAGGGCGGCGATTGTCAGGAGAATCCTCCCGATGTTGTCCGAGATGATGCAGCCGGCGAGCGCGAGAACCGCGACGATGAAGATGATTCTTTCAGTCTTGCTCATCTTTCTTCCTCCCCTTCCGGGATTTCGTTTATTCCTATGACTTTCCCTCTGGCAGCTACTGGATGAGAGAATAAATGCCTCCTCCCCCTCGCGGTTAATCCTCCGTGCCGACAGCGGCGCATCAATAACCGACCATAACTACAAGCTCACGGCAATCCCCACATAGTAACTCAGAGGTCCCAAGTTGACTTTCGGTATATCCTCGGCGCGGAAGTCGTATGATGACCAGACTTTCGTCGCTCTCGCAAAAGCCATGAAGGGGGTCTCTCTGAATGGGATATTTACACCGGCCAGCGCTACGGGATCAACCTTAAGCTTCGACTCTGGGATGGTGTAGCTCCCGCCTCCCCAATAGGCTATGCCGAAACCCGGAACCCCGAATTCGACCCTGTTCAGCGAGATTCCACCTCCGACTACCAACCCGCTCTTGTCAAAGAGGCTGCCATCGGCGGCTCCGACCGAAAACTCATGTGTAACGACAAGGGAGATGACCGGCATAAAGCCATACTTATAGGTAACCAGTCCTCGATCCACCGAGTTTACCCATTTCTTAGTCTCGTACCCGCCACCTATACTTATTGACCATCCCCAGCCAGAACCAGGACCTATACCCTCGATCGCCACGAAAGAGACCAATTCGCCGTCCGGTCCGGCAGATGAAGCGGGCGCTGAGTTGCTCGGAAGGACCAACACGCCCTTTCCCAAGCCGTAGTAATTCTTTTTCTTATCCTTTGCACTCCTTTTCCTTCTGGAAGGAGCCACTGTCTGAGTTGTGTCTTTCGTTTCCCCTTCAAGCTGAACTGGCATGGCGGTTCCCTCTGAGGTTGGCTCCTTCTCGCGCATCCTACGTTTATTGCGGAAGGCCTCGTTGAGGTCCTTCTGTATCCGGTTGCGAACAGTGAGCAGTCCAGTGCCAACGGCTGGCTGTACTTCGATCTGCTCGACTCCATTCTCATCGAAGCTAATCACTCTCACGGAGAACTTGCCAGAAGCCGTTCGCAGGTACTGGGCCGAAATGAAATTGTGGATTGACTGGAAGAGCCCAAACATCGCCGCCTCGTCAGCGTCTATGATATCTCCCAGCAACGGATGAAGTATTATGACCTCAGCACCAGTGCTGTCGCGATATGCCACCGGAAGCGTGGCCAGCACCTGTTCCTCACTAAGAGCCTGCTGTGAATCCGAAGAAAGTATTTGCCCGTCTACTCTCACCGCATAAAATCCAGTGATGAGTAAGATGCTAATCAGCTTTTTCATGAATCACCTTCCTTTTGTTTGTTCATGGTTAAAAGGTTCTTGTGAATGTTGATAGCGGAATCATGGAAAAGATGTTGCCCACTTGAAAAAGAGAGGAACAAGAATTCCCACGTCTTTCGCTGATATTCGCGATAATTTTCAGATGGATATAGCTACTGAGTTCTAGAAATCGTGTTTTACGGCCAAAGACCGTAGCGGAGGGATTTCCTTCTCCGTTTGATGCGTGCCGCAGAGCGGCAGGCAATTTTCGTCGCGCGTCCCGGTGGGGCGCGGACTTGAGCGGTTGTCTTCGATGGTGCGGATGGTTCGACGCATCATCAAAGGCATATGTTTTTTATGTGTCTTGAGGGCCGCATTCCGGTTTTTCACGTCAGGCGGCTGTCATTATATATTTATAATTATTACTATATAGTAACATTCTTAAGGCAATATTTTACTCCTTTTCGTCGGTGAATTCTATCTTGGAGAACTGCCCTCCGGCATGTATGTCGTCGGCGGTGGCTATGAATATAGTCTTCTTCGCTCCGTGCTTTGCGGCCTCCTGTATCACGGCGTTCTTTATCTCCGCGCTTGCGGCTATGAAGCGCTCATAATTCGTCAGGCCGGCCTTTATGTCTTCATTGTCAAGTTTTTCCTGGAGCTTCATTTTAATCGTGGTGCCGGCCCTGCTGCATGTGAGCTCGCTGCCGTTTCTCGAGGCCGTCCAGCCGTCGTAGCCGAACTTCTTCTCTATGCCGTCGGTGTCTATCCTCGCCTCTTCGCGTATCTTGCCGTACCTCTCCTCGAATATCCTGCTGCCCATGCTCGTGAGGAAGCAGTAGAATAATCTGTTTCTCCTTGACTTCGCCTTCCTTACGCCGACTATTCCCAGCTGTATAAGCTTCTCGAGATGTTCGTTGAAGACGTTGCCTGACATCTTCATCTCGTTGTATATCTCTGACTTGAACGAGCACCTGCCCTGGCCTATCAGCTTTACTATGTTCCAGTCGCTGTCGTCAAGCTCGTTGACCGATATCGTGACGCTCTTGTTGCTGTCTTCCCTGATGAATATCTCCGTTTTGTCCTTCATGTGCTCCGCTATGTCCTCGTCCGTTACCGTGCCTCTTTTCACCACGGAAGCCGGGAACTCCACGAGGAACGGGTGTGGGAATGAGGACCTTCTTGAAAAGAAGAAGGCGTGGCCCACGGGAAGCTCCCTGAGGTACTTGCCGTCCTCCTCGTAGTCCAGGCCCAGCATCCTGGAAGCGTCCTGTATGTCGGAGCTGTACTTCGTGTCCAGCCCGATGTTCATGTAAATATGCATCGACGTGTTGCCGAGAGCCGGATAAGAAACGAGCGACGGGTGCTGGTCTGTATATATAACGCCAAGACCCAGTTCCCTCACTTCCCTGAATATCAGGTCCATGACAGTCTCGGAGCCGAGCCTGTTGGCCTTCTCCCTGTTCAGCACGTGGTGCGACTCCTCGAGTATCACGACGCCCCTGAAATCACCCGATGCGTTGTTCACCAGGAGCCAGTCGCGTATCCACTGGAGTATTATCTCTATGAAGAACGTCTTGTCGTTGTCTGACAGGGCGTCAAGCTCGAGTATAGTCACCCTTCCGGGCTCGAAGAACGTCGACGGAAGTATGCCTTCGTCCGTCTCGAATATATCCCCGACCTCCTTGAAGCACAGTGACTCAAGTGGACGCTGTGCCGTCGCTATCCAGTTCCTTTCCCTGGTGTTCCTCGTCGACTCAGCTTCATCGTCTATATGCCTCTTTATGTCCGCCATCTTGGGGCTTGCCTTCTCGTCGTGTATGCTGTCAAGCGCCTTCAGAACTATGTGGCGTCCGCCTCCAAGCAGCCAGTAAGCATGGTCGAATATCGAGGAAAACTCTTTCATCCACTGCGAAAGCTGTATGCCTTCCGGCGGCTTCAAAGGATTGAACCTGAAAGGCGACACGTTCCTGCCGACCGTGTATATGTCTGTCTTGTCGCGCAGCTCGGTCGCCAGGAGGTCCTTGTAGTTCCTCTTCGAGAAGTCAAAAACTATGACCGGAATGTTCTTTTCCGAAAGCTGCTTTATCATGTTGTAGGAAAGGTTTGTCTTCCCGTAGCCTGACGAGCCGAATATGCCCATGTGCGTCAGGAAGCTTTCCTTTTTGATGCGCATGGGATACATCTTCTTCCTGCCGTAGACGACGTCTCCCATGTCTATGTCGCCGTCGCCGGCCACGTCCGCGCTGGGCGGCTCCATCAGTATGGAATCCTTCATCTCGTTGTCGCTGTAAACCGCGGCCCTCATGACGTCGACCAGCTCGAATATCCTTTTCTTCACGTTCTCATCTCCTATCAGGTAGGCCTTGATCAGCCTCTCTGCCGTCTCCTTGCCTATGACCGGGACGAGGCGCTTTATTTCGTCAGCCACAGACTTTTCCTCTATCTTCATTCTAGACTGCATTTACATCAACACCGCTCATGCCCTTGAATATGCTGACTATCTTCGATTCAGTCTCATACTGCTCCGTCAGCGTGCGGAGCTCCGTCGTCAATTCAAGCAAGTCTTTCCAGAACTGCACGTTCTCGTGCCTCTTTTCCTTCCTTAGAATCGAGATGTCGAGCTTGAGGTTTCTCCTTTCATGGAGGTCCGACACGACCCCGACCATCTGCCGCTTCTCTATGATGTCGTCGTCTATGTCGTTTACCATTTCATTATGAATGGTTTCCCTGGTGCCCATCAGCTGCTTGAGCTCGTCTATCCTCTGCTCAAGAAACTTGACCCTGTCAAAAAGGTCGCCTATTACCAGCGGAGTCATCCTTTTCAGGGATTCCAGCCTGTTCTCCTCGACTCTCGGCATGGCCTCCCTTGAGAATACGCTTCTTTCAATTTCCTTCATCGGCGTGTACTCGGGCGGCTTCTCGCGCCTGAAATCGTATCTTTCCTTCTTCTCAGGCTTGTAGTCGCCGCCTATGCCGTACTTTTCGTCGACAGTCTTTCCCTGCTTTGCTCTCTTTGGATTGTAAGGATCGGATTCGTATGCCATTTACCACACCCCATTAGTTACTACTATATTGTAGTAGTTTATATAAAGCTTTCCCCTTTATATATCTAACGAAGGACAGCCAAAGACAGCGATCTCGTCCTCAGTGTCCGCCGTTATAATAACATAAAAGAAGGAAAATATAAAAAGCGAGTTTCCCATCCCACCGTGTGAAATATCTCGTTAAGTTGACAAAATATAAGGAACGAAAGGCCGTGTGGTCAACCCTTCGTTCTGTCAACGACCACCCTCGTCGCGTTCAGCTCCCGCATGAAGGCGGTGCTCGCTTTCGCTCAAGAGCC
>CAYJVT010000010.1:10450-29095 GCA_964373695.1 uncultured archaeon | reverse complement strand
CAGAAGAATTCAAGGAATTCTTTTGGGCAAAGGCAGTGGAATCTGCAGATTTGAATTTTCGAAAAAAATAAAAACTATATACGGCATTTTCGCATATATTTCTAATGAAAATGCATTTGATAAAATGCATCCTCGCCTTCTTATTTATCGGGATATCGGTTTCCTATGCACAGACTGTTGACACGATAATAGTCGTGAACGGCGGCGACACCGGCTCGACGGGCGGCGGAAGCTATTCTGCACCTTCCGGCGGCTATACAGGCGGGGGCAGCGCACCTCCGGCGTAAATATTTATTCTTTTGATTGACAGTTCTCCACACTCCTTTTCACTTTTATATCATACAGGATAATTATAATCCATGCCGTTCACCAAGTTCTTCACGGACATAAGAATGAAGGATGTCCCGCTTGTGGGAGGAAAGACGGCCTCGCTCGGCGAGATGTATTCCACAGGGTTGCCCGTGCCAAACGGTTTCGCCGTGAGCGCCGAAGCGTACAGGCATTTCATAAAGGAGAACGAACTTGACGGGAAAATCCGTGGCATCATCAAGAACAGAGAGAAAAACATACGTGGGCTGAAGAAAGCCGGAAGCGAAATAAGGTCACTGATACGGAATGCCAAGATGCCGGACAGACTTGAGAGGGAAATAGCCGACTCCTTCGGGACGCTAGGCGCGAAATACGTCGCCGTCAGAAGCAGCGCGACCGCTGAGGACCTGCCTGATGCGAGCTTCGCGGGCCAGCAGGAAAGCTTTCTCAACGTCACAAGGCACGACATTATCCAGAAGATAAAGGAGTGCTTCGCCTCACTGTTCACTGACAGGGCAATATCCTACAGGGAGGACAAGAAATTCGACCACTTCAAGGTTTTCCTGAGCGTAGCCGTGCAGAAACAGATATTCTCGAAGTCCAGCGGAGTCATGTTCACCATAGACCCCGACAACGGCCACCGGAATTTCATAGTCATAAACTCGAGCTACGGCCTGGGCGACTACATAGTCCAGGGGAAAGTCACGCCGGACGAGTTCAGGATATTCAAGAAGAGCGGCAGGCTAGTGGAGAAAAGGCCCGGGAAGAAAAGCATAATGGAGACAAGGTCGCCTTTCGGTGTCAGGAAGAAAAAAGTTTCCCCGACGATGCAGAAGGAATTCTCCATATCCGACGCTGATGCGGAGAAGCTCGCCTCCTACGCGAAGAAAATAGAGGGGCACTACAAAAGGCCCATGGACATAGAATGGAGCAAGGGAGACGACAACATACTTTACATAGTCCAGGCAAGGCCGGAAACCGTGCATTCCATATCGACAGCCATGCCGGTTTACACGCTCAAGAAATCGGGCAAAATTCTTGCGGAAGGCGCCGCTGTCGGAAGGAAAGTAGCTTCCGGCAAGGTCCGCGTCATAAGAAGCCCGCGCCAGATGAGCACGTTCAGGAAGGGCGAGGTGCTTGTGACGAAGAACACCGACCCCGACTGGGAGCCTGTGATGAAGATGGCCGCTGCGATAATAACTGAGGAAGGCGGCCGCACCTCTCACTGCGCGATAGTTGCCAGGGAAATAGGAGTGCCGGCGGTCATAGGAGTGAAGGATGCCACGAGAAAGCTGAAAGGTATCGTGACCGTGGACTGCACCCACGAAAAAGGCAGGATATTCGAGGGCAGGCTGCCTTTCACCACACGGACAGCCAGCGCACCGGCAAAAAATACCAGGACAAAGATATACGTCAACATCGCCGACCCTTCCCAGGCTCCAGACGCGTCGCTTTTACCTGCAGACGGAGTCGGCCTCGCCCGCGAGGAATTCATCATATCATCATACATAGGGGAGCATCCGATGAAGATGATAAAGTCCGGCAAGGCTGCTGATTACGTCGGGGAACTTTTCTTCGGCATATCCAAGATAGCCGCTTCGTTCCACCCGCGCCCCGTCATAATAAGGTTCAGCGACTTCAAGACGAATGAATACAGGAACCTGCCTGGCGGGAAAGAGTTCGAGAAGGAGGAAGAGAATCCAATGCTCGGGCTGCGCGGCGCCTCAAGATATTACAACCCCAGGTTCGAGCAGGCTTTCAGGCTCGAGTGCAGGGCATTGAAGAAATGCATAGATTCCGGCCTTGACAACATAAAAGTAATGGTGCCTTTCTGCCGCACCGTCGATGAGGCAAAAAAAGTGAAGAGGATAATAAACGAGGAAGGCCTTAGATGCCAGACAGGCGTCATGGCCGAGATACCGTCGAACGTCATCCTCGCCCGCGAGTTCGCGAAGCATTTCGACTTCTTTTCCATAGGAAGCAACGACCTGACGCAGCTCACTCTGGGAGTCGACAGGGACAATTCCGAGCTGCCTTTTGACGAAAGGAACAGTGCCGTGAAGGAACTGGTGGCGAGACTGATAAAAGACGCGCACAAATCCCACAGACATGTCGGGATATGCGGCGAAGCGCCTTCCAACTATCCTGAGTTCGTGAAGTTTCTGGTCAAAAGCGGCATAGACTCTATATCCGTGAACCCTGACGCTGTTGTGCAGACCAGGACAATTGTTTCAAGAGCCGAGCTGCAATGAAGAGAGTATCTTCGACACGCGCTCCCTTCCGACAGCGACAATGAACGGTCCCAGGCGCGGCCCAGAATCCTTCCCTACGAGAATCCTGTAGAGCATCTGGAAGAATTTTTTTGTGTCAACGTTGTGCTCCCTCGCTATGTCGAATATCCTGGACTGGAGCTCCTTGTCGTCTGCATCTTTCTTCAGCTCCTTCGAAAGCGCGAGAAGCGCATTGAGCTCGTTGTCCCTCAGCTCCATGGCGGGCGGCTTCTCGTTGAGCCTTATCCTGGCGTCCTCGTCCGCGTACTTGAGCGCCCAGTTCCTTGCAAGGGCGAGGCGCTTCCTGACGCGCTCCTTTTCCTCTTCCGTTATTTTCCCTATATGGCCTGTGAACTTCAGCAGCTCCAGCGCATTGTTCAGGCCGTCGGCATGTATCTGCCCGATTAGCGCCGCGAACTGGTACGGGATGCGGACGGGCATCTCCTCAGGGATTTGTTTCATGCACATCCTGTACGACCTTATAATATTATTCCTGTCGGTCTCGTTTTTCTCCTTGTCCACGCCGAAGTAAACGCGCTCCGCGCGCTCAAAATCGTCTGCCATCAGGTAAAGCCGCTTGAGGTCCAAGTCCCTCTGCCTGTTGGGCCTCTTGGTGTAGAAATACAGGAAGACCTCGGGCTCCATTATCCCGAGCATGTCCTGGGTTATGTAGACATTGCCCACGCTCGCCGACATCTTCTCGCCGTTGACAAGGAAGAACTCGTAAACGAAAGGTATCGGAGGCTCTATCTCGAATATGCACCTTGCTATCTCCTGGCCGCTCTTCCACGAGCCTTCCGCATGGTCCTTGCCGAACGGCTCGTACGTGGTGCCGAACAGCGCCCAAAGGGCAGGCCATTCGAACCGCCACTGGAGCTTGCCTTCCGTCGCCGGGACATCCCCGGAGTGCCCGCATCCTTCGCTTCTTTTCTTCTTTATGGCCTTTCCTCCGCATTCATAATGCACCGTCATGCTGTCCAGGTCAAACGAGTCTATGTTGGCCAGTCGTCCGCAATTTGAACATATCGCGTCGAATGGTATGTAATCCGTATCCTTTGTCTGCTGATATTTTGCAACTATTCTCCCGGCTTCGTCAATTTTCTCGAAAACCATCCTTACATACTTCGTGAGCTTCCCTTCCGAATACAAGCTGTTCACAGAGTAAAGGTCCGGCTCCATCCCGAGTGAATAGACGCCGTCCATCCAAACCTTGGTGAAATGGTCGGACCACGACGCGCAGCAGCCGAAAGGGTCCGGAACCCTGAAAAGTGGCATGCCGAGATATTCCTTCATGTCGGGAAGCTCGGACGTCTTGTGCCACTTCCCGTCCATATCCGGCAGCTTGAACGGCATATCCTTCAGGGGGTCCCTATCATCCGTCGTATGGACAAAAGTGTGCCCGACTCCGCGCTCATGAAGAGACTTGGACGGAAAATATGCGCGGACAACATCGTTCAGGTTGCCTATGTGCTTGGCGCCCGAAGGCGTCTGCTGGCACTTGATGTTCGGGATGCAGTTTTCTCTCTCCATTCTCTCCATAATCTGCTTCGCGAGCTGGTCAGCCCAGAAAAGGTCTTTCATAGGATTAATTTCCGATGTAATTTATAAAGAATTGCCGTTTCAATGAAAAGCTTATTAACTATCGGCCCAATGAATAGCGTATGCTTGCCTTCATAGTCGCCATCTTAGCCGCGCTTTTGGCGGCCGCAGCCACAGCGGCAGGCTTTCTTTCCGTTGATGCCGGCGCATTCCTGACATTCATCCTTGTACTGTCGGCCCTCATATTGAAGGACAAGCACAAGGTGAAGAGGGAAGGAATAGTTCTTATAAGGCGGACGATGCGCGGCCGCGAGTTTATAGACAGGATGCAGAAAAAACATACTGCCATGTGGTCGAAAGCCGCAAAGCTTGGCGTTGTAATAGGCATAATATTTCTTGTCATCGGAACTTTCTTCTTGATTAATCAGGCCGTCAAGATACTGAATGGTTCAGAGGAAGGCGGCGTCAGGCTTCTGTTGCCGGGGCCGGTGTCGGACCCGGTTGCTGCGCCAGGCGTGTTCTTTTTTCCCTGGTGGATATGGGTGATAGGCATAGCGGTCGTCATTATTCCCCACGAGTTCATGCACGGGATAATGTGCAGGCTTGAGGGAATACGTATAAAGTCGGTGGGATGGATACTCCTGCTCGTGATACCAGGCGCCTTCGTGGAGCCCGACGAGAAGCAGCTGCAGAAGGCGAAGAGGAGCACCAAGATGAAGGTCTATGCCGCCGGTTCTTTCGCCAATATCGTGATAGCATTTGTTATTCTCGTGATATTTGCGTCAATATTCTCTGTTGCCTTCGCGCCTTCCGGGCTTGCGGTCGCCACAGTTGATGGCTCTCCAGCCAATCTTTCAGGCCTGCACGGGGCGATAACAGAGATAGACGGACGTCCTGTGAGGAACAGCGCAGAGCTCGCCGAGGTTCTGTCCCTTTACGAACCGGGCGACGCCGTCGAAGTCAGGACCGTTGATGCAGGACGCATAACGCCGAAATTCGGTTTCGACTTCTCGCCCAAGCCTGTTGCCATATCCGAAGGAAACGAAAACATCTATGCCGTTACCCTCGCCGACAAAAACAACACCGGAAAGGCCTTCCTCGGCGTAGTCCCTCAGATGGAAACATATTCTACATCGCTTCCCGTCCAGGCGTACTCTTCCATAGCCTATATATTCCTGTGGATATACGTGTTCAGCCTCGGAATAGGGGTAGTGAACCTTCTGCCGCTGAAGCCCCTTGACGGAGGC
This sequence comes from uncultured archaeon, assembly GCA_964373695.1. GTDB lineage: Archaea > Aenigmatarchaeota > Aenigmatarchaeia > GW2011-AR5 > GW2011-AR5 > JACPAH01. The sequence continues at coordinate 23,730 of CAYJVT010000010.1, read as the reverse complement.
CTGCTTTTCGAGGAGATAGTGGGCAGGTTCACGAAGAGGCAGAAAAACATAGCAAGATTCGTGTCGACCGCAGTTCTTCTTCTGCTTGTCTTCAACTTGGTAGGGCCATTATTGCTTTAACTTCTATACGATAGTATAGGTTTAAATACTTATACAATGGTATAATTAATGGTGATATCATGTCTGAGGAAAGAATTTCAATACCCGTATCATTGCCAAAAGGTCTCGTAAAGGAAATAGATGAGATGGTGAAAAGAAACGATTTCAGTTCCAAGTCTGATGCAATAAGGTTTGGCGTCCGTCTATTGGTTATGCTTGAAAAAAGAACGCACCAGAGAGCAGAAGATTACGCTTTCGATGAGATAACAGAAGGCTTTAGGAGAGGGAGAAATGTATCTAGACACTGATATAGTGCTCGCCATAACCAAGGAAAACGACTGGCTGAAGCCAAAAGTGGATTTACGCAAAATAAAGAACCCAAAAACTTCGGTTTTTACTGTCATAGAAGCTGAGATAGTGTTGTTAAGGGAATATTCAAGGAAAGACGCGATAGGAATCCTAGAAAAAGTTTCAGGAAAGGGCATCAAAACCATTGATTTTACAAATTCCGTCATGAAAAAAAGCAATGAATTTCTTTCGCGGTATGACAAACTGAATATTTTTGATTCGGTTCACGCAGCATTTTCTTTTGTCCTCAAGGAAGAAATATTATCGACTGATGCGATATTTGACGAGATAAAGGAAATCAAAAGAATTGACCCGCGCCATATCTAGAAATCAATCAGGCGATTTTCAGAGTTGAGCATGAAAATCCGCGCCTGCGCCCCGCAATGCATTTTTACAAGCGATGAAAATTCCTCAAGCGCGCTCCTTACTACGCGAGCATCAATAGGCGGCAGAGCATCAACGACAAGAAACGCGTTTTTTTGTATCCTCTGTCAATTTAGTATTCTCGGATTCCCTCCAGTTCCATTTCCTGCATAAAATTTCCTTTCCGGTGCAGTACACAACCTCGTCTTTTTCCGGAGTTTCATTTTCACTGCCCCCAGGACGACAAATCTTTCATCCCCCTCGGCAAATTTCAGAAAGATGTTGCCATCTATCCTATCCAAATCTTCGCCGCCCACAGGAGTCCTGTATTTCAGCGAAATCAGATTGTATATATATACAAGATTGCTTATGTGCGGTATTTCACCACCCCCCAGCACGCGCCTTATAGTGCTACAAGGAAAGAAATAGGATATTATTTTCCTTGTGCACTATATATGTGAAACCAGAATTCATGTCCAGATTCTTTTCTGGTTTCACTATATCAGCGCCTCGCTTGAGCACCTGTCGTCGGAGCCGAACAGCCTGTATGCCTTTCTCCAGTTCTGCACCAAAGGATGCTGGGCGAGATTTTCCAGGACAAAATCGCCCTTAATTCTGGCTTCTTCAGCCCTCAGGAATTGAGCTATTTCTTCATTTTCTTCTTTGTTATCGCAATCTTTTGTGACCAATACGCCTACAATGAAATCAGGATATTTCTCAAATATTTTGTCTGATATGATGAACTCCATTAGTCGTACCTCATCTCCTCCTCGGAGCCGCTCTTGTCGTTCACGTATCTTGCAAGAATGAAGAAAAAGTCGGACAGGCGGTTGAGAAAAGTTATGGTCTTCACGTTGACCTCCTCCTGCCTGTTGAGAGAAACGACGCGGCGTTCTACACGCCTGCAGACCGAACGGCATACCTGCAGAAGCGCCCCGGCCTCGGAGCCGGAAGGCAGGATGAAATTCTTCAATTTAGGAAGGTCTTTGTTGTATTTGTCTATGAGAGCCTCTATCTCCTCCACTTCCTTCTCGGCGACGCGGTAAACTTTTTTCGTTCCAATCGATGTGGCTATGTCTGAGCCTATCATAAAGACCTGCTGCTGGATGCGCTTCAGGACTTCGTCGAGCTCCTTGTCCTGAATCTTTGAGCGCGCAAGTCCTATAAAAGAATTTAGTTCATCGACGGCGCCTATGGCCTCTATCCTCATGCTGTCCTTGTCGACCTTCTCGTTGCTGAACAGGAACGTCTTGCCCTGGTCGCCGAAGTAGTTCTTCATAAGAATTTTCCACCGATAAACTTCTTAAGTTCAGAATCCGATTGAATTAAGACGCTGTGCAAATTGAATGTCGGCGCGGGTCGCGCGGCCTTCGGAATGCGCCGTCACCGAGACGCTGACAGTCTTTGCCTTTGTGTCCATGCTTATGTCGGCATGGTGGTTGACATCGTTCATGAGATGCACGGCTCTTATCACGAAGCCCGGCATGTCGCGGAATTTCTTGAAATGCCACGACTTGTGCAGGGCATTGCCTCTGTATTCCCAGCCATCGGGCATGTTTTCTCTTATATCTTTCTCGGTAAGGACTGTCTTGTCTTCCACTGGAATTCTTTGTGAAGAAAAAATAAAAAGGGTCTAGACGCTGCACTTGCCCCAGCCGCATTCGGGGCACTGGACGCATCCCTCCTTGAACTCCAGGGTTGCTGCGCAGTCCGGACACTCCTTCATACTCTCGGAGCCGCCCCCGCTGACGGCTTTCATGATGAGCTCCTTCTGCATCTCGTCATCGACAGGCTCTTTCTTCTTGTTCAGGTTCAGGACCTGCACGTTGCGCGAGTTGTTGCGGTATACAGTACAGCCTTTGCAGCCGAGCTGCCACGCCAGTATGTACCCCTGAAGGACGTCCTCTTTCGTGGCATCCTCATGGAAGTTCACCGTCTTCGATATGGCGTTGTCGCAATACTTCTGGAACGACGCCTGCATCCTGGTGTGGTCCTCGGACGAGATGTCCATAGCGGTGACGAAGACCCGCTTCAGTTCTTCCGGGATTTCAGGTATGTTCGAAAGCGTGCCCTCCTCGTTTATCTTCCTCATGGTCTCGTTGTTGTAAAGGTCGTACTTCTCAAGAGCTTTCTTCAGGTGCTTGTTTATGTAGAAAAGCTGCGTGTTGCCGCCAAGAATGCCCTGATAGTGGTATGCAAGGGCGAAGTAAGGCTCCACTCCACCGGAGACGTCAAACACCATGGATATCGTGCCGGTGGGCGCTATGTTGGTGAGCGCGGCGTTCCTCATCTTCACGCCCTTCTGCTTGTAGACGCTCTTGTCCCAGTTTGGGAATGTCCCTTTCTCTTCCGCAAGTTCTCTTGACATCTCGTGGGCGGCATCCTGGACGCATTTCATCACCTTTTCCGCTGTCTTGAATCCTTCGTCTGAGTTGTAAGGCACATGGAGCTGGTAGAGCATGTCGGCGAAGCCCATTATGCCCAGGCCGACACGCCTGTTGCTCCTTATGCTCAGGTTCACCTTGTCCACAGGCGCATACGTCAAATCTATTACATTATCCAGCATGCGCACCGCCAGCCTTGTCACGTGGCGCAGCCTGTCAAAGTCTATTTTCCCGTCAACGACGAACTTCTCAAGATTTATCGAGCCCAGATTGCAGACGTCGCCGTCGTGGAGAAATTGCTCACCACATTGATGCAGTAACACAGAATTACATACCATCGAATGTGTTGACGGTTCTGTCAGATCGTAGACTTCTTTTTCTCCGACATATCCTATTTTCTTTACACGATCCGTGTAATCATTTTTATAGAATTTTTTGAAACGGACATTGGCAAGCCTTTCATTTTTCATTTTTTGAATGAATCCTATTTTGTTTTTGAAAAACTCCCTGCTTTCTCCGAAGATGGCAAGCTCGAACAAAATCCCGTCGCATGCATATTCCTTTTTCTCGCCTTTTTTGTTTACGTATCTGAAAACAGATTTTCTCGGCGCTCTGCTCCTGTTATAGATTTTGGATTTTATTCCCAGATTTAGCAAAAGAACTTGCACCCCTTTCAGCAAATTTTCGCTTTTTGAAGCTAATGCAATCCATGAGCTATTTGATTTTGGATTGTCCCTAACAGTTCCATCTGCGCTGAATAGACCCTGCAAAAATCCTATAACAGCATCTCTCGTAGCAGTGAATATGCTTTCAGGGACGCATTTTTCTTCTGCTTTGCAGTGTTTTATCCCGAGTTTTTTCATATAGCTTGCAAAGTCTTTGGAACCATAAATCAAGTGGATTGTTCCTTTCTCCCTGTGCATTTCTTTTATTTCATTTCCATAAAAACCGTCAATTATCGGTTTGAGATAGCTGAATACGTCGGCATCATTTTTGCCAAAGGTAAAACCAACAGCCCATTCTTTTTCTTTGTCTCTCAACCAACCGTCGCCTATAAGCCATCCAAGAACTTGCCCCAGTTCTTTGCTCCATATAGTTGGAAATTTATAGACATATTTATGACTGTTTTTTCCTATGATGATATTCTCAACATCAAGTGGTATTTTATCGTCTTCAGTGAATTTTCCTTCATCTGATTGCAAAAGAACTTTATGAGAAGATGTTAAATTTTCCATTCTCACCCACCCGTCTGCAGTCATTATTTTATGGTCTGCAGTGGCTTCCAGCTCGTAACCAAAGTCTGTTGTTAATTTCCATACAGGCTTTATACCCGTCTTGAAAGCCGCTGATATTTCATTGAGAGAGGTTCCTTTACCCATCTTTCTGTATAACAATGTTATAGTCCCGTCTGAATGGTGGACTTCTGTGGGAATTCTATTGTCAGTAACTATTTTCAATCCGCCATCTCCATACCTCTCGGCAAGCGCTTTCATTCGCATCAATCCATGTTCTGTGCTCACCAAGGTATCGCCCGTCACGCAAGGATTGCACGCCTCTATGCGCCCGAGGCCGGGCAACGGGTTTGTTTCGTTGACCTTGTCAAGGAACACGCATCCGGGCTCGCCCGTCTTCCACGCTGAAGAGATGATTTCCTGGAACAGCTCCCTTGCCGTCATCGTTTCCTCTTTTATATCAATGACTACGGAATGGGCGTCGCGGTAGACGCGCCTCGGCTTCATTTTCTCGCCGTTCCACTCGCAGAGCCATGGCGACGGGTCGTTCTTTTGAATCTTTTCCATGAAATCATTCGTCAGACCAACAGATATGTTGAAATTGTTTACATCGCCTTCGATGTCCTTCGCGTGCACGAACTCAAGGATATCCGGGTGGTCGACCCTCATGACACCCATGTTGGCGCCGTGCCTGTTCTGCTGCTTTATGACGCCGAAAGACGTGTTGTATACCTTGAGAAATGATACTGGTCCTGATGCAACGCCCCTTGACTTCTTGGCTATGGTTCCTGCCGGCCTGAGAAGGTGGAATGGGAACCCGAGACCGCAGCCCGCCTGCTGCAGCAACGACGCCTCCCTAAGGGTCTGGAAAATGCCGTCCATGCTGTCCTCCATGTGCAGCACGACGCAGTTGGGCACTATCGGCGTCGGCGCGCCCGCGTTGGCGAGAGTCCTGCCGGCCGGTATGAACTCGAATTTCGACATTATCTCGAGGAAATCATTCTTGAATGCGGACACCTCACCGTCCTTCTTTCCGTACATGTACTCGACCTCGGCCAGCGTATTGGCGACCCGGAAGAACATCTCCTCCGGCGACTCTATGACGCCTCCCTCCCTGTCATGGACGAGGTACCTTTTCGCTACCACCTGCAGCGCATTCATGGAGAAAGGAAGCTTCGTGGTCTTTCCGTTCAGTATCTTTTTCTGCTCCTCGCGTATTTTCGCGTGCTCGTTCCTGTATAAAATATAAGCCTTTGCCGTTTTTGCATGGCCCTCCTCGATGAGGACTTTCTCCACTACGTCCTGTATGTCCTCTACGTTTGGAACGGCGCCGAACGGCATCGTCCTCTCCATAACCTCTATAACCTTGTCAGCCAGGAACTCCGCAGTGACGCGGTTTGAGCCGCCGACGGACTGCGCGGCCTTGAATATGGCGTCAGATATCCTTGTCTTGTCGAAAGGCACCAGCTGCCCGTCCCGCTTCCTTATCTGTCTTATCTTCATCTCGAACCCCTCCATTCATGAAAGCATCCTGACTTCCTGCTCGAACTCCTTAGGGTCGTCGAACGAGCGGTAAACCGATGCAAATCTAATGTAAGCAACCTTGTCAACAGCCTTCAGGCGGCTCATCACGAACTCCCCTATCTTAATGCTCTCGACCTCGTCGGATTCGCGGAGCTCGTTCTCGATGCCGCTTACCATGCCGTCTATAATCTCCCTCGACACAGGGCGCTTCTCGCACGCCTTTAGTATGCCGGAAAGAAGCTTGTCCCTGCTATAAGGCTCGCGCCTGCCGTCCTTCTTTATGACCATCAGGTTTATCTCGGCTTTTTCATAAGTGGTGAACCGCTTGGCGCACTTCTCGCATTCCCTGCGCCTGCGGGTGAATGAATCGCCGTCCCTAGTGTCCACGACCTTTGTTTCCGAAGCGCAAAACGGGCATTTCATGACATCACGGGACCTGAAGTGTAATCAAGTGTCTTTTCAAAGAAGTATGCAGAGAACACAGTTCTCTGAATATCTTGCAGGAATCGAAGATTCCATGCAAGAAAACGCTTGCTACACCCCTAGCTGTAGTGCTTTTTTAACACCAAGCTACAATATGCAGGTCTCATTTAAATATTGTTTTTGGTGCTGGGAGAGTGAAATTACTGACGAGAAATGACGATTTTCTGAGCTGTTAAATAAATGTCATCTGGGAAATCATAAAATATGATGTTTAAAACATTCCCAATTTTAACCTACAGATTTATATAAACAGAAATAATAGCCCCTTTTTGTTAAGAATAGGTTTTTTCTATATGAGCGTGAAGTGGGGAAAATACAAGAAGCATGCTCACGAAACGCGCAGTCTTCCCGAAGTTGTCCGCGAATATGAAGAAATTGCCGAATCCCACATTTCCATCGCTGTCTAGGTCAAATTCTGGACTGTCTTTGTCAAACGCTATGAAAAGGAAAAGATGAAATACATACGTTTTTTACTTTACACATCTATAGTAAAAAATATATGTAAATTATTATATATTTAAATACTTTATGCATGTATATTTTACTATATGAGTCTATTGACAAAATATGATGTATTAGTCTATCTCAGCAATGGTGATATACAGATAGATGAACTTATCAGGCAATTAAGGCAGAATGCGATTTTTGGGAAAACACCTGAAAGAAGAATAAGGCGGCTTCTGGCAGAATTAAGAAAAGACGGTCTTGCTTCAAAAAGCAAAGAAACGCTTTCATTGACAGATAAAACGACAGATACTCTAGCTTTTCTATTGCGAGTGAAGAAAGATGATATGGACTACAATATACCACTTGAAAAAAGGCATGAGCAGATGTTTCATAAAATATTTGAAATGGGTGAAACCGGTCTTATAGAGGAGTCGATGTTTTCAAAACCAACTACTCTGAAGATTGCCAGAGAACTGGGACATATAAAATTCATAACTGTAGTAAAAAGAAGGCCGCTGATTACCAAAGCAAATTTTACCGATAAAACAATATTTTTTGCAAATGTATTTGGCTATGATTTTGCCGCTTTCCAGAAGAATATCAAACATACCAAAATTGAGAAAGATTCGCCAAAGCTTAGGGAGCATCTTATCAAACTGCACATCTACTCAACTACAGTTACGGAAGGAAATACGGCCAGCGAAAAAGATGTGGAAAGAGTCCTTAACAATCTTGATTCCAGGCTTTCGCCAAAGGAAGTCATGGAAATAGTCAACACGAAAAAGGCAGTTGACGAACTCTACAGGATATACAAAACAGAAGAGATGTCTTTGGAAATGATAAAGAAGCTGCATATAATTTTGATGGCGAACCTTGTAGAAAAACCGGGTGAGATTTCTTACACGAGAAAAAGGATCATAGGCTCTGCAACGAAGATGCCTGATTCAAAGACAGAGATAGATGCAGAACTGGCGGCTATGCTAAATTTCTACGGCAAGTACAAAGAGAAAATAGAACCCCAGATATTAGCATCCCTTATACATTTCCTGTTCGTTTCAATTCATCCTTTCATTGACGGTAATGGCAGGGTTGCAAGGCTTATTCATTCCTTTGTACTGATGAAAGCCGGTCTGCCGTTGTTCGTGTTCGATCCGAATTACAAAAATATGTATTTTGACCTTCTGGACAAAGGGAGGGTCGAGAGCGCGGAAGAATTTGTACAGTTCTGCATCGACAAACACAAGGAATTGATAGAAAAGCTGTGATATGCCAGAACCAAAATTAATGGTTTTTAGCTTATAAACTCACCACTCCCCGCTCGCGAAACCGCCTTCGTTAAATCAAGCTATATATTCTATCAATTTTCTATATCCTACTCTAAATTCAACGATGCGACTTGTTTCCATGTTTCTCAATGATTGCTTTAAATCTTTGAGAAAATCTACATACCCTCTTAGATTTTCATCGCCTTCCATTACATTCACAATATCCCTAGGATTTATTTCTATACCTTTTCTGCTAAAATAAATAAATACAGCATTAAGTGAGCCTTGATACATGCTTCTTAATACATGGAGCAAATGATGCTCTGCCAAAGAAGAGTATTCCACAACTCTGCGCCTGTACAAATCAGTTGTCTTATCACTTATTTTTGTTTGGCTTAATCTTTTTCTTAAAAGAACTACCTCACCGCTATCATATAAAACACTTCCATCTGCCAGCAAATTTATTCCATATCTATATTCGTGAAGTTCTGCGCTTTCCTGCAGGACAGCTTTTGGTATTATCCAGAAATCAAATGGGTTCGTTGTTTGACATTTATAGGTTTCCAAATATCTGGAAATTTCTTCATCATCAGTAATTATGGCGAGATCTATATCGCTTTTCTCATCTTCCTGTCCATGTACAAAAGAGCCAAAAAGGATAATGCCATCTATCATGAAGTTTTCAATTAAATCTTCTTTCAATTTTTCTAACAACTGAGAAACTTCAGAATTCATAAACACCATTCTTTTTCAAGAATTCTACTACCATATCTATACTTTTTCTTAATTCTTTCAAAACATCGAGACTATCTTCGGCAGGTCCTGGTCCTAATATCCTATATTCTTCTTCTCCAATTTTGTTCATATTTAGTTTAAAAACTAATTCACAAGTTGCCTCATGAATGACCTCATCTTCTTGTATAGGAGGATTGAATTTTCTTATCTTAAACCCATATTCTTCATGATCAAATTTCATTATATCACCATCTATACATTCACAATAAAAAATAAAAAGAAAAATAAAAGATTTAACTTGAAAGTCTTTGCCTTGATTGTTGGTCGAATCTTCCATAAGGTGGCGGTAGTTCTCTTATATCACCAGGCATTTGACCTTGGATTGTTATTGAATGGTGTGGTGAGATAAACCTACCATCCGCGTCATAGAGATCCACATGCCATTTTCCAATAGAGCCTAAATGTGGTTTTCCAGGAACTGGTGTATCACTTGATAGGTATTGAATTAATCCGGTTCCTGTTAGTTCGTAGGCTCCTGGTCTGAGTTCTCTCATATATGCTGATGCAAATCCATCTTCCCTTGGCCTTAATAGCGCCTTCAGTCTATACATCTATTCACCTCCTTTTATCAGATAATCTACCACACCTGATAGACCATAACGGGCTTCTATAGCCTTCAATTTTCTAAATCCCCTTCCGTAAACATCATCTCTGGATATATTTGCCCAGAATATCTGCTCGGCAAATACGGGATCGAATTCCATGGCACTTTTTTCCTCAAGAAGTGTGCAGAAACCTTCCTGATTTTCAATGTCGGAAGAAACCATTCTTGCGTAACCATCCCTTAAATTCCTGTAATCCGCAAAATCTTCTCCTGTGAGAAATGCCACTGTATCGTATTGTGACAAATCAATATCATCCGGAACAAGTCTTGCGGCTTCCTGATTCAATTCATCCGATGAATACGTGCATACAATTCCCCTATCGGTCAAAACCAGAAGCCTTTCATCCTTTTTCAGAAGCCTTCCAAATAGGTGACATTCATCTTCGGCTATTTGTCTGTCACAAGAAACAATCAATTGTCCGGTTGGCATACTCTCCAAATAGGTGCCGTGGGAAACCTCGTGAGCCGTTCTTCTCATTTCTTCGTTTTTTGACCTATCTAATCTTATATATCCTTTGAGTTCTCTTGGGATGAAAAACCCAGATTCCTCGTGAAAAGACGTATCATATCCATGATTTCCATTGGAGTAAAATGAGAATGAACTTTGGCATACTGAAAGCCCTGTCAAACGTCTTATAAATTCAGAAGCAAAATGAATATTGGACATCTATTATTAATTATTATAGACTTTTTAAATCCCACTAGATGGGATTTTTATTTTTACTGGGTAGTTATTATAAATTTTCCACCACTCCCCGCTCACAAACCACCCCCATAGCAAACCTTTAAAAGCTTCCGATGGCTATCTATGCGTAGTAACAAGTGATTTTCATGCAATTCGTCAAAAGGCTCGGCATCGGGGCTGCGCTCATAGCCGGGCTTGCCGCCGTAGGCTGCGGCGACTCGCCGACATCATACAAAGAGGAAAGCCTCTATTCCAGTCAGGAAACCAGAACTGGTTCTAAAGACAAGGCTTACATGTCAGGCCTCATGCAAAGGGTCAAACATGGCGATTATCAGGCGGCCGGCGAGCTAATGGAATACGTGAAAGGCCCGCAGCCTGCCGCAAAGCCTGCTCAAGAAAGCCTGCCACTCCAGAGCGTCACAGATGTTTACACAGGAGAGCCGGTGAGGGCTGTCATGGACATCGATGGGGAATTATACTGGACGCCTCCCATAATCAGGAGCGAAACGAGGCGCAGGATAGCGGCGAAGCCCACGACCGGCGCGCCGAGAATCCAGATAGACGGCGGCGACAAATACTACGATGTTGACACTTACGATGCAATAAACGGCGTCCAGCTCGTGCCGAAGCACACGTCAGAATTCGGCGAGGATTTGATGTTTGCGATGAGGATGACAAACGGCGGCAGATTTCCAGATGGCACAATAAATGTCTATCTCGAAAACCCGCCTTCGCAGGCACATGCAGATTCTGCCGTCGCGGGCATCATGTCGTGGCAGGAAGCCACCGACAGAGTCGCAGGACAGATGGGAGTGCCGAACAGATTCGGAGTCAGGATGGTTGACAGAGAAACGAGGCCCGGCGTAGTAGTTCGCTTTGAAGGCCAGACTAGAGGTGATGGAAGGTCAAATCCTATTGGCGTTTATGCATCTGATGAAGATATACGAGATGAGTTTGGTAGACCATTAATGGCATATGTTTATGTGAATCCAACTGCCATGCGTCCAGAAGGCGTTGTTGGAGTAGCAGGTCATGAATTCGGACATGCCGCAATTCCTATGAATGCCGGCTATGGATATTCACCTTACGATGGTGGTCATCTTCCCTATGCGGGTCCGAATAATGATAATCTAATGGCTTCGATTCCATATGTCAACAGACCTTCGGATTTTGAAGCACTGATTACTATTGTCAATTATAGTTTAGATGCTACAGTAATTCCATACATCGTCTACGCAGAAACCGACACACAGATAGACCCACCTCTGGGCAGCCCTGACATGGACGGCAATGGAGCAGTGGACTTTGACGACTTCTTCAGATTCGCCGATGTTTTTGGTACTACGGCAATAGAAGGCGACCTCAGCAATGACGGTTTTGTAGGATTTGACGACTTCTTCAGATTTGCAGATGCGTTCGGGAAGTCCGGGACACAGCTTGAGCAGTATGCCGTTTCCCAGAAAGACAGGGAAGATTATCTGAACGGAACCCAGTAGACATTACGCCTGTGCTTGAACCTTAATATACGGCTTCTTGACATAATTTGAATTAGGTCAGAATGAGGAATGCGTTACTTGTAGCTTTCATAATAAGCATTTTCATAGCCGGCACAGCCCATGCGCAGTCCGTTGTCAGGGTGCAGAAAGGCGACTACGTCCTGTTCGAGCCGCTTTTTTATTCACCCTCATTTCCTGTGAGGATGACATGCACAAACCAGGCGACCGGAAATGTCTATTCGACTGATTATCTCATGCCTTCCAGGTTCATAAAAATGAATCTGCCCGGAAGCCTTTCCGGAACTGAATATACTTTCTCGTGTTACGTGGAAGACAATCCCGTGCCGCCTTTCTCCGTTCTGACATCACTGCAAAAGACAGTTAAAGTGATTGTGCATGAGTGTCCGGGAGGGTATTTATGGGATCCTGATTTAGTTTTAGATAGAACAAAACCACTAGATAAAGGTGGATGCAAAAAAGATCGCAGAGTAATAGCATGTGAGAATCCTTCTGTCCAAACTACCGGTAACTATGTTTGCTACAAAAGTCCGGCAAAGCCTGCTTCAAGCTGCATCATGAAACCTGAACTAAGATCGGCTCGAGGATTTACAACAGATCAGGCCTGCTGCGCCGCAAACACTGGCGGCAACGACGCAGTTTATGATTCATTCGTGCCTGTCGGGACATCGGCAACTGGCGTGACGATATGCGGGCGGACGTACGAAGGCGGCGCGGGCGACGGCGTGTGCCCGCGGGACTTGGGCTCGGCATCGACTGTCATAGATGCAGACTGCCTGTATGACGGAGTTGCGCCTGACCAGCGATGCTACGGCAAGGTGCCTGACGTGAATTACGGCGGCATAGTGTGCGACGAAGACGGCCAGGTGAAGGACATAACGCCGCCTGTGCAGGCTATAAGTGCGCCGACAGGATGGGTGAACGCTGATTTCTCGATACGGGTGACTGAAAGCGACTTGTCCGGCATAACGTGTTCTTATTCAAGCGGTGCCGTGACTTATGCGGGCGTCTCGAGGCAGACAAAGAACAATGTGGAAAGAATATGCAGCCAGCCGCTAAGCGTCAGACTTGGCGGCACTGAAAGCGAAAGCTACGCGAACTGCCCGTACCAGGGCGCGTCCGCGTGCACCTTCACCATAAAGACGACTGACAACAGCCCGCAGCGCAATTCCATACCCGCACAGCTTTCATTCAGCATCGACTCGCTCAGGCCGTTCGTCCGGAGCATAGACACCGAACTTCTCCGGAGCCAGCAGTTCACGGCAACGGCAGTAGTAAATGATGTTTATCTGCCGGGCACGACCAGCCCGAGGACGGCAAGCGGCATGAAATTTGTTGAAATAAAGGTCCTCAATTCTGTCGGCACTGCAGTGGCATCGAAGAGGTGCGACAGCCAGGGAGATCCTTCGGTGACATGCAGGACGGAACCTGCGAATCTTGCTTACGGCCAGTACAGCGTCGTGGTGGACGGCGAAGACGTGGCGGGCAACAGGATAAGCAGACAGATTGCCTCGGCCGCCTGCAACACTTTCAACGC
>CAYJVT010000010.1:2848-10350 GCA_964373695.1 uncultured archaeon | reverse complement strand
GACATGCCCGACAGACAGATGCCAGGTGAGCGGAAGCGGTTGTGCAGAGATAGGAATCACTCCAGGACAAGATGAAACAGCAGGAGGCGGAATCGTCACGCAGCCGGTGACAATAAACAACCCGCCTTCTGTCTCTTCGGTATCTTATACAGGGGAATGCAAGCTCAATAGCCGGATAACGCTCAACTGCCAGGCATCAGACATTGATGGAAACCTCGCTTCCGCCAGCCTGTGGGCAGGCCAGTGCCAGGCCGGCAACTGCTTCAACACGAGAAGCTGGGAGACAGGAAGCGGCACGACTTACCTCAACGGGGAGCAGTTCAGACTTTCGGGCTCGCAGGGCACCGTATCAAGGACGTTCACCATAAGCCAGCCGATAGGAACTGCAGTGGCCGCGACGTGCCGGGCATACGACAGCAACGGGGCCGAGTCGCCGTGGCAGAACGCTGACGAATACAACCTGTGCGTTGTCAACGGATGCGCCAACCCGCCTTCATTCTCCAACATAGAAGTTTCGCCCGAGCCCGTGTCGTCAGGCCTCATTTCCATATCCCTTGAGTCGGAAAAAATGCTCAAGGACAACGGGCGTCCCACCGTTTCCATATCGTCCGGCTCGCAGTCGGTGCCGCAATACAACATAGTGGTGACTTCCAGGCATCTCAACACGTTCATGTATTCGGCGAGAATCCCCGACGGATTCCCCCAGGGGAACGCAGTCATATTGGTATCAGGCGCAGACAACGACAACTGCGTGGGAACGAGCGAGAGGGTATTTTCCGTAGAGCACTGCGCCAGAGTATCATGCGAATCAATACCCGAAAGCTTCTGCGACGGCGATGACATGGTGTTTTACACGACCGGCGGCGTATGCGAGGTTGTAAACAACCGCGGCGTCTGCCAGTACACCGAGTTCAGGGAAAGATGCGGCTACGGATGTTCGGATGGAGTCTGCAACGAGAACAGGGCGCCTTCACTGACAGGCGTCGACCTGTTCTCGGTTATACTACCGTGATAACATGAGAAAAATATACCTTGCAACAGTCGTGCTGCTTCTAGCAGCCGCAGTCCTTGCACAGGCTCCCCCGCCTCCTTCGGGGCCTTCGGGCGGGCCTGGCGGCCAGACGGCAGACACTGCCGCTCCTTCAATCGCCATAAATATTCCCACGGCAAGCCCGACATACTCCACAGGCTCGGCTGTCATCGTCCTGAGAGGAGCCGCGTCGGACAACACAGGAGTTTCGTCTGTCAGATATGCGATGTCCGGGGCAACTTCAGGCTCCGGATCGGCTTCCGGCACTTCCAGCTGGAACTTCCAGATAACGCTTAATACCGGCACGACAACCATCACCGTCACGGCAATGGATGCAGCCGGCAATTCAGGAACGGACTCTGTTTCAATAGCATACACGCCGCCAGCGACGCCCGTAAACGGCCAATGCGGCGGCGCACAGGGCCGGACACTTGCCCAGGCGCCGTCAGAGCTATGCGCCCCCGGCGTGCCGTCTTCCTTCACCGAAACTTCCAATGGCTGGCAATGGACATGCGCCGGCTCCGGCGGAGGGAGCAGCGCCAACTGCTTTGCGTACAAGCAGCCTGTTTCGGCAGAGGTGAACGGCATCTGCGGCGCTTCGCACGGCCAGTCGTTCGCCCAGACGCCGTCGTCAGGCCTGTGCAGTTCAGGCACGCCCTCGCAGGTGAACCTCGTTTCCGGCTTATGGATGTGGGCATGCAACGGGGCGAACGGAGGCGCTTCCATAGGGTGCTCGGCCAGCGTTCCTTCTTCCGGCGCCACGGTTTCAGGCGGGGGCAACGCATGCTCCGGCTTCACCTATACTATAAAAGACTGCAGGAACATCATGGGAGCCGAATACATCGGAAGCTGCCAGACTTCCTGCAACCCGGCAACTGGCCAGGTCTCAGACTGCATTCCCGTATGCGTCATCGTGGAGTCCGTAACGCCGGCTGAATCCGGGGCGAGGAGAGCGGCAAGATACGTGAAAAC
This sequence comes from uncultured archaeon, assembly GCA_964373695.1. GTDB lineage: Archaea > Aenigmatarchaeota > Aenigmatarchaeia > GW2011-AR5 > GW2011-AR5 > JACPAH01. The sequence continues at coordinate 8,348 of CAYJVT010000010.1, read as the reverse complement.
CAGCGACGTCATCACGGCCGAATCAGTGGCTTCCGACCCGGACGGCGACCCGCTCAGGCTCGTTTGCGGAAGCTCGCCCGGAGGCAGGGACATATGCGAAAGCGGCTATTATTATTCCAACCCCGCCTGCACCGACCAAAATTCTTACAGCGTTCCGTGGGGCGACAACGCCGAGCACACAGTTTACTGCTTCGCGGAGGACAAGCCGAAAGGAAATTCACAGCCCGGTATTTCCACGGTGACGACGATAACAATCACCTCCGACACTATAGCGCCTTCGGTCGGCATATCCGGAACGCAGTCCCAGTGGCAGAACGCGGACGCGATAACGGCCGTCATCTGCAACGACTCGAACGGCTGCGACGCATCGAGCTACAGGCTAGATATCATGCAGCAGGCCGGGGCGTGCCCGGCTGATTACGGGCAGTATGAGACAGGAGCGCAGAGCATAGTGAGCGGCCACGTCTGGGCATGCGCCGCGGCGAAGGACAATGCCGGCAACACCGGCTTCTCACCGAGTGCGGCTGAATTCCTCATCGACAAGGAGAAGCCTTCGACAAGCGTGCTCTGCAACGGCGCGCCGTGCAATGCTGAGCCGCTGTTCTATACGGATGCAGTAACGTTGTCGCTTATCGGCTCCGACTCAGGCGGCTCCGGCGTCAGCCAGATATTGTATTCGATAAACCGCGGGACTGAAAAGGCCTACAACGGCTCGGAAACATTTTCAGCCCACGGACATTACCTTGTCGAATACAGGTCGGTGGATAACGCCGGAAACCAGGAAGACAGAAAGACAGTTTCCATATTCGTCAACAAGAACGTCCTTGAGCAGGATATTGTGGTCAATATCGACTTCGTCAGGATTTCCACTGACGGGAGGGAAATATCAGTGAGAAGCGCGAAGATACGCTCGCCCACCGAACCGATTAATTTCTTTGCAAAGATGAGCTGCTATACCGTGGACAAAACAACAAGAGCCAAGGTAGAGGACTGCTCGCAGGGGAAGACGACAGTCACAAGATTCGACATAGACACGAAAACCGGAAAGCGCAACTTTCTTCAGGAGACCGGATGGAGCCAGAGCCGGAACTGGGATTCCACGGCAAGGGCATGGAGATTTCCGATAGACACTTTCATATACCAGTCCAGAGCCGACGGATGCGCCGAGCATGACGGCGTTTCCGGATGCGGAGGAGGAGACTACACGTCTTCGGATGCGGTGATGGAGGTTGACATCACTTATCCAGACCTGCAGAATTTCATCGTTCCATCAACACCGACAGGAGCCCCCAACTTCACGCGCTCCATGCCTATAAGATTCAATGTCATCCCCATTGTTTCAGCAGCAGGCACAAGACTGTGCGACGGGGACAACTGCAACGCCTATTACAGTCTTGACGGCGCGCCGGAAGTCCGGATGGTGTGGGATGATTTTGCGAACGCATTTGCAGCGGCCCCGGAAAGCAGGGAGTTCTCGTGCAACGAATATCACACGCTTGACGCGAGGGTTGTGAAGACGACGGCGCCCAACATGGGGCTCGAGGAGAAAACCCAGGGCACGTTCTTCGTGAACTGCGTGCCGCGCGTCACGGTGAATCCGCTCGAGAGGAGGTTCGTCACGGGGCAGAGCAACGAGGTGGCTTTCAATATCACCGTATGGAATCCACTGGACGCCCAGAGCTTCGACCTCCTCATGTCGACTGACGGCGCGGACATCCAGTACGTTCTCGAATGGCTTTCGCTCAGGTGCGCAACAATTGCCGGATGCACGGCGAGCGGCTCATCGGCCATCCTGGCAGTGGATTCAGTAAGCTCCGGCTCGGTTTTCGCCGACATGAGCGTTGCCGGAAGGTCCGGCATTTACCCCATAAAATTCACCGCGTCGACCGGCTCGAACGATTATGGGGCAACCGGAACTATACAGATATTTGCAGAAGGACTCTCGGAGTTTTCGGCGTGGCAGATGGCAGCCGCGGTCATCATAATGGTAATGTTTATCTGGTACAAACCCGAATTCATAACAGGAAGGCGCAGGAAATGAAGAAAATATACATCATAGCGGCTTTGATAGCGTTGCTGGCCATGCCGGTCGTATATTCCTACAGCCCGCCCTCCGCATGCGGCCAAACCTCCGGTCCTTACACGTCAAACGTCCGGGCCGGCAATACAGGCCAGTGTTGCTGGAGCGACGCGCAGTGGTGCCAGCTTGAAGGGAGGGGATACTGCATACAGCCCAGCCAGGAGAAATGCTGCGTCCAGAAGAATGCTGTAACGTCTCTTGGAGGATGCGACCCGCAGCCTACATCCAGCACGTCTTCAGGAACTTCAACCTCGACATCATCGGGCAGCACGCCAACTTCCGGAGGCACTACTCAGACGAACGTAGCTCCCAAGTTCCCGGCACCTGCCACCGGCGGCTTCAACGTCAATTACTTCAACGGCATCGGCTTTGACACTTTCAAGGGCACAAGAACATTCAGCCTCGGCGCTTCTCCTCATGACAATGTCGCCCTCGGCACCGACTGGGGGAGCGGGGCTCCTGACGGCGTGTCTGGCGTAAACCCCAATCAATTCTCAATCGGCTACAGCGGCATATTCACGTTCACCGGCGGTGAATACAGTTTCTACACGAAGAGCGACGACGGCAGCAGGCTCCATGTGGATGGAGTTGTCGTGGTGGACAACTGGGGCGATCACGGCATGATCACGAAATCTGAAAAGCGAACCATAAGCGCCGGGACGCACACCGTACAGGTCGAGTTTTATGAGAGGGCAGGGGACGCCGGCCTGCTGTTCGGATGGAGCCGCGTTTCGTTCCCATCATGCACCGCCGCCGACTGGAGATGCACTGATTTCAGCGCGTGCGGCAGCAACAGCCAGAGAACGAGGACGTGCGAGAAGACAAGCAACTGCGCCGGCGACACAGGGAAGCCGGCCACGCTTGAAGCGTGCACATACTACTGCCAGTCCAGTGACTGGATCACAGGGCAATGGGGAGCATGCTCCTCGTCCGGAACCCAGACGAGAAGCGTCACGAAGGCGATAACATGCACGGGCGACGGAGGGAAGCCTGCTGCAAGCCAGTCGTGCACGCCGTCGTGCACGGCAAATGATTGGGATGTGGGGCAGTGGGGAACCTGCAGCTCTTCAGGCGTTCAGAGCAGGGCCGTCACGAAAAAAATAAACTGCAACGGCGACACAGGGAAGCCGGCTTCGACGCAGACATGCACGCCGCCATGCACCGCCGCCGACTGGAGATGCGTGCCTGAATATGACAAGGCGGATTTCAACAAGGATGGAGTCATTGACATAGTGGATGCCACCGCGCTCCAGTCAAACTTCGGCACGAACAACCTTGCATATGACCTCAGCAGCGATGGAAGGGTTGATGCTGACGACTTCTTCCTGCTTGCCGACAGGTTCGGCTCATCGACATGCGCCAACGGCCTGCAGAGACAGACATGCACCAAGACGCGGAGCTGCACCGGAGATGCGCCGGCAGCGCCTTCGTGCGCCCGTCCCTGTACGGAAGCCGACTGGTCTTATAATCTTGTAAGCGGCTGCAATGCGCAATACCAGAAGACTGTCGAGTGGTACAAGGCCACCAAATGCAGCGGCGGCTACAGTCCCACTACCAATGTCCTTGAATGCGCCAAGCCGGCGTGCGCAAAGGAGCATTACACCTGTACGCTTGGCACATGCACAAAGCAGAGCAACGGAACGGGTAGCAGGAGCCTTTCCTGCACGAAGACAGGGATATGCGACAACAGCAACAATTACCAGGCGCCGACAATAGAACCATGCACATTACCCACATGCACGTGGACATGCAACAGCTGGGGAGCCTGCATTGACAAACTGAGGACAAGGACTTGCACGCTCAACAACGCGAACTGCGCCGGCGGGACAAAACCTGATGAACTCCAGTCATGCGACTCGATACCTCCCGAAACTTCCATTGTTTCTGCTGCAGGGGTTTCGATACAGTCTGTCATAGAAAAGCAGAAGAGCGATTTCCAGGTGATTATGAGGGACACCGATGCAAGCGGGCTGCAGAAATGTGAGTACAGGACGACGAACCATGGACCCACAACCCCGATAGAAGGCCAGTGGAAAACCAGGCAGTGCAATTCCGCAATAACCATAGAGGTAGGCGCTAACAAGGACTGCTTCATTGAGGGTACGAATACGTGCACTGCAAGATTCAGGGCAACCGACAGCGAAGGCAACACGAACACGCCCACGAGCCAGGCGTTCAGCATAAAGATTACGCCCGACTGCACCGACAGCAACTGGGTATCCCAGGATGCGACTTCATGCGCGCCTCCTGCCGGCGATGTCGATCTCGACGGCGACGTCGACCTTGATGACTTCTTCAGGCACGCCGATAAGATAGGGCAGAGTGCAACAGGCTCCAACACCAGGTACGACCTCAACAGAGACGCTCTCATAGACGTATCCGATTCAACACTGCTCCAGGCGAACATCGGCAAGAGTCCGACCAAAACAATCAGATGGAGCAAGACAGGAACATGCACCGGAGGAGTCCAGAAGCCTGCAGAGGAAACGGTTTCGTGCAATCCGCCGACCTGCACTTCAAGCGACTGGACAAGGACAAGAAGCGGCGCATGCATAGAATACGATGCTGCAGGCAGCCGCATACTCCAATGGGAACGGACAAGAATGTGCAATGGCGGCTACACAGCGACATGCCCGCCGATAAACGGCGCATGCGGCCCGGTGGCCGGGCGGACCGTGTCACAGGCGCCTACGGACGGGCTGTGCGCATCCGGAACGACATCGGCGCCTTCAATATCACAGACAGGCTGGACGTGGAAATGCAGCGGATACAACGGCGGAACTGTTGCAACATGCTCGGTATCAGTTCCCCTGCCGACAACGAGTCTTTCATGCCCTGACGCATGGATGAAAAGCGGCAGCGCCCGCGTGAGCGTCACAGACTCGAATTCGCAGTCATGCTATTACAGGACTTCAGCCGTCAATGCCCAGGGCAGTAGTGTGCCGACGCCCGACTCGCAGTCAACGGAGCGCCAAAGAAGTTGCGGCTCCCAGATACAGCTCACGTCCGCCGACTGTCCGATATCAGGGTTCGAGAAATGCGTCCTGTCGGCCTACGCAAGGACGCCCGCCGGCTTACAGGGAAACACGCTCACTTGCCGCCTCAAAATTGACGACATCAATCCGCAGATAGACAGGTTCACATGCGTTCCGACGAATCCTTCAAACTGCAACGGCAACACGTGCCTGAAGGGGACACAGTTCACCCTGACGGCGACTGCAAGCGACATCCCGAGCGGCATAGCTTCCATAAGGATAATGAACTCCCTGAAAGGATTTGACTCACTGCCTGCAGAAACGCCGCGGCCCGCTATAACGCCTTACACGGGCGACGAAAGGTGCGGCCTTTCCTTCGGCAAGACCAGCGTGCAGTCCCGTGTCAGCGTCTTCAACACCGAGTTCACGCCGCCGGTCTACAAGC
>CAYJVT010000010.1:0-2748 GCA_964373695.1 uncultured archaeon | reverse complement strand
ATGACCGTCGGACTGAAGGTGACAGGAAACCGCAACCAATATCCTGGTCTTAATGTTGATTATAACGAAGCTGTTATCGGCAGGGCCACTTTCTGGCTCAAGTACGACAAAAGCCAGGTTTCCCTGGTGGATTCGAGGATAACCGGCCAGGGCTCCAGATTCCAGACCAGCAGCATACTCCACAGGCCGGCTGAGGGCATGATAGTCCCGTATTTCTACAACCCGACGAACGTCATCGGCGACGGGACGCTCGCAGAGTTCGACTTTGACATATCCAACATGAGAGACCATGCCGCTTTTGAATTCCATGACTTTGATATCAGGATGTACGCTTCCGGAGCAAACACCATCAGGAAGCGCATGGATAACAACGCCGTCTGCTACCAGAAGAACACGAATACCGTGGTGCCGACAAGGCCTGTTGTGAAGGAGGACGGGTGCTTCCTCAACTTCGCGGAGAATACGGCATATAAAGGTGACACCAACAACATCCTGAAATTCACCGAGCCGGTCTATAAGTCGGCTGATGTCATAAGCGTTGGGGTCGAGATGTCCCCGCAAACCACCAATGAAGTGTCATTTGTCGTGGATTATGACGAGACGCAGATGCGCTTCGCCGGAAGCAGCGTGGCAGTCCACGGGAACAGCTTCGCGACAAAGCAGCTCCAGCAGGATGTTGTCAACGGAAAGGTCGGCGGCTTCTTCAATGCTGTCACGCCGGTGGCTGGCGGCGGCCTTCTGGCCGTGTTCGACTTCGACATATCCCGGATGACGCGGGCCGCCGAATTCCGGTTCATCGGAGACAACAACGTCAGGAACACGAACAACCAAGCCTGCCTGAAGCCTGCCGGTGGGACTGTAATGTCTTCATATGCGACGACAGGCTCCAGCTACGACGTCAACCTGGATGGTGTCGTTGACAATGCCGACGAAAGCTATCTCAATTATATCACAGCCGTCATGGCAGGAGAGGAAGGAAACCCGCTGACGTACAACCCGTTATGCTTCACTTCAGCATACACAGGTAGCTGTGAATTCGGAGGCGCGCCTGCAGGAGGAGCAATGGCAATGTTTAACCGCTATCAGGATGCCGTGAACTTCATCAAAAACAGGCTGCTGACTGCCGACTTCAACCACGACGGCAGGTTCAACAACAAGGACATGGCGATGCTCCGCATATACCTGTCAGGCGCTGACCCGTCGGCTGTGACCGCGAGCAGGGAGACAATAACGCAAACCACGAGCGAAGTAGGACAGATGACCTATACTGGGATAAGCCCCGCAACCTACCAGATAGGCTACACCGCGAACACTCCGGGCGAGATAATATTCAGCGCTATCGCGACGGACCGCGCGGGCAATTCAGCAGCATCAGCGCCTGATTCATGCAGGTTCACCATACTCACCGAAGGGGGTGCTCAGGAAAGAACACTGGAGCTGAGGGGAATAAGGGTCGAGAGAATCGACGAAGTCGCCCAGAATCCCAAGGCCGACTTCAACCGGGACGGCATAGTCGACTTCACAGACTTCAGGATGTTCGAGTTGCCTTCAAGCGCAGCAAGCCTCATATTTGACGTGAACAGCGACGGCTACGTGAACTTCGACGACTTCTTCATTTTCGCGGACAATTTTGCCAAGGTCGTCAGGAGCAGCGTCGCGCCGCCCGACGCAAGGGCTGACATAGACGGCAGCGGCGTCATAGATTTCGACGACTTCTTCATGATTGCCGACGCGCTGAACTCACGAAGCACAGACCCGCGCTACGACCTCAACAGGAACGGGATAGTTGACGTCGGCGACATAGACATCATAACCCGGAACTTCGGGGCTGTCACAGGATATTAAGGGACGGGATACCCAAAAAGAAGTTTCCGGCGGAGAACTTCACATTATCTCTCTCTTCATGTGCTTCTGCACAAAGAGGTAGTATTTCTCGTCGCCCTCTAGTTCCCTGAGCACGCGCCTCATCACTGTCTTCACAGGGTCAGGGAAGAGCTTCACCCTTTCCTCTATCTCCGCGAAGCTCTCGAACCGCTTCTTGCTGCGGGCTTCAAGCATGTCAAGAAGATGCTTCTTGCCGACGCCCGGCAGCAGCTGGAACTGGTGCATCCTCGGCGTTATCATACCGGCCTTGTTGAAGAATTCAACTATCTTCTGCTCGTTGCGCCTGACGAGCATTTCCACCGTCTGCTCCAGCATGCTCCTCGCCGCGTTCGTCATGTCCCTGTATTCGATAGCACCGCGAATGAAGCGTACCTCGCCGCGTTTCCCGTCGCCAATATAGACTTCCTGGCCGGGCCTGAGGTCGATGCCTTCTCTGGGGACGATTTCAAGAAGCGTGTAGAACGAAGCGCCGAGCGCCTGGGCTATGGATTCCCCCTTCCTCCTGTCCGCATAGCCTGTCGGCAAGTAATCTAAAATTATGCAAGTTTCTTCTTTCATTCAGACCACTTTTCAGCTTTACCACCATAATTCTTTCAATAATTATTATACAGATGAACTTAAAAAACTCTAGAAACGGGCATGATGCAGCACCTGAACTGTGCTGAGGTTCATTTCAGAAGAGTATGGATACTATGGTTTTTAGTCCATACTCTCTTCAGAAGCCGAAGGCTTCTGTGAATGTGTGAAATTGCTTTGCAATTTCAACACCCCAAAGAGCTGCGCTCTTTGAAGGATCAAAGTCAAGCTTCGCTTGACTTGTGATTAGGCGGTGGCCGTTGACAGTATTCACATACTGCGGGCTTA
>CAYJVT010000009.1:0-34851 GCA_964373695.1 uncultured archaeon | reverse complement strand
CTTGTGCACAATATCGACCTGATCTTGACTTTTGTCAGAGGATTTCTACGAAGCTCGAGTGATTTAAAAATACAGAATAGTTTATTGTCTCAAATTACAGAAAATATCATATCTGGTGCATTGAAAAGTAAAATACCTTCTGTCACATGGGTTAAAGATAGTATTTCATTGATTTCTGGAAGAACCTACAGAACAGCTATGAAAACTTCGTTTCCTATTCAAATTGACACTGGCATTCCTATAGTTGGAACTGTTACTATAACAAAAATATCGGTTAGGGTTTCTGGGGATGTTGATGTTCAGAGCGGGATTGTAAATAACATAAATGTAGAATCCGTTACCAACGAATAAAAATAAACATACATACAAATCTCTTAAATTCAATCTGCCTATCAAAGAATTTTCATCCGATCCAACATTTCCAATCGGAATCGTCTGGTTGTAGACGCCTTCTGTGGAATAAGACGTATTATCAACACTTAACCCTATCCTGATTCGCTGGAGCAACCACGCTTAAGCTCTGACCTGAGCCTGAGTATGATGAGATGGCGAGTTGAGTGGAAAGTATATGTTGCGGGCTTCAGAAAGGCATTAAAGTTAAAATCTATTTATAAGGGCTTTTACCAATTCTTATCTACAGAAGCCTGTTCATTGTGCATGGGGTGTCTGTATTAAAGAGTGATTGATATGAAAAAGTGGGAATTGCCAGGAGAAAGGGCTAAGATGCGATTGAATAAACACGAAGTTATTGTAATTAGGCCTTCATCCCAGAAATTGCTGAGCCTTAAGGAAGGAGAAGATAAATTAAGGAAAATTCTCGATGAAGCTAAATAACTAGCTGAAAGCCTTTGCAAATCCTTTCATTCCTACAGTCTTTGGATAAAGGCTCTGGATTCTGCCTATTTCATCATCTTTCGTCACTATGTATATGTCTTCATGCTTTGCTATGCAGACATGTATTGCATCTTTTACATTGCCGATGACTGATATATATTCTATGAGTTCTGGAATTGGAATAAGAATGCCTCTTTCACCGTTTTTTGACTCTTCAAGCTCTATTATATACAAGTTAGGTATTGTTCTCTGAAATACATCAATAAAGCTCGTAATTATCTCAAGTTTTTTCATATGGTCCCTTATTTTATCTGTTTTGAACATCAGTTTCTCTACTAGCTCTGCTACGGTAAATGATGAGATATATTTTTCAATTTCAGGATGTTCCACAAGAAATCGTATTATCATAGGCGTTTCATTATTTTCTGTCATAATGTTTTGGAACCAAGGGAGAATAACACTTGTATCTAAATATACTTTCATTAAATCCTTTTTTCCAACCATTTATAATGCTTGATGAAAGTATTATTTAAAATTTATACTACAAACGGTGCATTAATTACTTCCCCATCTCTATCAGCCGCTTCTTGAACTCATCCCAGTCGTCTGCGGCAACGGCGGCCCCCGCAGCGGCTTCATGGCCCCCGGCAAGCACGTCAAGGCCTTCGCCTGCCTCCTTGAAAAGCTTTGCGACGTCCTTCCCGGACTGGTTGCGGCCTGAAACCTTCATCTTGGAGCCAATCTTTTCATAAATGACGACTGTCTTGCCCCTGAACTTGGAGCTGAGCTTCGTCGATATCTCCGAACGCAGGCTTATGCTGGATTTGAAGCCGTAAAACACGATATCGCCATGCCTTTCTGCGTGCACCTCGGCGTCCTCCATGAGCCTTGCCATCTCGTTTTCCACTTTTCTGTACGCATCCGTAAGTTTCTCGTTGTTCCTTATTCCTTCCGCATCTGAAGTTTCGATTATCCTGACCATCTGCTCGCATGAAAACGCTTTTGTCGCTTGCGAGGCCGATATCATGTCTGTTATCCGGCCGAGGAAGCTGTCGTAGAGCTTTTCACCGACTTTATATTCGGCGGCTATTTCCTTCACGAGGTCATCGGAGTCGTCAAGATTGTAGTCTCCTATCATCCCGGCAGCTGCGACCCACAGATATCCGCTCATGTCGTCCAGCTTCGAGCATATCTTGTAGGCCAGGTAGCTTGTGGACTGGTAGATACCCTTCTTTTTCATTCTGGGATTGCAGTGCACAATCCTGCCGGAATTCATGTCCTTATGGACTTGATGGTGGTCTATTATCAGGACTTCCGCCAGTCCGGCTATCTTTTTCACCATCTGTTCCTGCTGGTCCGCAGCAAGGTCGAGAAATATTATCTTGTCCGGTACCGTTGTCCGTATCCTGCTTATGAGATTCTTGTCCATCGGCATCGGCTGGCTTATAAGAAGCGTCTCTTTTTTCAGACTTTTCCTGAGGAAAATGTCGACAAGGGCGCATGAGCATATGCCGTCCGCATCATTGTTGAATATTATCACGACATTGTCGTTTTCCTTTACGCTTCTCAGGAATCTGGCGGCTTTTTCCATTTTATACACGCTCAACTAGAAACTTCAGCTTCATGTCTTCGAACTCCACTTCTTCTCCGTCGTGGAGCTTTTTGAACACGATCTTTCCGGCAGATACCTTCTCTTTTATCTGCTTCTCGAATTTCTTCATGTCGCCGTCTATGTAAAGGGTTATCTTGTCCGAGACGTTCATTCCGTCATTCTTGCGTTTTTCCTGCACCGCCCTGAGAAGCTCCCTCAAAAGCGCCTCGTTCTTCATCACTTCCTTGCTCATGTGCACCGTGCCGCCGGAAAATTCTTTTTTATATCCGTGGCATTTTTCTATCTTGCCGGCGTTCGCCATGTCAATGATGACATCCCCGAAAGTTTTCACGGCATCGCCGACATTTTCCGAGTCTTTGGGCTCTATCCATATGCTTTCCATTGGCCATTTCAGCTTGAGGCTGTTCTCCTTTCTTATGGAATTGCAGGTCTCGACTATTTCCCTTGCCACCGCCATCTGCGACTCTGCTTTGGAGTCGACCTTGTCGGGTTTCGGAAGAAGCTTCAGGTGCACGCTCTCATCGCCGAATATCTCTATATTCAGCTTCTCCGAAACGAACGGGCAGATAGGCGCCATCAACGTGAGGATGTTCTTCGACACCGTTCTCAGCGCGAAAACGGCGCCTTTCTTATCCTCTCCACCGTAGGACGGCCATACACGGTTCCTGATTATCTTTATGTACCATCTGGAGAAGTCGTTCACTATGAAATCTACGAGCTCCTGGGACGCCTTGTGTATGTTGTAGGATTCCATGTTTTCGGCGAATGACTTTGTCAAGGAGTTCATCCTCGAGATTATCCACCTGTCCTCGGGGAGCATATTGCCCTCCAAGCCTTTTCCTGACGCATAAGTCTTCACGAAGTTGAACGTGTTTTCTATCACTACGAAAGACTTCGACACGTTCTCGACGTCTATCCACTTGAAGTAGAAGTCCTCCCACGGAGGTGACGAGAGAAGGTACATCCTCAGGACGTCGGTCCCGTATTTATTGACGACTTCCTCCGGATTGACTATGTTGCCCTTGGATTTGCTCATCTTCACGCCGTGGGCGTCCAGGACGAACCCATGGAAAAGTATGCTGGTGAAAGGGGATTCGCCGAATGTTATGACGCTTGTTATCAGCTGTGAGTTCCACCATCCCCTTATCTGGTCCGGGCCCTCTATCTCCAGGTCTGTCTTCCAGAGGCTTTTGAAAAGCTTCTTGTTCTTGGGATAACCTATGGATGCCCATGCCGCAAGGCCGGAGTCGAACCACACGTCAAGAACGTCCTTTATCCGCTCCATCTGCGAGCCGCACGCGCATTTCAGCTTCACTTCGTCTATATAGGGCCTGTGCAGGTCCTTCACGGCCTTCCCAAGCTCCTTTGCGCTGCCAACCACCCTGACTTTATCGCACTTTTTGCATGTCCATATAGGCAGAGGTATGCCCCAATATCTCTGCCTTGATATCGGCCAGTCGCCCAGGCTTTCCAGCCAGTTCCTGAAGCGCTGCTTCGCCCAGGAAGGATACCAGCTGACTTTTTCGTTCTCCTCGATAAGCTTTTCCCTTATCTCCGTGACACGGAAGAACCACTGCGGGACGGAAAGCTGCAGCAGCAGCGAGTTGCATCTCCAGCACTGCGGGTAGTCGTGCGTTATGGTTTCTTCGCGGAGGAGCAGGCCCTTCTCCCGCAGGTTCTTTATTATGAGCTTGTCCGCATGCTTGACGAATATCCCGGCAAACTTGCCGCACTCGTCGTTGTAAGTCCCGTTCATCTTCACGGGAGATACTACAGGAAGGCCGTTCTCTATTCCCACCTTATAGTCTTCCTGGCCGTGGCCCGGGGCCGTGTGAACCAGGCCGGTGCCTGTGTCAAGCGTTACATATTGGTCTGAAAGGATGACCCTGTGGGCTCCGGAAAGCTTTTTCTGGAACTCGAACTCGTCGGAAAGGGGATGGTCGTACTTGAGGCCTTCAAGTTTCCGGCCTTTGAATATTTCAATGATATCATAGTCTTCTATACCCACCTTTTTCGCTACCGTTTCCAGTAGCTCCTTTGCGAGTATAAGTTTCATCCCGCCGCTCTGTATCTTCACGTAGTCGGCATCTGGTTTCGCCATGACTCCGGTGTTTGACGGCAGAGTCCATGGGGTCGTTGTCCATATAACTATGAACTCGTCCTTCTTTCCGTGCACCTTGAATTTGACGTATACGGAAGGGTCGGACACCTTTGCGTATTCTATCTCGTTGTATGCGACGGCAGTCTCGCAATTATGCGTTAAGAAGCCGTTAGTTATAAAGTTATGATGCGTTTCTACTGCAATATCACAAACTTTTCGCTTTCCTAAATATTTTATGGTCTCTATTTCATCCCATATTAATCCATCTCTGAGGCTATCTGCCGACTTTTTCAGCCATTCGTTGAACGGAGAAATGTATTTAGATACTATTATATTTTTAGCTTTTCCATAAACGACATGCCTAACATAAAGTTTCGGCAATCCCAATTTTATGGCAATTTTGCTGCAAGGAACTTTAGACTGCCTTAGTTTCAGGATGCTATTCTTCTTTCTTCTGTACTCCTTTTCTAAAGATTTCTTGTTGAGAAGATAGCTCAAAACATATGCAGCCCTTGTTTTTCTATATTTGCAGTATTCGTAGCCTAAAAATCTCGTAAATCTGATTAAATTATCATCATTACAGTCTATGCTTATTGTAATTTTTGACTTGTCTTTTTCATTTACTTTAGTCCTTTTTGCTTTTATTTGGGATGTTGTTACGCCAAATTTTTTTATAAGTTCACACACATCTTTCGCAAATTCCAGCCCATTTTTTTCCAGGTGCCTCTCTTTTGTTAAATAAAGCCTTAGGCAATTGAACCCTTTTTCATATGCCATGGTTCCTATTATCTGCAGTTCGCTTCCGAAATAGGACGCCAAAAAGTCTCTTGTTAACTTCTTATTGGATTTTATCCATTTCGGCACATATGTTTTCTTTTCCGTTTTCCGCCCCATTGGGCAGCCCAGAGAAATAAGCAAAACCGCTAAAGCCGATGAGTTACACCTCATGGATGTCGTAAAGCCGTTTATTATGCGGTTATTTACTACAGATTTGGTTTCGGTGGTAGAAATCTCGGTACATTCAAACCCTAGAATATTCAAATCTTTACGAATTTCTTCAAGATCCTCTTCTTTTCCGCAGAATGATGTGTAGAAAACAGGGAATTTGCGGTTTTTAGAGAATTTTATGGCAATTGACCCATCCCCAAAAATATGTCCAGCAATCCGCGATAAAATAAATGCCGCCGAGGATTTGCTATAAAGAGGCAATAAGCTTTTCTCCTTCAGCTCTGAAACTATTGAATCGTTTCTAGTCTTTGTAGATGTCTTGAGTATTTTTGCTATCCATGATTTTGCTACTTTAACTTTGTATTTAGATCTGACTTTATTTACAATTTCATTATAAGAAAATCCTGCACTTCTCAGGCCGAAAACGTAGTCTTTGACTTTATTTTTTGAACTGCTTGTCATGTCATTATACGTATTGTTTTTGGCTGCCAACATTGGCTTCTCCAGTCTTTCTATAAAAGATCTAATGCGGTTTTCGTTAAGTATTACACTGCCTTTTTCAGTAATTTTCGGCAACCTGCTTTCTACATTATTATACACAGCAACTTTAGCGCCCGGATTCAGCTTTGAAAGCTGTACCCACCCTTGTTGTGTCCAGAATGGATGGTCTGGCGAAGCTGTAAGCCTTTTCCCGGTTTTTGTTTCAAGAACAAACGCGTCTTCTTCATGTTCCATGTACCCTAGGGGTTTTGTTATAGTAAGCTCTCCGGATTCGGTGTCCACTGATAGAACTTTATTATGCCGCCAGCAATTTTTCAGTTCCTTTATTTTCCTTGTACCGCCCTCTACGAGAATAGTTGAATTAGGATCAACACAGTGCGAGCATACGTGGACGGGATAAAGGCCTTTGTACAGCAGTCCCTTTTCGAACGATGTCTTGAAAGTGGCCCAGGCGCCTTCTATGTAGCTGTTTTCCAGGGTGAGGTAGGGATTTTTCCAGTCCATCCATACTCCCAAATCTTCGAACTGTTTGTTCATTATTTCTATGAATTTCGTGGCGAAATTCCGGCATGCAAGGATGAATTTCTCCACTCCGAGCCTTTCTATGTCTGACTTGGATTTTATCCCGAGCTCCTTCTCCACCTTGTTTTCTATTGGAAGGCCGTGGGTGTCGTATCCCGGTCTGTCCCACACGTCGCGCCCCTTCATCCTCCAGAATCTTATGTATGCGTCCTTCAGAACCTTGTTCCACGCGGTCCCCATATGGATGTATCCCGTGGCATAAGGCGGCCCGTCTAGGAAGTAGAATTTCTTGCCCTGTCGTTTCTTCAGCTTGTCGTATACCTTCTTCTTTTTCCAGTATTCCTTTATCTTTTCCTCTTCCTCGCGCTTCATAGATACACTTATTATAACTTCTTGATAAAGGTTTAAAATTCTTGCAGGAATATAATTATTATCCTGGTGATTTATATCGAGTGCGAGATGTGCGGCTCTTTTAAGGGACTGAAAAAAGCTCGGGTTGAGGGCACGCTGCTCCATGTATGCGAGAGATGCGCAAAATTCGGCAGCATTGTGGAGGAGTCCGTTGCCTTGCCGGCCAGGAAATCCCGCGAGCATGAGATAAAAGAGAATGTTATAGATCCGGACTTCGCATCGTTAGTCAGGGACGCCAGGAAGTCTCTTGGTGTGTCGATTGAGGAGCTTGCAGGGAGAATTTCAGTCCCAGCTTCAGTTATGCATAGGATCGAAAAAGGCATGCGGCCGACGGATGAGGTTGCAAAGCGCCTGGAAAAGGTGTTGAGCATAAAACTGCTTGGTGCTGAATACGTGACAGAGAAAAAAACTTCCGCTAAAACGCCTGAATTGACGCTGGGGGATATCGCCGAGGTCAAAATAAAGAAAAGATGAATGTGAGGGCCGTGGCCGGGATTCGAACCCGGACGAAGGGATTTCTGCAAAATATTCCACAGTCCCTTATGCTGCCATTACATCACCACAGCCATTGAACAGACTTTGTTTGGCTAATTATAAATCATAATTCACAGGATATTTCATCCCACGTTTTCTTTAAATACGTATTTTTGTTTATGATAGTGGTGACAAAAATGTCAGGTGAACGCCTTCATAAGAAGGGATCGACTTCATTTCGGATGCAGGGCGTAGGAAGCGCGGATTGGCTAGTTCTTACAGCATAGAGGTCACAATTGACGAGAAGGGCAGGATATTGCTGCCTAATATGATTAGAAGGACGCTGGGCCTGTCAAAAGGCGAAGTCCTGTTTTTGGACATGGTTATTTCTGACGATATTCTGGTTCTGAGGAGGGATAGTTATGGAACTAAGTTGGTATAGGGTTTATGGAGATGCGGAATTAGACTACAGGTTAGTATTAGCTGTAGAACTCGAAATGGAAATTAGAGGCTACAACACAAAAGATTATTTTGCATCACCATCCATGGGTGGCTGTGGGATAAAAATATATTGTGCAGTCGTGGATGTTCCTCTTGGTGAATTTATGCAAAAATATGTAGGCTCCAGAAAAATCACTCTTGGACACATGTGCGAAATAGAAGTTCCTTTATGTTCTCCTAAAGCTTATAGCGTAAAGGAGCAATGATTAATTATGAAATTCCAGACTCCGCGCGGCACGCGCGACTTCATGCCCGAGGAGATGCGGAAGCGCAGGCAGGTTTTCGACATGATTAGGAACGTCTTTGAGGGCTACGGTTTTGGCGAGGTGCAGACCCCGGCGTTCGAGGAGATTTCCCTTCTGACGTGCAAGGGCTCCCTGGGCCAGGAGGCCGTGAAGGACATATACCGCTTCAAGGACAAGTCGGGGCGAGAGCTCGGCCTGCGTTTTGACATGACCACGCCTGTCGCGAGGATAGTAGTGGGCATGAAAAGCCTGCCCAAGCCGGTGAAGCTCTACTACATAACGAACATGTGGCGCTATGAGGATGTGACGAAAGGAAGGTCGCGGGAGTTATGGCAGGCCGGCGTCGAGCTTCTGGGTTCAGCGTCGCCGCAGGCTGATGCCGAGATACTCCGCATCTTCATAGATACCATGCTGGCGCTGGGGCTGAAGGACTTTACTGTCAGGATAAACAGCAGGAAGATACTGGATTCGTTCGCCGACAAGCTGAAGATAAAGGACAGGGATGAAGTTTTCCGCATCATAGATAAGCTGGACAAAAAAGGCCGGCAGGAAGTCTACAAGGAATTGAAGAAGAGGCTGAAGGAGAAGAAGGCGAAGCAGGTTATGGATTTCATATTGTCGCCAGTCGATTCTGCGAGGAGCGTCGCCGATACTTCGGACATCGATGCCATAATGGACGCCCTTGACAAGAGATACAGGAGGTACGTCAGGCCTGACATGAGCATCGCGCGCGGTCTTGAATATTATACTGGATTTGTTTTCGAATGCGTTATCACAGGCTTTGAAGAGCTGGGTTCGGTTGTGGGCGGCGGAAGATACGACAGCCTTATAGAGAGATATGGAGGCCAGACAACGCCGGCAACAGGATTCAGCATAGGAATAGAGCGCTTAATGCAGGTCCTGGAGAAGAAAAATCTCATACAGGAAGCGAAGAGGGCTTCGGTCTATATAGCGACGGTGAATGAGAAATTCATCCCGGATGCAATGAAGATGGCCGAAAAGCTGCGCTCTTATGGCATAGTATGCGAATGCGACCTCATGCCGCGCTCGCTAAGCAAGCAGCTTGACTACGCCAGTTCGAAGAAGATAGGATACGTGATAGTGGTCGGCGAGAAGGAGATGTCTTCTGGAAAATACAGGCTCCGGGACATGACGACTGGCGACGAGAAGGAAGTAGATGACTTATCGTCTATGAAATCCATGCTCTAGAAGTTGCTGTCATCATTCATGTAATAGAAATAACGTCCGCTGATATGGAAAGGCGTCCCGCATTCCGAGCATATTATGTCGGCCTTTGTCTTGCTGGTCCTAACTTTATCAGAACCGCACACATGGCAGTTCATATCCAACTCCTCATTTCCTCTTCACTCCAAGAATATAGGTTCTTCCAAGACAGTTCCGCATCTCTGACAGAAGACATCAAACTTCTTGTCTTCGGTTATTCTGCTTGAACCGCATTCCGGGCAATGCATATTCTCACCTCGTCAGTGAGAGCGTCATCGTATCGACTCACACCACTATGATATCTACTCGTCGGTTATAATAGTGATTTCGGGAAAACGAAATATGTTTTGCAATCCGGAAAAGAATATAACCTATACCACTGGGTGGGAAATAATGGCTTTTGACGGTGGCATTGGAATGATTAAATGAAGCCGCGGCAGAGTTGTTGTGCGATGCTATCCGTTTGCAATCCCACATTCCACGCAGAATTTTATACCCATCTCCAGAATGAATCTGGACGAGCCACACTCCATGCACTTCATATGAATTCTGTGATTTTCCCACTTAATAGGATTTTATATTCTGGAGAATATAAAATGGGGTTTAAAAAGTTTTCGGAAGACGTATTATAGACTCTTACTTCTAAGTGAAATAAAAAGGTGATTGAATGCAGAAAATAGTGCCGGATACGAGCGTACTTATATCCGGAATAATAACTGGGATGATAGAAAAAGGCGAGATGAAGGAAGCCGAGATAATAATACCGGAGTTCGTCATAGAGGAACTAAGGGCCCAGGCGTCAAAGGGGCGCGAAATCGGATTTCGCGGCCTCGAGGAGATAAAACGGCTCAGGTCCCTGGAGAGCGACAGGATAAAGCTCGTCAGGATGGGGCGAAGGCAGACGATGGAAGAAATACAGCTCGCGAAATACGGCAGGATAGACGCTCTTATTCTTGACATTGCCAGGGAAGAGAACGCAATCCTCTTCACGTCTGATTACGTGCAGTCGACGGTCGCGGAGGCGGAAAAGGTCGTCGCGAAATATTTTCCTCCTTACGAGAAGAAGCAGTCAACCAGGCTGTCTGAGATGCTTACACCTGACACGATGAGCCTTCACATCAAGGAAGGCGCTGTCCCTGTCGCAAAGAGAGGGACGCCGGGAAACTCCTCCCTTGTCAGGCTTTCTGACGAGCCGATTTCTGCCGAGAAGATAGAGGAGATAATAAAGGAAGTCATGGATGCGACGCGTTATGAGAGCGATTCGTTCATCGAGGTCGGGGGCCATTCCGCGAGCGTTGTGCAGTTCGGCGACATGAGGATAGTTATTGCAAGGCCGCCTTTCTCTGACGGCGTCGAGATGACAGTCGTGAGGCCGGTCGCAAAGCTTTCGCTTTCGGACTATGATATATCTGGAAAGCTCATGGAACGCCTCGAGAAGAAGGCTGAAGGCGTATTGATAGCAGGCGCGCCCGGCTCCGGCAAGTCAACGTTCGCGGCTGCAATGGCCGAATTCTTCGAGTCCCGGGGGAAGATAGTCAAGACAATGGAATCTCCGAGGGACCTCCAGGTCGGCAAAGAGGTGACGCAGTATTCGAAGCTCAAGGGGAGCTTCGAGAACACCGCTGACATTCTGCTTCTTGTCAGGCCGGATTACACCATATTCGACGAAGTGAGGAAGACGGAGGAGTTCATGGTGTTCTCTGACATGCGTCTGTCAGGCATCGGCATGCTGGGAGTCGTGCATGCCACCGACCCGGTCGATGCGGTCCAGCGCTTCATAAGCCGCATAGAGCTCGGCGTCGTCCCCCACATAGTGGATACTATAATATACATAAAAGACGGGAAGATAGAGAAGACCTACATGCTAAGCCTGACCGTAAGGACGCCCACCGGCATGACGGAAGCCGACCTCGCGAGGCCGGTCGTCGAGATAAGGAACTTCGAAAACAACAATCTGGAGTACGAGATATATACTTACGGAGACGAGAACGTCATAATACCAGTAAAGGCCCAGAAGAAGGAGTCTCCCATGGGAAGGCTCGCGAAGAAATACATAATGTCCGAGATATCGAAGTTCGACAGGCATGCTGAAATAGAGATCGCCGGGGATGAGAAGGTGGTCGTGCGCGTCGAAAACGACGTCATACCTCGCATCATAGGCAAGTCCGGCTCAACCATAAAGCAGCTTGAGGAGAAGTTGGGGCTGAGGATAGAGGTATTGCCGAAGGTCGAAACGTTCGGCAGCGAAGTCCAGCTTGTCGTGGAGGAGACCGGCGCTTACATATGCATGAGATTTGACGAGAGCCTCGTGAACAGCGTGGCCAACTTTTACGTCGGCGACGAATATTTGTTCTCCGCTACTGTCGGAAAGAAAGGCATAATACGGATTAGCAAGGACAGTGACACGGGAAAAAACGTGATGAAGGCCGTCATAAGGAATAACCTGAAGGCCTTTGTATAAGGATTTGAGCATATATGCTTTTTGGTTGTTAATAATCCTAATGTCCCTGTAGCTCAGTTTGGATAGAGCTTCCCGAAAAGAGCACTTATTGCCCTTCGTCATGAAGGCAAGTGCAGGCCTCCTATCGGCACGGAGGTGAACCGAGCCAAGTCGAATGAAGCGCAAAGCGCTTCCGAACTCTTGGCGATGAGGACGATGCCGGTTGATAGCAAGGGGTCGCGCGTTCGAATCGCGCCGGGGACGCTGAAGGGGAAAAATCTTTATATCGGGCTTATTCTAATAAGTAAATAGTGGATAATAGATGAAGTTTTTGATAGCGTTCATAGTATTTGCTGCTGTTCTGGTCTCCCCTGCGCTTGCCATAGGCAATGTTACAGTGAATGGAACCAGCCTGGCCCCCTCTTACGTTAATACAAGAACTGTCTACAGCTTTCTCAACCTCTCGTTCAACGCCACCGCGACCGATATCAATGTCACATCGCTCAATATAACCATAAAAGGCGTCGGAGTAGAGAATGTCACTCTCGTGAGGCTGATAAACGAGACGGGCTCTATAATAGCGACAAACACTACGTGGAACACGACGACGAATTATACTATTCTTAGCCCCTCCGGCGGATTCAATGTCACTTTGTGGCAGAACAGGTCGATGATAGTCGAGATAAACATAAGCAGGAACGCGACCAGGACGTCAACTTTCGCCGTTAACATGAGCTTCGGCCTGACTACGAACAACTCGGCTGACAACGTGTCCACGCTCGGCGCGCAGTCGTCAAGCGCCCAGGTGCAGGATATGCACGTGAACGGCACCATAACGCCGCGGAATGTCGACACCAACGTGATAAACCAGAGCTTTGTCTACTCGTTCATATATGAAGGCCTGGACAGGATATACGGCTTCAACATAACGCTTCCCTTCGGGTTCGGCACTCCTTACGTCTCTAATGTCGAGGATTCTATCAACCTGAGCGCCGCTTCCAGCGACTATTCGGCCACCACTTCGTCCAGGAGCCTGAATGTTTCTTTCGGAAGCGGCGGCATCACCCTCAGAGCCGGACCAAGGATAAAGGTGTTCTTCAACGCAACGACCAATGCGTCCACGATAGTCAGCGTTGCCGTCAACTCCACTGTTTCCGGCTCGAACTTCACGACCCTTCCGACAGAAACGAACAGCACCGTGAACAACGTCACGATGAAGCAGCTTGTCAACGTCTCGTCGGTTTCGATAACGAAAAGCACAGCCCTTGTCAACGGCACAGACTTCTGGGAGTTCAACTTCACGCTCAATTTCACGGCCAACATGACTGGCAAGCTGCAGATGAACCTCACGAACTGGACAAGCGCCCTTGGCAACATTTCGCTCACAAACTCGACCGGGGACGGATTTTATGCTTCCTTGAGGGACAATGCGAACTGGACGAACATAATGAACATTACATATATCTACAATTATTCGATGCCAGTGCAGGGATGCTGCACCGAAGGCACGCTGTATTATGTGGTTATGAGGATGATAATACCAACCGGAACTATCATAACAAATTCTTGGTCGTCTACGTATAATTTCCTGTTCCGCTCTGAATGATAGTGATACTGATGAATTATGGAATTTTCTTGAAAGGCAGGACTTTTCAGAATCTCAAAGTGAGTTTTTGGCATCTCGGAGACATTATAAAATGTCTCCGCAGAGAAGCGAAGCTTCTTTGCAGACTGGCGCTCATAGTGATTGCGGCTTCCGCCGCGTCGCTTGCGGAAACGGGCGGCCAGCTTAATATGTCCACATCCAACGTGTCAATCGTCACCGGAATCTATGCCTATACGGTGGATTACTGCAACAATGGATATGAGTGCTTCGGCTATGCGTGCTTCCTCGACTGGGACAGCACGGGAGGGGGCGGCAGGGCAGGATGGTGCAACCTTACTGGCATCACGAGCTGCTATCACAACGGCACGGCGACGGCAACCGGCTCGTCTGTATGCGACACGTCGACGAGCTACCGCACATGCTCGAGCGGCACATGGGGTTCATCCACTTCATGCTCCAGCAACAACACATGCTCTGCCGGCGCGTGCGCCGCTTCATCATCCTCGTCAAGCTCCTCATCCAGCGGCGGCTCTTCCTCAAGCACCGGCGATTTCAACCAGAAAATAAGCGTCCTGTCGTCGCTTTCTGACTTCAACATAACCCAGGGGACAAAGGCGCTGAAAACCATTGTAGTAAAGAATACAGGGAACAGGACCCTCTTCAACGTCTCCGTGAGCGTCTCCGGAATTGAAGCATCGTGGGTGAGCATAGGGCCTGACAGGCTCAACATAACGATAAATGCCAACGCGACCTTCGGAATGGAATTCATAATCCCCTCGGATGCGACAGCCAAGGTGTACGACGTGACGGCGAACGTTGCTACGAGCAACTCTTCTGTATCCACCTCAATGAGCTTCAAGGTCTTTGTCATCCCGACCGAGGAGACGGTGCAGAAAGAAATCATTCCTAATTACAACAATGCGTCTTCCAGGCTTTCCGAGCTTGAGAAGAAGGTGTCAGGCCTCGCAGAGACGTGCACAGACGTAAAGCTCCTTGAAAGCAACCGGGACGAGATAAAAGAAAAGATGAAGAAAATCCAGGAGTACCTTGACGCCAAGGACTACGTCAGGGCAAACACCCTTATTGAGGAGGTCACGAAAGGCCTTGACGAACTCAACCAGAAGATACTGAACACGGCGCCGGGAACATGCGGCTTGGGAATTGATATCAATCCTGTTTATGTTGTTGCGGGCGTTGCTGCCGTCGGCATCATCGGGGTTCTCGCATACCTGTTCTGGCCCCAGGGCTCCCCGACCGGATACCATCCGGAAAAGGGATGGACGCAGCCAAAACAGCAGAAGCTGCACAAAAAGAAGAAGGACGAATTTCTATATGACTTCAGAAGAAAGGAGAAATAAATTTGTAACTATGTATAATTCAATTCACCAAGAATCTATTGTTCTTTGACAATCACTTCCTTTTCTTTTCCACCAGGCCTTCCTTCGCGGCCTGCTGTATGAGATTGAAGTTCTCCTTCATGCCTTTCCTCATGGGCTCTATGAAATTCCGCAGCTCGTCCGACAGCGCCGAGTCGTAAAGCCTGTCGAGGAGGTTCCTGTACGAAGTGAAAAGATAGTCCCTGTCTTTCTTCAGCTGGGCGTTCTCCTTCTGCATCTGCAGGATAATGGACTTGAAGAACTCGAAGCTCTCGTCGCTCCTGTCAAACCTCCTTTCGGTGCTCTTCTCAAGGGAGTTCAGCCTTTTCTCCAGCTTCCCCATCTTCTCGTCCTTCGAAAGGAACAGGTCCATATAATCACACAGGGCAGAATATCGTGCAGCATTTCTTGACGCAAGCCTCATTATCTTGGCCGGCTGTGCACAGCTTAAGGCCGGCGCATGTCGTTATAAGTTTGTCCATACCAGAGACTCCTGTAAAGGTCTCGCACTTGGGGTCGGCAGTTGCAATCCGGCCGCATATCTCGGCGCGCTGCCTCTGCAGGCTTATCTCCTGCTGCGCCGGCCCTGACTGGCTGGTGAAGAAGAACAGCAGTATTGTCAGGACGAGCACGGCGAGTATGATGAACACCACCGTTTCTATCGCTAGCGAAACTCCTTTCATGACATCACGCACCGCAGGAGATTATCATGCCCGGAATGTTCTGGCCCGGGCTTATTTTCTGGGCATCTGAAAGGCCCTGGATATTATTTGCAGCGCCGCATGTATATAGCTTTCCTTCTGAACATGCCATTATATCCTGCCCTTCCCACAGGAATATGCGGGAGCCTTGATACAATATGCAGTCGATTGCCGGAAGGTAGCCCTCCGCGCTTATTCGGAGTTGCATCGGGCTCTTGTAGAATCTGTTTGAATCGTCGTCGTAAAAATAATAGCCGCTGTCCGTTTCTTCCTCCACGACCACGGGCTCGTCCGTGCCGCTGAAGCCGCATGTGCGGAGCGTCGTTTCGCCGCAGTCTATGAAGTCGCACGGGTTCAGCTTGTTCCCGTCCTCGTCCCGCACCTCGAAATGCAGGTGCTTTCCTGAGGAGCGGCCAGTGTTTCCCATCATGCCAACCGTCGGATTGGTTGCCGGCTCGTAATAGAACTCGTCTCCTACGTTCATGCCGACGCTTTCAAGATGCGCGTACAGGAAGTAAATCTTCCCCTCTCCGGTGTCGTATTCGAGCTCGACGAAGTTCCCGTAGCCGCCCCCACACGACTCGCTGCCTGCCGCACACGAATCGCTGGTTCTAGATACCTTCAGAGGGAACGGCAGGGATGCCTTCGGGAAGCTGGGATATACCACGTCCTCGTATAACGGATTGCCGGGCTCATTGCTTCCTATATCAAGTCCTTTGTGAACGCCGCTGCCGCGCTCGTTCTTCCTCGCCTCGTCGAAGCAGCTTGTTATCCTCCTGCTGTTGGTCGGCCATTGCCAGCCGAATGTCTTGCTCGCGTCCTTCTGGAGGCCTATTTTAATTTCTCTCCGGGACTTCGTGGATTTTTCCGAGAAGCTTACGTCAATGTCGTAATGAAGCGCCAGGCCCCTTTCTCCGGGAAGCGCCTCAAATGACATGGCGTTTTCCTTTACGCTCACGTCAAGATTGGGCGCCGAAGGCATCTGCGAGTTCATGACGCCCCTTATTCTGCTCGTATAGCTTGATTTGCCGTCGCCCGCCGTCAGGACATAATTCCCGTTTCCGTCCCTTACAAGGCTGCCGTTTGCATCGGTTTCTGGCACGGATTCCTGATAAAGAGTCACCGTGTTGAATGTTTCGTCCCTGTAGACAAGGTTTCCGTCTATATCGATTAGTCCGGTTTCATCAGTATTCCTGGTCATCCTGTCGCGAAGCGTGATAAGGTAGCCGACGGCCTGCCTTGCATTGTCGGCCATGTCGGAGAAGTTTGCCTGCAGAGACACGTCATGGACGATGCTTGTGTCGATTCTGCTCGAAACCGATTCAAGGCGCACTTCATGGCTTACGCGGTTCTTGACATTGTCGCGGCCCACGAAAAATTCGGATATTATGTCGTTGTTCTCGGAATTCTTCTCAGGGTCATCCGTTCCGACGTATATCTTTATGCCGTTTGCATCGGCAGTCCTCCTTATGCTCTTGTAAGACGAGAATGTCCGGTTTAGAAAGTGCGACATCAGGGCCTCGTTCGGGACGCATAAGGCCTCGTTTGTGTCTGATGTGTATTTCCTGTCAGGGTTCTGCTTCAGGCCGCCTCCGGCCGCGAAATTCCTGTCAACAATGGCAGACACCCCCCTTACCACAATGTCAGTGCATTGGCCGTCCGAGTATTTGCTGACAGAGCATGAGAAAATCTTGTAGGAGCCGTCTGCCGGAACTGACGTCTCTATGAATATTTTCTCGACCTTTCCGGGCCCTATTTCGGTGCAGCCGGATGTCGTATCTGTTATCTCTCCGGGTGCTGCCATCTCTTCGCCAATTCTGCATGTCATCCTTGCGTATCTTGTTTCGGAAGCGCCGTTGACATCATACGTCTCTATGAAGAACGGCTCGCCCGTCTTCACGGCTTCGGGCACTATGACAGGAAATCGTATGTTCCTCTCGTCCTTCAGGTTGCCGTTCCTGCCTTCGTACCAGTATCCCAGCCGCATTGCCGTGTTGTCGAACCCGCAGCCAAGCCCGTCAAATCCTGCCGTGAACAGCGTCTGCACTGTCGACACGTACCATGTCGTGTAGAGCGACCTGTTGAGAAGGTAGAACGTGTTGGAGAGCTTTGACAGCTCCAGAGTTTCCGTGTTGAGCTGGACGTTTTTGGTAGTCGATTTCGACATGAGAGCAAGGAATATGGCGAAAAAGAACAGTATAATTATCAGTATCATGATGGACTCTATAGTTGTGCCGGCCCCCTTCTTCATCCTATGGTCACCTCTATGGAGCTATCCGAGTCCTTGTCGTAGCCGGAAGTTCCTTTGAAGAACATAGGTATTTCTGCAGAAGCTGCTGTCTCCGATGCTGCAAGATTCTGCGATGTTATTGGAACGCAGCATACGGGTGTTTCGCCGTTGTTTGTGTCCCTACAATTATTTTTGGTATCGGGATAGTAGTCCCGGCCATCAATACACGTCGGTATAAAAATATCTGACCTGCGTGTAGGAGGCGCCAGGTTCTTCGAGCATATGCCGGCATCCTGCGGCCCGCATCTCTGCACCGTTATGCCGACCGGCACTGCAGACGAGTCATCCGTGCAGCATGACTGGTAAAAGCTGCATGCGTCGGCATCGTCTATCTCACTCCTGCCTATGCCGCATGAGGTGAAGTCGTTGTTATACTTGTTCACGCATATCCCGTCAGGGATGTTGTCGTTGTTGGAGTCGCTACCGCATTTTCTGAGAATGTTATCCAAATTCAAGATGGATTTCCTGCCGCTCCTTATTTCGACGATGTATCTGCGGAACTCGTAAGCCTCCATGAACAGTTTCAGCTCTGCCGGAACATTCAATGATGACGAGCTCTCGAGGGAGCCCGTTACAGCGCTTTCGAGGGCATGCTCGAAGAACTGCCTGTCGCCTATGCTGTAAAACGACAGAGATTCGCCGACAAGGTAGGGCTCCGTTGATATGCTGACGAAATACAGGGAATATACGAGGTTGCTTCCCCTCCCATAATTCTCGAGCCTGGATGCTGCAGTAAGCGACAGTGATATTATGGCCACGAAAATGACTGCTATGACTATGAATATCGTCCATCCTATGTCCTCCGGCAATGATGACTGTCCTTTCATGTTATCCTGGCTCCATGCAGAAAACCACATGTCCTACAGTGTCTGTATTGGTTGCTATCCGGTTTGTCTTAATTGAGTCGCAGTTTTCCAATGAAAGTTGCATAGCATTGTCAGGGTCGCTCATGATATCCGCATATGGGGCTCCTTCCTTTACAGGATATGCGACAAGTTTCTTTTTCTCGTCTTTCAAGTAGGTGAAGGACGAAGGTATTACACTGACGTCAGGCACGTATCTGCATGATGTGTATTCAGGCTCAGGCCCGCCTGCGGGGGAGGTAATTATCTTGAATTCGCATATGTAATTATTCTTGTCATAAAAATTTCTTATTGACACCTTGCATTTGGAAATAGTGCAAAGAGGCATGCCCAGCTCCTGCTTTTCCTTCGCCGCCTTGGCCCTCTCGGCAAGGCAGGAGTATCGGCTCATGGGGTCTATGAAAACCCTCAGCTCCATTTCCGCCTGCCGAAGCGAGCCGTCTTCTTTCATTATGGATATCGGGAAGCTTTCCTGGGATGACTTGAAGTTTTCGTCTGCAAGCCCGTATTCCTCAAGGCCCCAAGACCTGTATCCGAATTCCCAGAATCCGTCGCCGTTTATTTCCCTTATGTACGCGCTGTATCCTATCAGGCAATGCCTTGCGAAATTGGGCTCTATATTTGGATACGGCGGAGATTCATCGCCAAGCACCCTGTTTCTCTGGACGTCTGAAAGGCCAGGATAATTGTTCCTTATGACTTCAGCAGAATCCGATATGAATCTTTCCAGCTTCGCCTCCGATATCACGCCCTTGCTTGCTGTCAGTTCAGAGTTCAGCAAGTTCTCTGCGAGCTCGTGTGAGAACCTCTTCAGCTCGTCGTCGTCAAGTGTTATGGTTATGGAAAGTATGAGGAATGACATGAAGAATACAATGCCGACGGCGAAGACTATCCTTACGATGAACATTATCATCCATACAGGGTCGAAGTTTTCAGCCATTCAGCCCACCGATATAATGCCGTTTTGTTTCTTCAGGAAGAATGATTCAGGGCACGAAGCCTCCGGGATGTTGATTACCGTCGGATTCTGCACCAGGTCCTTCACTATGCTCGCCGGTTTCGCGCCCGTCTTTTCATATATGTAGATAAAGAAATTGTTCCCGAACCTGACGGTGCATTTCGCGTCCGGCAGCGATATCCTGGTCCTGGTGCCGTCGGGAGCGGCCCTCAGCACGTTAAGCTTGGACGACAGAAGCTCTGCCTGCAGGGAAGCATCGGTGTTTATTAAATCCTGGACAGCCCCCTGAAGGGGGGTTGCGAACCCGAGAAGCATGATGAGGAGTATTGCGATGGATATGAAGTTCTTTATGCTCGTGACGCCGTGCATAGGATAAATATGCCAGTGTTTGATTAAATCTTTAATTAATGAATATTCCTGGAAGTCCGAGGAAGTCTCCTAGTATGCTCTCCCCTTTATGTTGCGGCCATCCCCACGATACAAGGCCGCCTGACCTGTCGATGAAAAATCCATTGTCAACCCAAGGAAGCAGAAGAGTCACAGGGGAAACGCCCTCCATATTCTGATACACGTAGGAAGTGAATTCTCTTACCGGCGTGATGCCCAGGCCCCTTGCAACTGCCTGTGTTGCGGGTTCTCTGAACAGGTTATCTATGCCGCCTCCGAGTGAAAGCTCCTTATACGGGTCGGGCGTCCAGCAGTACCCTTCGGGTAGTTTGGTGACCTTGACCAGGAGGCACTGGTCGTTGCTTATTTCGCCGGATTCAAGTGAGAAAATATTCGGATTTGATGAAGTGCTGTCGTAGTTTTCATTGTATTTTTCCGTGCATGTATAGTGATATTCGCGGTATTGGTTCTCTGGTAGTATCCCGTCGTCCTTGTCGAACTTCATTATAGGTATTTTTTCCATCCTGTTGCACGAGTATTCGTCCGGAATGTCACCGCATTTCATCATTGTTACCTCCATTTCTTCAGCGGCGCACGGGCTCGCGATGCTGAAATCCGATGATTTGTATCCGGCGAAAGCCGCCACAAAGTATTTCGTCATGCTGTCGGTTCCGTATGCCGCTCCGGCGACTATTATTGTCTTTCCCAGCCATGGTATTTTTGACAGGAGATTGTAGGCAAATTTTGAGACTGCTAAGGCGCGGACCCTGGCAGGAGGATACAGAGCAATAGCTGTTAATTCAGCACCTGTGGCAAGCCCTTTTACTACATTCCTTTCCTCGTACGCAAGCGCAACGTATTTTATGTCCTGTGCCTCGCAGTTGGGCAGCTCGTATCTGTAGACCCCGGAGCGCGTCTTCAGGCAGAGCGAATGGTCGCCGCACGGCATGTATTTTATCGCCGTCTTCTCCTCGGTAGGCAGTGCGTCATAGTTGATGAACTCAAAATAATTGTCGCCGTCAAGCGGCTTTCCATTCTTGTCCACGCGCTTCCACTCACCGAACCCGAAGAAGCCGGATACGAAGTCGTCCGAAGAGGAGCCCGTCTTTTCCCTGCGGTCAATCCTGTAGTTCCGGTAATGCGGGAATTCACTGTTCAGTATGACATTCCTCAATATAATGATGTCGGTGGCGATTTCCTTGTCGTCGAGCTTTTTCTTCACGTCTTTCATGTAGTCGTCTACGTCATCCGAACTGCTTACGCGCTGGCCGAGTTTGTTCGCGGCATCTTCAGTTATGTACGCAAGGGACTTTGGCCTGAACTTCTGGAACGACTCCCATCCTATGGCGTCGCCGGCAGGGAACATCTCATAATAAAGCGTGTAATGCGGGTCGCCGCCCTCATAAAGGAGCCATGAAGTTGCGAATGAAAATATCGAAGTCATGGCAGGGACATTCTGGGGCAATGAGAAGCTTATCTTCTGGTTCTGGCCGCCGCATGCCTGCTCCATCGCATTCCTGAGCTTCTCGGTGTTCGAGGTCGCAATGAAAGCATAGGGGTCGGCGCTTGCCAGCAGCGCCGATACCAAGGTCAGTCCTATGAGGACGAACAGAAGGCTGATGACAATGAATATTGCCTGTGTGTTTTCCTCCATTCACTTCACCTTGCTGAATATGAATTCAACACCCGGAGCCACGCCAGAAAGTATTGATATCACTACCA
Source organism: uncultured archaeon (assembly GCA_964373695.1). Lineage (GTDB taxonomy): Archaea > Aenigmatarchaeota > Aenigmatarchaeia > GW2011-AR5 > GW2011-AR5 > JACPAH01. The sequence goes on along the minus strand of CAYJVT010000009.1, from coordinate 13,135 downwards.
TGAGCACTACCAGCATCAGTATGAACCCGACTGCGATGTATTCCAGTCGCATCTAGACACCCCTCACTATGCCGAGGGCGGTTTCGAGGTTTGATATTGACCCGCCCTGGCTCCTGCTCGTCAGTATCACGACAAGAGCTATCAGGACTACAAGTATCACGAACCCTACGGCCATTCCTATCGCTTTCTTTTCCATTCCATTAGCACCTTGTATTTAGTATGAAGCTGCCGAGATAAAAATCGGCCCTCTGCTCTATGAGCTTTTCATTCGTCACAGGATAGACGCGGTTGGCATCCAGACCGACCTCCTTCCAAGCGCTTATGTGGATGCTTTGCTGGGAAGTTAGAATTTCCTCAATATTCTTGGATTTAATAACATCTCCGCCATCCTCCAGGCGAATAACATCACTCTGAGCCGTATTGAAATCGATTGAAGTTTGCAGGAAGTTGCACTGCTCTCCGTCGCTTTCGCATGTTATGGGTGACATGCTTGAAAGCTGCAGTTCATTGCTGTCCAAAACATAGTCATCATTGTCGTCAAGTTCTTGCCTGAAACCAGCCCTGCCATCGACTGTTACCGTGAATAAAATGGAAACGGAGCCGCCTTCAGCCACGTAATCCCTGTATTCAGGGACTATGCCGGACACAGTGAATCTTGACGTGCCGACAGCGTAGCATGTACCATCGGAAACGTGGACAGTGAACTTTTCCTTGTCAAATGCCTTCTCCAGCCTGTCCTTCAGCGTGAGGGCGCTCTCGTTGCCCCGGGTGAATATGAGTATCATTACGGTAAGCACAAGAAGTCCTACAAATATCGTCAGCAGAAGGCTTCTTATCTCGGTCATAAATACTGATTTGAAACGTCAGAATAAATACTTGTCATGGTCTATAGTGCTCCAAGAAAACAATCATAATATTAGTTTTCTTTGGCACTATATGTGAACCAAATAAGTTATATCCTGTTTATTTATTTGGTTCACATATAGAACATGGGGAAGCTGTAAAGGTACAGACCGCTGAGCCTGTCCTTCCCGCACAATGCCGTGAGGCGCTTGTAGTCCGTCTCCCCGGCAATACATTTCTCATCTCCGTCGCGCCAGAAGCTTATGGATATCTCCTCCTGCACCGGGCCCTCTGTCCCCTCTTTCACTGTTATTGTCATGGCGTTCTTCCTGGCGTCGCAGTCCGGTTTCTCGTTCATCTCTATACGCACGACGCCGTCGCATGCCTCTGTATTTTCAAAGCATGTGTATTGGCCGCCGTCATTTATGCAGTCGTTCTTTTCATCAAGATACAGCGCTTTCGTCGTGTTCCCGCACTGGATGCGGAATCCTAACTCGCATGGTGTAACACGCGTGTCATCATACTTCTCCAGCTTCACCAGGAAGTCCCCGCCTTCGCTGGATTTCATGACGAGCCCCTGCTTTTCCATCACCTCGCCGGAGAATGGGTTTTGCTCTGTTTTATACGGCGGCTCGTTTGTTCGAACCTCAAGATTCAGAGTCTGGCGCACGCTACCAGCGCCGCTTATCATGTCATTCTTGGTTATGGTGAACGGGGTGCCGCTTACAGAACCACCTTTGAAATGGACTATCGGTACTACATTGACGCTTTCCTCCTTCAGGGATTCGGGGTTTATGTACGAAAGGCTCGTTAGGATTTCTAGTCTGTAGCCTGTTACGCCCCCTTGTGCATCCTGATAAGTTTCTTTTACTTCGATATTGGTGTCCCTGGGCATTATGAGAAATTTTCCTGTAAAATTGCCGTAGCTGCTGGCAAGAAGCTCCTTCGGAATGAAAAAGATTACCACTATCAACAGAACTATCACTGCCGTGATTATTGCTGGCATGATTTCCTGTATTTCTATGAGTATCACCCTATATTGGACAAGGCTCCGAGGCCGAAATCCGTCAACGAGTCGCGGAGAGAGCTTGACACGCCGCCCGATTCGCCTATGAAGCCTCCCATGACAAGGAATATGACTGTGATGGCTATTACGGAGCCGATTATCAGCACAAGAAGGGACATTTCCATCCCTTTCTTCCTTCTTCCCGCAAGCGCGAGGCCGAACAGGCCGCCCGGCCCAGTTACCGTATTGTAGAACGCCCGGCTGGCGTCAGGCGCGAACTTGTTCCATAAGACGAGGCCGACGACTATCGTTATGACGATGCCGAATATTACGTAGAATATGGGCTTCAGTTCAAGGCTTTCCATGAAAAGTCTGCCTCCTCGCAGTTGTTATACGGTTCCTGTATGTCGGGCGCCGTGTATACACTCTCGCGCTGTATCTCTATGTCGTCCTTCACCAGGGTAGTCTGGCTTCCGGCTATCGCTATGAGTATCGCCAGCGCCAGCAGCGCCACGGCAAGGCCTATCATGGTCCACAGGAGCGCGTCGGAAATCCCTTTCTTCAAAGGAACTTTGTTCTTTTGGGATGTCAAAAAATGGAGTTTTTTACACATCTTCATGCCGTCACACCAGCGTCGTTATCAGCGGCCCGAACACCATCAGCGTTACCATGGTGAACACGGTGAACATGATGAACCCTATCAGGAGCGAGTAACCCGTCGTGTGCATGCGCCCTATCGGGTCGTCGCCGTTCTCTATGTTGTTTATGAATATGGAGATGATTACGCATGTTTCTATGATATATGTGCCCACGACTATTATAAATTGGAACGGCGTCACGGTGATGTTGGCGAACTGGCTTATGAGCGGGACCTGTATGCTCTGGAAGTCGCCGAGGCTGGCGGACAGCGACTTCAGTATCCTTATTATTATTATGGCCAGGGTCACGACTATGCCTGATATCATGGGCGACAGGAAATAGAGCTGGAATTTCAGCGAGTTTACGGTCTCGCTCAGCTCCTCCCTCACCTCTTCCTGGGTCGAGTGGATGCCCTTCAGGTATCTTGAAACTGACAGCATGGCGTTCGACGCCACGTTGACCCCCTTCTTGCTTGACTCCACTACCGTCCTCATGATGTTCTTTATCATCCTCGACGGGTAGAGCCTTATCGCGCCGAAGTCCTTGTCAAAGAAGGCCTGCTGGAACGTCATGCCGAGCGACTTTATGTTGTTCAGCGCCTTGTCGAAGAATTTCTTTATCTCGAGGTTGTTGATGCGCTCCATGGAATTCTTTATCGATATTTCTATCGGCTTTCCCGAGGACACCTGGTTCCCCATCTGGAATAGGGCTTCCGCGAATTCGCCTTCTATCTTCCTTGTCTTGTCCCTGACCTCGATTCTCTTCCTGGAAAGGAGTATGTTGTAGAGGGAAATGGAGAACGCCACGCCGAATAGCATCAGGAGCCCCGCTATTATCCCCTCCGTCTCGAACTGCTTGATGAACAGACCGAGCCCTATGAATGGTATCGCGCTCAGCGCCGCTATCGGCCACGCTGAAACCAGCCTGCTACCAATCTTTATCTTCCCCATCGGCGGCACGTCCGGATTCTCGGAGATGTCTATCTTGCTGAACGTCGCTGGCCTCAGCTCCGATATGCGCATTATGACGAAGTAGAGTATCAATGGGAGCAGCACGTCGTATATGACGAAAAGAACTGCCGACTCTATTCCCAGAAAGACGGATATGACGGGGAACATTACCAGGCCCATGACGGGAAGTATTACCCCCAGGGCGTGCACGACCATGACAGGCAGCTTCAGCTTCTGGTTGAAGTGCTTGGCCCTTTCCCTGTTGCCCTCGAGGACTATGTTGACCGTCTCGTCAAGTAGCGTTATGCGCTTCTCGCCGACCTGCTTCATTGATGTTATAAGAAGCTCCACGGCCTGCACGAACTCCCTGTTCTTCGCCCACTTCTCCGTGTAGTCCAGGAGCGCCGCCTGCATTGAGAAGTAGTTGCCGACCTCCACGTCCCACAGCATTTTCTTGAGCTCCAGCCCTATCGGCCCTGAGAGGTTGTCGGCCGCGAATTTTATGGCGCCTTCAAGGCTGGGGTTGTTCCTCATGTACATCGCCATGTAGAGTATCATCGTCACTATCTCCGAGCTCACTTCGGACTCGTATCTTCTCTTCAGGAAGAACGGGTAGTTGTAGAGGTAGACCACGAAGAACAGCGACATCAGCATGAGAAGCATCCCGTACCCGAATGGCAGAATGTTGAAAGGCGTGAAGAGCGACAGTATAATCAGTAATGTCGTCGGTATCGTGGTGAGAAGTGCGAACAGTATGGTGAGGGACGAGACGCCGGCTGGCGTTATCTTGAGGTGGGAGAATTCTATTACTTCCTCAAGCTTCTTCCTGGTCTTGGCGTCAGGTTTCAGGTTGAGGAGCGCCGCCGATATCCTGCACGCTTTCTCGTAAAGCGTTCTCGGAAGCGAGAATATCTCCTCCTCCTCCTTGTATATTCTGTATTCCCTTGATATTATTTTTTTTATCTTGGCGGCCCTCTCTTTGTCTTCCATGTTATGTCACTGCTTAACTTTTTTTCCGAGCCAGTTATGCCACCTTTCGTATATGAGCCTGTTGTCCATGGAGCCGGTTTCTTCCTTGACGTCGGCGCTTGCTATGTGGAACATGGAGTTGGATTCTATCACGGCCTGGGCTTCCATAATGTCGGGCCTCCTGTAAGCGTCCGAATAGTTTACAAGGGACTGCAGTATCTTCTGCCTCATGATTATGTTCTCCCATACTGCGTCCCAGTTCCCCCTCCATTCACGGACCCTCGACATTATGTCGTTTATTATTTCCGACTCGCCTGTAAGAAGAGTCTTCGTGGGCTTGAGCTTGTCCTCCTTTGCAGAATACTCCAGGAGGTTCACGAAGCCTCCCTCCTTCACCGGGTCGCTTGACCAGTGCTTCCTTATCTCCGTCAGCTCGACAGTCCTCCTGAAGGAGCGGAGCCCGTCCGGGGACCTTATCATGTTGTTCACGACGACTATGTCAGTGGCCTTGAAGCTGGTCGGCGGCACTCCGAGGTCGTTTACGACCCTGTCAAAGACACCGTAAGCGCTCTCGCCGTGGATGGTGCCTGCTACAAGGTTGGCCAGGGCGCCTATTCTCATGGCCTCGTACAGCGCTATCGCCTCCCTGCTCCTTACCTCGCCTACTATCAGCGCGGAGTCTCCGAGTCGCAGTGCGGTGCGGAGCCCTTCCTCGGCCGGCAGCTCCGTCTCCACGTTGGTTATTACGCTTCTCGACTTCAGCCTCTCTATGTTGTACCCCAGCTCTCGCAGCTGCGGAACGGGAATTTCAAGGGTGTTATGTGCAAGGATGTTTTCGCAGACAAAGTTTTCACATTCAGGAACGGAAAAATCATAAACATAGCATTCCTGATTTTCCAGCCTTTTTATCTCTCTTATCTGGTCCCAGAAAATGTCTGATTCTGCAAGCATGAGAAGTCTTGAAGAAATGTCTTGGGATTCAATTTCACTTACCATGCCCAATAGCTTTTGCCTTCCTATGTTGTTTCCTCTGGATATGTAATCCCATGAATTGAAATTTTTACAGCTCTTTCCTATAGTTCGCTTGTATTCTGCTGTGAACGGTATGATATCGCTGTTGTCGTGGCTTGGTATCTTGCTGCACATTTCTTCGAGCTTCTTTGTCCTGTCATTCTGAAGGAACCCGATATCCCTGAATGCCTTTAGGGCATGAACCGTACCTATCCTGCACGAATAAGTCTTGTCCTTTTCATTCATTTTGTTTATTCTGGACATTATACCCAGTGACAAAAGAAGTGTCTGGATGTCTTTTATAAGTTCTGGTGATACAAGGCTTATAGAGGCTTCATATTTTCCTAGATATCCGTCACCGCTGAAAAGTCCGCGAAGCAAAGAGGCTTTTTTCCCTTTTTCTAGATGATATATCCACGATGGAACTTTTTTTGTATAAGCATCTCCTTCGAAGCCCACTATTTTCATCAGGTTTTTCAGTGTTATTGAGTTTATCATAATGGAAATTCCGTCGCTATGCATCTTAGTATTCATTCCAATTTGACTTGCAATATTTTTGACACATGCCCTGGAATATTCGTCTACCACTGATATTATTACGGAATGACTGTCGTAGCATCCGTCTGCCAGCCAAAGCCCGAAAAACTGCATCATTTCATCCGTAAGCGGAATGATTCTTGGCAATGGCTTTGCATGGGAGGACGATTTGTAGAAAATATCATTGTCAAAATTATAGCCATTTTTAATCAAATTTTTCGCGAAATTTACGGTGATGATGTTTTTTCTTTTCCACCACAATCTCTTTGATCTGGCGACGTTTTTCTTTATCTCATTCCAGTTGTCTCTGAGGCATTTTTCGACGCCGCGGCCGGTGAAGTACCCGTTATTTATTTTCTCCAAATAATCGAAAATATCGATATGTTCTTTCTTTCCTCCGGCAAAAGGAAGTTTTCTGGGCGTTACAAGATAGTCGTCTATTTTTAGTTCTCCAGCCTTTACCGGCATTATTTCGCCGTTCTTTCCCAAGGTAAAAAGCGAGTGGTCTCCTGTGACCTTTATTTTCTTCCCCATGCGTGTTGTTACCTCGAATATGTCCTTGGTGCTCATATGCCTTATGAAAGCGCTCACTTCAGAAAGTCCAAATTTGCCGTCTTTTCGCATTGAAAAAACCCTTATCTTTTCGGGATTGGTTCTTAGGACATCGCGGCCGAAATCACACTCGCATCCATATTTTTTTATAACATCATCAATAAGTTTGCCAACGGTTCCCTTTTCCATCTTCCCGTCCCTTTCGTAGATAATCTGGCAGTCTCCGGTAACGCTGTCTTCCAGGCTTACAATCCTGATTTTCGGCATTATCTGGACGATGCACGACGACAGGAATGACGTCTTGCCGCTTGACCTGGTCCCTGCTATCAGCATCGTCCTTGAGCCGTCTATCAGGAACCACAGGAGCCCCGCGGAAAACGAGTCTATCATCCGGTTCTTTATGAAGAGGGGGAATGTCCACGGCTTGTCTCTGTGACGCCTGAAAGAGAATCCAAGCCCGTCCGGCGAAAGCGTCCTTGTTATTGCAGCCACCCTGGCGCGGCCCCCAGGAACTTCGAGCTCGGTGTCCAGCACTGGGTTGGCCTCGTCGAAAGGCCTGCCGCTGCTAAGCCTGAATCTCGTGGCCCACGATTCGGCGTCCTCCTGGCTCGGCACGATATTGGTCTCGCACTCGTGGTAGTCGGCATGGTATATGTAGACCGGCGACGTCCCCACAGGCGAATTGACCGCTATGTCCTGTATCTTGTCGTCCTGCAGTATGAGGTCTAGTATGCCGAGCCCTGCAGTGTACCTGGTCAGTATCTTCGCCAGGTTGCCCAGCTTCTTCTCGCTGAGCTGCATGTTATTGTTGTTCGCGATGTCCCTTATCATGTCAAGCCCTATCCTGTAAAGGTTCTCCCTCACGTTCTCCGGTTTCGAAAGTTCGCCTTCGACAGGCTCGTGCCTTCCAAGGTAGCGCCTTGCTGTGTCGAGGAGCGTGTATTCGTTCTCGTCCAGCCTGAATTCGGGGGGTATCACATGATACAAATTCCTGAGCTTTCCCTTGATCTTGTATATCTCCACGTCAGTATCCCCCATTCTGTACCTCTCCAGGAGCTCCGCGTCAGGCGGCGGCAGCGATATGTACCTGGTGTAGATGAAGTTGGGCCTTATCGTCGGGTGGAATATTTTCCTGTATAAGGAGCGGTTCTTGTTTTCTGTGAGCTGCGGCTTCGCTATCTGTATGAGCTCGCACTCCTCCAGTATCTGCCTTATCGGCTCCAGTGAATTGTTTATATAATGCTGGTAGGATATCTTCGAGGCGTAATCAGGCTCTTTTTCCTTCTTTATCTTGCTGTGCCTTATCTCTCTCAGGAGGCTCTTGTAGGCCTCTATGGGGTCGTATTTTAGCCTGTTGAGAAAATTCTGCAGAAACCTGTAACGCTGCTGTATCCACATGTCGTCCTCCCTGGCGGCGACGTTCCTCATGGATATTATCCTTTCCTTTATGATGCGCTCTATCGCGTACCCTATCTCGAGCAGCAGCTTGGCCTCGTTGAAGTCGTATTCGTATTCCCTTGAGCCGGCCAGGACGACCCTCACGACCCTCTTCACTTCCATGAGCTTCTCTATGGTCGTGGCCATGCAGAGGTCGTAGTCCTCCACGCTGGTCTCCGATATCGCGCCTATGCAGTTTATCCTTATCCTCTGCGCCTCCTCGTCGTAGTCGTATTCGAAGACCATACAAGTATTATTTAGATGTCTGAATTAAACGTTTTGCCGGCCGCTCTTTCAAATTATAAATAGTGGAAAATAGAAATTATATCCATGGTTAGGGAAGAGTCGAAGTACAATATCATAATACACGAGCTCATAAGGAAGAACAGCGAGGACACGCGGCGCATCAGGAGCCTGGAGCAGCGCCTCGACATGCTCGAGAACCGCATGAATTCGCTCGAGTCCGCGAATCTGGAGAGGTCGAAAAAGTCCACTGCAAAGATTTCTGAGATGGAGGCGTCGCTGAAAGGCCTCTATGACGAGTTCTCGAGGCTGAGGAACAACATGGAGAAGATAAACAGGCAGATAGTCAAGTTCGCTAGGAAAAGCGACATAAAGGAGATGGAAAGGATGCTGGACCTGCTCAACCCGATGAAGCAGTACTCTGAGCAGCGCCCTGTCAGGCAGCCTGTCGTCTGAATTAAACGTTAATAAACCCCCAATTATAATTATATTCAGGTGCGTTTATGTTCGGCAAGAAGAAAAAAGAGGAATACAGGGAGCTCCCTGTCGGCGAGATAAGTAGAATGAGCGGAAAGGGGATGACGGACCACGAGATAATAAAGACGCTCAAATCGAAGGGCTATTCCTACGAGGATATAGAGAAGGCGATGCTTCAGGCTGTCAAGAGCGGCGTTGATGATGCCACGCAGTCGCCGCAGCAGAGGCCCAAGTTCGAGGAATTCTCCGCGCCGCCTTCAACTCCTCAGCAGGATTTTCAGTCGGATGAAATGCCGGAATTCGACGCCATAATGCCTAACGAGCAGCAGCAGTCCCCCGAGCTGATGATGGAAGAGCTTATCGAGAGCGTCATGGAGGACAAGATAAGCAAGTACGAGACCGAGATGAAGAAGCTGAAGGATACTGTTGACGCCCTTTCAGGCAGCATAAAAGGGATGGAGCAGAGGCTCGGCGAGCTGAAGAATGAGCCCGTCTCTGAGTCTAACAGCCAGGAGATGACGGAGCAGCTCGAGGATTTGCAGGCCCGCGTCGGAGGGCTTGAGCGCGCTTTCAAGCAGTTCCTCCCGTCCCTGACGCGCAACATAGAATCCCTCTCGAAAATGATACACGAGATGAAGCAGAAGCATGTGCCTGTCGAGGGGCCATATCAGTAATAAAGATTGCCGGTCTAAATTTTATATGCCAAAAGAAAGGTTCAAGCTGGTTTCAACTTCTCATTTATTTCTGATAAAGGACGGGAAAATACTTCTTATAAGGCGGTTCAATACAGGCTACGAGGACGGTAAATATTCCGTGATTGCCGGCCATCTAGACGGCAGCGAGTCCGCCACGCAGGCGATGGTAAGGGAGGCGGAAGAGGAAGCCGGCATTAAAATAAATCCAGCAAGCTTGAATGCGATTCGTGTAATGAACAGGAAATCGGATGACGGGAGGATAGACTTCTTTTTCACGGCTTCTAGCTGGGAAGGGGAGCTGAAAAATATAGAGCCTCACAAATGCGACGGCATGTCATGGTTCAACATAGACGAGCTTCCCGAAAACACAATACCCTATGTTAGGCATGCCATAGAAAACGTAAGGAAAGGTATATTCTACAGCGAATTCGGATGGTAAATCAGCCGAAATGATACGACCTTTTGCCGGCAACTATGAGGAAAAGCCCTGCTATGAGGAAGAAGAGGCTCTTCGCGAAGCCGCCCTCAGGCATCTCGTAGAAAGCGAAGATGAAGAACGCGCTCAATAAAGAGATGATGCCTATTATTATCATCGCCGCGCCCTTTTTCCTCCAGTCGTCTTTCCTTTCTTCCATGCGAATCAGTTCTTCGTTATGAACATCACGGCCACCGCCAGAAGGGCGAGTATGAATACCAGGCTTACTATGGTGCTGCCTATGTTGACGCCGTAGGCCCCCAGCGATATGACGAATACGACAACTACTATTCCTGCCAGGACTGCCAGTATGGATTTCGTGTTCAGGGTCTTGCTTACGTCGGCCCCGGTGAGTCCCACAACCAGTATGATTCCGAGAACGCCGGCCAGGACAAGGGCCATGGTTCCGAAGAAGTTCGTGAAGAACTTGGCCATTGCCGGCCCGCCGAAAGCCACGACGAAGAAGGCGACGACAATGGATATTACGCCTATTATCTTGTGGTCCTCGCCAAGCGCCTTCGACTTTAGAAGCAGCGCGTACATGACGACGAAAATGAATATCCACGGAAGGAGGAACCCGAACACCCCGAGCTGGCTCAGGTTATGAATCATCACTTCGAACGGGCCCATTTATTTCACTGAATAAACATATATCCTGTCTTTCTTAAATGCTTTAGAAATCTGGAAAGAAAAAAAAAGAAGCGGGGGATTTATCATGCTGATAGGAATATTTTTTTCATTCTGCCCCTACTCCTTCTTTGCTGCCGGTGCAGCCTCAGCCTTTTCCATCGTCACGAGGTAGATGGCTATGACGATTATGATTACCCAGAACAGCGTCACCGCGGTCTGTGAATCAAGCCACACGCTACCGTCAAGCGTGCCTGTTGAGCCGAGGAACAGCGCAATGCCGATGATGATTACGGCTGCGAGAGGCACGAAAGATTTATGCAACCAGTTCTCCTTCTTCTCGCCTGGCCGCAGCATCGATGCAAACAGCACCACGACCAGTATTCCAGCAAGGAACACCGATGCGCCTCCGAACAGGTTGGTGAAGAACGCAGCCAGCTGCGCGCCTCCGACGCCTGTAACGAAGAACGCTATAACGAAAGCGAGCGCAACAGAAACCTGTTTGTTGACCTTTTCGCCGAACAGGCCGGCCTTGATAAGCAGACCGTATACTATTGCGAAGCTGAATATCCATGGAAGTAAAAACCCGTAGAATTCAGGGCCCAGATTGAAAAGCTGTGTTGGAAATGCTGCCATTTCATAACCTCCTTCTATGTTCAATTATTTGTGTTTGTCCTATATAAACCTTTCATGTTTGTGAAAAGCCTTTCTTGTAGCCTATCCACAACAGGATTAATATTATTAATATGCCGGCCAGCCACAGGACATTCGCCGGCTCTATGCCGGCAGGCAGGTACGGGACCAGCACATCGCCCATTGAGCCGAGAACTATCAATAGCAGGGCCATCGAGACTCCAAGCGGCAACATGTCGCTCTTTTCCTGCTTCCCCTCCTTGTCTTTTTTCTCCCCGAACAGGTTCTTCTTCACAAATATGATGAAGAATATTATAATCAGGAATATCGAGGCGACGGGCATTATGTCCTGTATCATGACGACGAAAGGCTCGTAGGACGCGGAGAAGCCGGCGAACACTATAGCTATTGCAGCGTTGACGGGCCTCTTGAATTCAAGCACTTTCGACGAGGCCAGCAGGCCGTACACGACCGCGAACACGAATATGAATGCGAGGACGATGGGCGCAATGACAGGGTCGAAAAGCATGGTATCACCTCAGGTGGTGTTTGTGCCTGAGATTCTGGTATTGAAGGTTCTCTATGGGATTTCGCGTGACATTGGGCTTCAGGCGCCTTATTGTCGACCTCAATTCAGAAAGCCTTGTCTGCATCTGCGGGACGTTCTGGGGATTTGCCAAGTGCTTCGCCTCTTTTATCTGTTTATCCAATTCCTCCGCTTCTATTTCGGCATTTATAAGCTCGGTGACGCGGCTGTCAGCCCCGGTTTCATTCACACCTCCCTTTGTCGTGCTGCCTGCCAGTCCTGGCCCTGTCTTCTGGAAATGCCTCGTGAAATAGAACAGCAGCCCCATGAAAAGTATGAGGAACAGGAAGTAAGGTCCTGCCAGGTATGCGAAAAGGCTGTAGTAGCCGCCTACTATGATGAACATGTAAGCCGCTATACCAAGGAGGAACCTGAGCCCGATATATTGTGCCGGCAGCACCCTCGCGACCATCATGTAGACGACCAGAATAATAAAAACAGTGGGTATGAAGAAGAACATGACCAGGTCATTGAAGATGTTGCCGGTGAAAGGCGAGCCCGGATACTGGCTCATCTTTAGTATGTCGACGAACAGAAGCTGTCCTATGTCTTCAAGGGCCATAGAAACTTAATGTAATTAGTGGAATAAAAAGATAGTGAAATCAGTTCATGGAATAGCCTAGATAACGCGGGCTGGCTTCTATCATTCTCATCAGCTCTTCATAAGCCGCGGTATCGCCGTATCTTAATGCAAGGTCCGCCCCTCTTTCATGGGCATCTCTCTCATCCGCACCGGCATAATGATGACCCAGTTCATGGTATGCCACGGCCCTTTTCTCATTAGGTGAGAGCGTTCTTTCACCATTGCCGTCCGCAACTAGTATCCTGTCTCCAAGATACATTCCGACGAAATCTCCGCCCATAGACGGGTAAGGAACTTCAGAGACATGAATACCATGAGGTCTTCCAATTGAATCGTAGAAAGCTTCCATATCTGTTCCGATACTGCCTCTGTAGTCTCTTGGAAGCATGAGCCCGGGCGGTCTTGGAGGCGGCGATGGTTTGTCGCCTTTCTTCCCATTCTTAGGAATCCCCCACGTATTGAGCTTTTTCCACTGGTCAACAAGGTCGTCAAATTTATCATAAACCCATGAGAACGGCCTTCCTACATGTATAACGTTAAGTCCGCCGTCCATAATTGTTTTTGTAGGGTATACAGAATTGTCACCAAATCCTGCTTCTCTAGGAGGAAATACCGACATCGATTTTGTCTGTGGCATCCATTTCACCTGCTATATATATGGTTCCATGGGTATATAAAGATTTTCACTACTTAAAGATAACGAATTTAAATCTGCAGATTCCACTGCTTTAAAGCAGTGGTTAAAAGTGGAATCTGAGATGCTCAATGAACTTGTTGTATTTTAACAAGCCACCGTCTTCAGACGGTGGTCATTGACAGAAAAATGAAAATAAAGAAAAAGAGAAAAAATTAGGCAGCTTTCTTCTGGTAGT
>CAYJVT010000008.1:0-44122 GCA_964373695.1 uncultured archaeon | reverse complement strand
TCAGCCTGCCCTGCAAGTTCATTATGGTGGGTATGGCTGCAGAGGCGAGACCTGACATGGCGAGGAACACCATTATCAGCGGAATTTTATTCATGGCTCTACACCTGAAGGTTTTAAATATCTGGCACGGTATTTATACATTATGAAACCAAAAAATAAAGACGATATGTTCTGGGCTAAAGTAAGGGAATGGCATAAAGACCCAGAATTCCGCAAAGCTGTTAAGGACTTTGTCAAGAAAACAACCTCCTGAATTTATCATAACCTATGAATTCCGGCATTCTGTATTTTCTCAAATTATTGACTATATTGTAAGTATTTATTGCCTCATCACTAAGCATGCTCTTGTTATCGTTCGAAACAACTATATCAAGTTCATGCAAGCTCGCACATGCGACTATCAGGAAATCATCGAATATCTTATTTTTGGGTTTTTGACCGCCTACTTGACGGTATGTAGAATAATAATCGTCTGCCAGATGTGTAACCAAAGATGTCTTAAAATAAGCATGCGATTTCACTAGTTTATCATAGAGAACCAGAAGCAAAATCCTTAGTTTTTTTCTCCCCATAAGGGTTTGACCGGATAAATCTCGCAATTCCTTTCTCACAACATCAAAACCATATATAATGATATCTTTTCTTTTTTCCAAGGATTTTTGTACTTCTTCCTCTTCCTTTCTCTCGACTATTCTGCCGTAGATGTTCGTATCCAATATAACTCTTTTCATTTTTTCACCTTGGTGCCGTTCACCGCCACCGTCGTGGAGTCCGTCAGCCTGCCCTGCAAGTTCATTATGGTGGGTATGGCTGCAGAGGCGAGACCTGAAAACATCTAGTTATTGCCTTCAGTGATTTTCCTCATATGGCTATTCCTTCCTTCAAAGCTTCTCTTACGATTGTTATCCCTTTGCTCTTTTCCCTGAACTCTTCGGGCGTGAAGCAAAGAAAGTCAACGGGCTTTTTGATGTCCCAGTAGTTGTACATCTTTACCCCTCTCTGGAAAAAATTCATTCTTCTAAAGTCGGGGCTCACTATTATTAAATCCACATCGCTCCATCTGTGGGTTTTTCTAGATGCAGAAGAACCGAATAAAATAAGTTTGTCTATACGGATTTCCTTATTCGCATTGTCCTTGAACCGTCTGAGCTTTTTTATCAAAGATTTTTTCTTATCCATGAAATTACCTTCTCCGTTTTATTGATAAAATCATGAGAAATTTTTTTCATGTCAATTTTACTTGATGATATATCAGGATATCTTGTATAAGTATATGCCAGCGTAAGTTCTTTGCATATTTTGTTTATTTCAGGAGGAGCACAAACCTTTTCAGAAAGCAGGGAAAGGTCATGGATTTTGTCGAACTTTCCTTCTTTTTCTATTTGCATCGCTTTGAGGGCTTTTTCACATGCCTGCTGGCACCAGAAAGCCGCGTAATCATATTTTTTTAATTTAATCATATCATTGGCTACTTCAAAATCAGATAATGCCTTGTCAAACCATTCTTTAGTGAATTTTTTCAATTTCATCACCTTTTATTGTACACAAAGACATTATTTTATGAACTTTACAAATGTCTATGTATATCCCGAAGGGCATAATATATCATTAATTTATGTCCTTCAGTATATTTGTATCCATTTCTTATATTAATTATTATGCGATCCTCTTCACCTGGAGTTCCACGAAGTCCTTCGCCGCCTGCAAAGTAAACAGGGCTTCGTACCGCAGGCCTGAAGTGGAGTTGACGAAAGCGCGTATGCCTTTCGAATCCGCGTCGGTGGTCTGCGTCAGCTCCGTGAAGCCGTTCCCGTATGCTGAATTCTCCAGGTTGTTGATGGTTATGCCGCTTGACGGCGTTATGTTTATCCCCGTGCGGACGTTCTTTATCTGCGTTATGAATGTCGTTGTGTTTATTGCCGCATGGCTTCCGGGGGTGCCTGTTTTCTGGACGGCGAATATGACTGCCAGATTCTCCAGGACGAGGTCGGTGTCGCCGTCGCTGTCTATGTCCTTCTCGTAGGACTTTACGGTTCCGCCTCCGCTTATCAGTATATTGCTTTCTTCCACGGTGATGCCGGCCTCCAGCAGCCTTATATCCTCTATGCGGATTTTTATCTTGTCGTCCTTACCGCTCACCGTCATCTTGCCGCCGCGCAAATCCACGTTTATGCTTCGCTTCGAGCCCGGCGCCTCGACCATCATCCCGCCTATCGTCGCGTCCAGGCTCGTGAGGATGTTCCTGGCGTCGTTGAATGACTGGGTGCTTTTCCCTTCCTCTATGAGGGGGTTTATGGTGTTGACCACTATCATGGTGGACGTTATTATTATCGCCACGCTCAGTGCGCCGGCTATCAAATCGCCTTTCATTCGTGACAAAGGCTTGCCTCTCCTGGCATCTTTCATCCTCTTTCCGGTTTTCGCTTTCATATGAATCAGATTATGTCGAATATGAGCTGCTTGTCGTCGCTCTCGTTCCTCTCGATAACGAGCGTGAAAATTCCTGTCCTCTCATAGTCGCCCCTTATGTCTATGCCGGGATATTCCAGCACGAGCTCTATGGCGCCTATTGCCTCCCCGGTCGGCAGGAAGGCCTGCAGGGGGTGCACGAGCACCTTTGTCCCTATGAAGCTGCAGTTCCTTCCGACAACTGGGATGGCGAACCTGTTTCCCTCGTGGGTCTCGCTCACCGTTATGTTGCCGGACGACGCATTTATGTAGTCAAGGGTGCCTAGCATGACGATGCCAAACGCGTTGTTCAGGTCATCAACGCATCCATAATTTCCTGATATGTTATTGGACCTGTAGAATCCTGTCCCGATGCTGCCGACATAGGTGCTGTCGCCGGAGATGCCGTTTATGTTGAACGAGAGCCTGAAGGCGACGTTGGTTGGAAAAGTGAGAATCGGGGCTATTTGCCCGAAAAAGAACCCTATGTCGGCCGTGAAATTTTGCGAGCTCGTTTGGCCTGACACGTAACCGAGCGTTATCTCGGTTTTGTACGAGGAGCTGTTCTGGCCGCCGCCGGAGCTGTCAAGGATGTTTGATGTCAATATGTAAGATGCGCTCGTGAGCTCCTGGGCCAAGGCAACCGGCATGAGCAGGGTGAATGCAATGATGATATGAACGGCTTTCAAATCAGACCCCTTTTCCTTCCCTTTACAGTGTAGAGCGCGATGCCGCCTGGCGTCCGCCTTTCTGCCAGGCCCTTGGCTTCAAGGCTTTCGAGGCATTTCGCGCTCGCCGGCAGTGTGATGCCTGTCTGCTCTGAAATCTCCTCGTGTGTGAGCGAGACGGCGCTCCCCTCAAGCACGGCAAGGATGCGTCCTTCAGTTTCTTTCATTGTGTCACCCGAAAAGTATTAAGGCCGAGTAGCCGAACACCACGAGCACCATCGAGTGCTTTATTCCAGCCTGCAAGCTTCCTTCAGCAAGCTTGCCTATCGATATGCCTGCGAAGAATCCCTGTATTACCACGAGGCTCTGGAATATCTCCTTGAAGGTCTGCTCCAGGTTGGAGTTCGTCTCGTTGAACTTGAACGTGGGTATGAGGAACGACGACAAGCCTATCATGACGCCGAGGAATATCAGGTATATTACATAACCGTTTATCATCTGGGAGTATACGCTTGCCGACCTCTCCTTCTTTATCTTCTCCAGCTCTATCAGCGACTGGGCCACAGACTTCAGCACGGTGTCTATGCTGCCGCCGGAGCGGTGGGTCTCTATTATCGTCTGCACGTTCCTTTTCATCAGGCGGCTGCCGGTCTTCTCGGCAAAGTCATGGAGCACTCTCTCGAGCGTTATGCCCCATGATATCTTGGCCGTTATCTCCTTGACGAGGGGCGTGAGCACGCCGTAGTCGTTCTTCGATGCTGTGCGCATAGCCTGCGGCAGCGTCATGCCGGACGCGATGTTCTGTGCTATGTCGCCGAGGTACTTCGGGAACAGATCCTCTATCTTCTTTACCTTGTTGTACCCCTCGTATTTCACGACGAGCGGGATGCCGATTATCAGGAAGCCGGCCATGAGGTTTATGATGGAGAAGAGCTGCGGATGGCCCGAGAAGAGGGTGAAATTCACGTATACAAGCAACAAGCCTGCCATGACGGAAGCTATGCTTGCCGCGTTCTTCCTTAAGTCTATTTTTGCCATTTTATACCCTCGGTTGGGTGTAGTGGACGAATGCTATGAAAAATATGTTCAGTATGGGTATAAGCGTGAAGATGCCTAGCCTTAGCGCAACGTCTATCGGCAGGCCTAATACGCTGCCGCCCACCAGCGACATTATGGACAGTATGGAGACGAAGAACAGCGGCGCCGCTATCAGCACCGCGGTGTACAGGTCTGCATAGGTGGAAAGCGCCTGCATGTACTTCTCCCTCCTGAGCCTGTAGTTGAACAGTGCCTCCTTCGCCTCGTTATCCAGGTAGCTCTGCAGGTTGCCGCCTGTGTTTATCACCGCGACGAAGCCTCCGAGGAACTGCCTGAACTTCTCGGACGGCGTCCTGCCGGAGACGTTCTCGATAGCCGTCACGATGTCCATGCCGAAGGTCTCCACGTTCCTCACTATCCTCTTGCACTCGTTCGATATCTCCTCGTACTCGGGTATCCTCGACACGAGCCTGAATATGACGAAGGGCGGCACGCCGGACGCGGCTATTGCCGCCATGTGGTTTATCACGAAGGGCGAGTTCGCCTCTATGCTGCTCTTCTTCGACGTTATCAGGTGGAAGGGATACGAATAATGTATTGTGAACACGAAGAACGCCGTCGTCACCGACGCTATCAGCGCGCTTACTGCCGATATCAGCACGGGCACGCCGAACAGCGTGAAGGACGCCGTTATGAAGGCGAAGACCATGATGAAGGATAATATCGTTATGAGCAGCATCCTTCCGAGGTATATCTCGAACAGTATCGTGAGGTTGGATTTCAGTATTTCCTCCTTCAGGGGCTTCGTGTACGCCGAGAGGTGCCTGACGCCGTGCCTTCCAAGAACCCTGACCCAAGATTCCAGCATATATTTTAACTATTGCGGCGGCATGATATAAATCCAGAGAATCGGCCTTCAGGCGTAAAGAGTCTTCTGCGAAACCGAAAATCCTTTTCCTGTTATCTCGTACTGGTGGAGCCTGCTGGAATGCTGCGTGCCGCGCATCTTCACTATGTTAAGGCCTCTCCTGTACTCGCCCCTGAAGAGGATGCTGCGCAGCGCTATCACGCCGTCGGCTATGAACTCCTCGACCCCGAAGCGCGATATGCCGCTGCCGGGAGTCTCGGATATCATCACCGTCGTGCACTTGTTCTTTTTCATTATCTCCTTTATCAGGAGTATGTTCCTCCTCAGCTCCGATGTCTCATTGGTGTATGTCCCGAGGGACGATATGGAGTCGATGACGACGCGCGAGGCGCCCATCTCCCTTATGTTGTTCTGTATGAGGTCCATGACGTCCTCGAGCTGGAACGGGTCGAACTTTACCACCCTCACGCGGCCCTTTTCCTCCTCCAGGTTTATGTCCCACCCGAAAGAATCCGCTATCGAGCGTATTTCCAATGGCTCGTCCTCGAACGTTATGTAAAGCCCCGGCTCGCTCTTCGGAGTGCACACGAACTGCAGCCCGAATATCGTCTTGCCTGAGCCGCTGCCGCCGGACAGGAGGATGACGTCGTTCTCGGGGAACCCGCCGCCTATCAGCCTGTCAAGGCCGTTCGCGCACGAGCTGAGCCTCTTCATATTATATCTTCCAGCCTCTGGGTGCCGTTTATCACGCTGTCAACGCGCTTCGGGTTCCTTCTGTATACGTTTATGTATTTCGCCACGTCTTCCATCTTCGTGACGTTGTTCTGGTGCAGTATGCTGAGGAATTTCTTCCTCCTGGATATGTCCCTGACTATGTCGCTCATGGGCGTGCCGCGCTCGCCAGATATCTTGTTCAGCAGCCATGAATTGCCCTTGTACAGGAAGGAGTCTTCCGAGGGCAGCCAAGAGAAGCTCTTGTTTATCCTGGGCTGGCCTGACTGCAGGTCTATGCTCTCCACCTCGACTATCTCCTTGACGCGCCTGGCCGACTTGCCGTGCTCCCTTGCATGGACCATGACTATGACGGCGTCCAGGCTCTCCAGAAGCCCGGGAGACAGGTTTATCGGCTCGGTCTCCAGCCTCTTTATGAGGTCGTTTATGCCGCCGGCATGTATTGTGCTCAATGATGGATGACCGGAATTATGCAGCACTATGCCGCCAAACCCGCCGACAAAATTCTGGGTGCTCGGGACGCATAAATCATAGACTTTCACGGGATTTTCCAGCATTATTTTTTCTATGCTTTTTACCTTGTCTATGTAAAGGTCGCCGATTTTCTTTCTGTTTTTTCTTCCCTTTGAAAGATTGCCCGCTTTTTTCAGGGGGGTTATATATTTCAAAAACTCTGTCTTTTCGTCATAAGTATAAAACTTTATTTCATAGTCTGTCGTTTTTCTCCCTTTTCTCTGTCTTTTTATTATGGATGTCACTATCCCGTAAGACATCAGAAGCTGCGCAAGGTCGCTGGCAAGCTCTTCAGATATGGTATAATATGAAAATGCATACCTGCCGAAGCTGCCGTCTCCATTGTAAAGTCCGGATAAAAATTCGCCTATTCTTTGTTTTGACAGGCCAAATATAAAGTCCGGTATCTTTCTCGTTTTGCCATTTTCTCCGCTCTGTATTTTCAAGAGTTCAAATAAAACTTTGTGGTTGAATGAAAGCTCGGTGGATACTCCGAATCCTCTGGTTTCCCTTTCCTTCGGCGTCTTTCTTGTTACCGACATTATGCACTTTCTCATGTCTTCCAGAATAATTTTATCCTTTGAATAGAGGGATATTCTGCTATTTTTTCTTGATTTACTAAGGCTTCCTTCCGATATGAAGTATCCGATAAGCCTCAGCAGTTCAGGCGTTATTTGAAGCATGGCGGGGAATGACTCACTTTTTCTGTCGAACTTTACAAATATCTCTTCTTTGTCATACTTTATTCCGGCCGCCTCCATCAGACTAAAAAACTTTTTTGCATGCAATGACGACTGGCTGTTTCCTGCAAAATTGGCGTAATAATCAGATATTCCAGCGACACCGGCCGCCTTAGATGCCTCTTCATATCCCAGCTTTTCAACAGCCTGCTTCACGTAGCCGGGGGCGAATATTCTTACTTCCGGTAGCATTTCAATCAAATCGAGCTTTCCTATATCATTGAATCCTGACGGCAGAAGTCCTGGTATCACGATGCTGTCGCTATTTTTCATTTCATGCGAAGGTACTGTTTCCACTCTCCCGTTTTTGAATGTAAAGAGAGAATGGTGGGCAGTGGTCGTTATGCTTCTGCCTGTCGAAGTAGTTATTTTGTACAATTCGTTTGTTGGCGAATGCTCTACCTTCGAAAAATGCGATAGTTTTACAATATTATTATTGAAGTCGAATGTCGGGACTTTAAAGGTGCTTTTTGCATTTAAAGAGCCTATGGGAATTCTCTTTAGATTATTGTCGTTTACTACAAGGACTTTTTGCTCGCCGGGTATTGACGCCATTCCTTGGAACATCACGTAGGCTTCCTTCCCTCGTATCTCTCCTACTATCAGGTAATCCGGATTCTGCCTGAAGCTTTCCTTCAGGAGCTGGAACATGTCGACCTCCCCCACTCCGGTGCCGGTGAAGCCGGCCCTGGCCACGCCGGGAATCCAGTTCTCATGGGGCAAATTCAATTCTCTCGTGTTGTGCAAAAGTATGTTTGAGCAGACAAAATTCTCCGTTTCCGGCACGCTTATGTCATAGACATATATATCTTTCCTGGGAAGTTTCCTTACTTCCCTGAGCTTGTCCCAGAATATGTCGGAATTTGCAAGTCTTGAAAGGATTTCAGAATCCGCCTCGTCGCTTATCTCTTCAAGGTATGGCCTCCCTATATTCTGCATTCCCTGCTGGTAAGGCCACGAAAGCTTCTCAAATTTGTTTATTTCTTTCAGCAATCCAGTTCCAAGAGGTACTATATCAGTTTTTGCGTGATGTGATTTCCTTGCTCCTATTATATCTATTTTTTCCATCTTTCTTGCCTGTAAAAAGCCTATTTCATTGAAAGGCATGATATTTTCTGAAGAAGATATGCACAACTCCCTGCATTTATCTTTTCTCTTATAATGGGAAATTCTTGATATTATTTCAAACCTCAGAAGCAATGTCTGTACGTCATTCAACAGATTCAGGCTCTGTGATGAACATCTGAGCTCAAAATTCTTCACGGAACCATTGGCCGAGAAATAGCCTCTCAAAAACGATGATACCTGTCTTTTTGAAAGACTGTGAATAAATTCCGGGACGCGTTTTGTATGCGCATATCCTACAAAACCCAAGGCCTTCATGAATTTGTAGAGAAGCGTCGAATTTATGCTCATTGAAACTTTGTCCGGCATAAGGCTTACTTTTATGCCGAGCTTTTCAGCCACATTTTTTACGCATTTTATGCATTCGGAATCTATATTGGAAATTATAACCCTGTTTTTATTATACCCGTCATAAGAGCCGTCGCCAACCCATAGGCCAAGAAATTCCAAAAACTCATCGGAAATCTCGAATATTGCAGGCAGCGACCTGCTTGGCCTCTTTCCGGTTATCTTCAGTCTTTGTGGTTCGATATCGACTGCAAGTCTTCTGAAAACAGAAGTTTCAATTATTTTGTTTTTCTTCCAGTATCTGTATTTCTGAATGCCTACGCCAAATTCTTTGAACTTTTCATATTTGACTTTCTCGAAAATTTCGCCGATATCGCCCGTGATAAAATCTCCCCTGAAGGCATCCGGATAATCAAGGAGGTTTATCGTTTTTGTTTCATTTCCTTCCCATGGTATAGTTCTTGGGGTTGCAAGAAATTCTACTTCCTTTAGTTCTAGGGGCGTTATTTCCTTTATTTCGCCGTTTCCATCCAATCCGAATAGGGAGTGGTCTTGCGTGACCTTCACTTTTCTTCCAGTTGAAGTTGTAATTTCGTATATGTCCTTGTTTACAAGATGTCGTATAAAACTTCCGGCTTTCTTAAAAGTCATCTTATAATCCGCATCCATTGTAAGGACTTCGATATCTTCATTCTTTACCTTCTCCTTTTCGCCTGACTCTTCAAGCAGGCCGTCTATAAGCTCCCCTATCTTTGTTATTCTTGTTTTGTCGTCTTTCCTGACTATGATTTCCGCGTCCCCAGTAACGCTGTCTTCGATGCTCACGATTTTCAGCTCGCTCGGTATGAACATGGAGATGGCGTTGAGCATCGACGTCTTCCCCGTCGACACGCCGCCTGCAAGAAGTATGTTTGCGCCGTTCTCGACGAGGTACCATATGTAGGCGAGCATCTCGGGCGAGGCCGTGTTGTACCTTATTATGTCCACCGGCGACAGCGGGACTTCCCTGAACTTCCTTATCGAGAATGTCGGCCCCCTGGTCGTCACGTCGCTGGCCAGCGAGGCCTGGACCCTCGCCCCGTCGGGCAGCGTGCCGTCGAGCAGCGGCTCCGCGTAGCTTATGTACCTGTCGCACCTCTCGGCAAGCTTCGTCACGAATTCCCTGAGCTTTGCCTCGGTGTCATATATTACATTGGTCCTGATGGAGCCAAACCTCTGGTGGACGATGTACACCGGTATGCCGGTTCCGTCAACCCCTATGTCCTCTATGTAGGGATCCTTCAGGAGGGGCTCGACTTCGTTGAGCCCGACGAAATCCCTGAAGATGTAGTAAAGTATCTTCGAATATTCCTTGTCGGTGAGGTCTATTCCGAACTCCTTCAGGAGGTGCTGTATCTTCTCCTCCAGGAAGTCTATTATCTTCTCGTTCGTCTTGATGTCCGATATCCCGACATTTATCACCTGCATCAGCCCGTCCTTCAGCTTCTCGAATATCACGCTTTCCTTTTTGGTGAGCTTCGGCTCCATGACGTTGTAGACGAGCGACGCGTCCTTCTCGTCGTACTTCACGTTGGCATATGCGTAGGGCGTTATGAGCGGGTATATGACATGCCTGAAGCTGACGCTGTGGGGCGGCGGCAGGGACGTCATCTTGTTCTCGCGGACCGTGAACTTCGGATATCTTTCAAATCTCTGATGGTTCCGCATGATAAGGAGCATCTGCCCGCTCCTGCTGAGCGAAGGCGGCAGCTCCTTCTTCTGTTTCCGTGAAACGGCCTTCCTGTACAGCGAGCCCCTAAGGCTCTTCACCTTGTCAAGCATAGAATAAAGTATGCCGGGACTATAATATAAAAATACTGCTTTGGAATCCCGGCGTCTTCCAGACGCCGATTCGTCTCAGAATCCGCTTCTGTCCCTGCGCCTTGACCTTCCGACCCTGACTATGCCGCGGTATCTGGCGCAAGACGGGCACACGTACATCTTCTGGCTGTATGTGCTGATCATGCGCCTGTCCAGCTGTTTGCGCAGCACGGGGTCGTTTATGGAGAATCCTCTGAACGACGGTATCGTCTTCCATCTCGGCACCATCTTGCCGCAGTAGCCGCAGTTCACGTTGCTTTCGTGGCCCTTCGACTTCGTATGATGGTAACCTCTTGTGTACGGCGCCGGCATATTGCTCAATTTTACTTATTCCGTTGACTATTAAAACGCATTCAGTTTAACTCTATTATGGACATCGAGAAGCTGCTTGCCGGCAGGTCAAAGCTCGTGGACAAGGCCATAGGGAAGTACATCCCGAGGAAGTACGACAAAAAGACGGTGGAATTCACCTTCGGAAAAACGACATACAAGTACAGCCTAGAAGCAGCGACGAAGTCGCTTTCGGAGCCGATATGGGACCTGCTGGACAGGGGCGGCAAGCGCTGGCGCCCGGCCCTTTTCATGATGGTCGCTGAAGCGCTCGGGGCGGAGCCGGAAAAGTACCTTGACTTGGTTGTGCCCATAGAGATCGTACATGAGGGAAGTTTGATTATTGATGACATTGAGGATTCTTCCGAGATGCGCCGCGGCAAGCCATGCACCTACAGGATATTCGGCAATGACGTGGCAATAAACGCCGGCAACGCGATGTACTATCTCCCGCTGTTGGTTCTTCTGAAGAACGAGATGAAATTGCCGAAGGAAAAGCTCCTGCGCCTGTACGAGATTTACTCGCAGGAACTCATCAATATCCATATGGGCCAGGGAATGGACATAGCGTGGCACAGGGGCCTGTGCAAGCCTTCGGGCGTCGACGAATACCTGCAGATGTGCGCCTTCAAGACAGGCACGCTGGCCCGCATCGCCGCCAAGTTCGGCGCCGTGGTTGCGGATGCAGACGACGAAGTCGTCAAGAAGATGGGCCGGCTTGCAGAAAGCATAGGCATAGCCTTCCAGATACAGGACGACATACTGGACCTCGTGGCAGACGATAAGAAGTGGGGCAAGGCCTACGGCAACGACATTCATGAGGGCAAGCGTACCCTCATGGTTATACACGCCCTGCAGCACGCCGGCAAGAAGGATGCGCAGCGCCTCCTTGACATCCTGGACATGCACACCTCGGAGCGCGGGCTTGCAGACGAGGCCATAGGCATCATGCGCGCGGCGGGCTCGGTAGAATACGCGAAAGGCTTCGCCAAAAGCATGGTGCGGGATGCATGGAAGGAGGCGGAGCCCTTCCTGAAGAAGAAGGACGTTCTCAGGGCGTTCGCCGACTTCGCGGTGGAAAGGAAATATTAGCCCTATGAAATAAAAACAACATTTTCTTTTCCCATGAAGTGCTTGTCGCTTGTCACAATTTTTGCATCGAATCTTCTTGCGGTAGCCATTATAATGGAGTCTGCCATTCCAAGGCCATGCTCAAGACTTATTTCGGCTGCGTCCAAGGCAATTTTTTTCCCGGCCGGGACGATATTCGTATGGGCAATTATATACGCATATGCTAAAAGGGCTTCCGGCTCTTTTTTTATTTTTTTTATTCGCCTGTAGACTTCATATAACACTATTGATGGAATAAAGCAGCTGTTTTTTGAAACAGCTTCTATATGCCTCGAGTATTTGTCTGCCAGCGGGCCGTTTGAGAAATATTCTATCCATCCGTAGCTGTCAATCAAAACGCTCATCCTCATCCCTCAAATCATCTGCCGAAACGCCTTTTGCGATTCCTTTCGATTCCTTAATCCTGCCCACCGGTATCATGTTTATTGAGCCATTTTTCTCTATCACAACTATTTTCTCCCCGGGCTTGATGTTCATGTGTCTTCGTATGTCTTTCGGTATTACCACCTGGAATTTTTCAGATACTGTGACTGTATCCATGATATCACCGTTTTACATTATATACATCGATACTTAAATAGTTTACTTTCCAATACGAAGTGCTTATTAATTCCTTGCATCAAACTATCTTTCATGAAGACTTCTGAGCTGCCTTTCCCTGGGCGCATAAAGGATGTGCTTCCTAAAATTGAGCTCAATGAGCCGCAGCGGCTTGCCGTGGAGGCCGGCCTTCTTGACGGGAAGAATATGGTTGTAGCATCCCCTACAGCTTCGGGCAAGACTTTTATCGCGGAGCTCGCCTTCCTTGGCAACTTCCTGAGGAACGGAAAAGCCGTGTACGTGTGCCCGCTGAAGGCCCTTGCATCCGAAAAATACCATGAATTCCAGGAAAGGTACAAGAGCCTGGGCATCAAGATAGCGATTTCCATAGGGGATTTCGATAGCGCCGAGGAATGGCTCGGCAGGTACGACCTGATAATCGCCACGTCGGAGAAGCTCGACTCAATAATGAGGCATAACGCGCCGTGGCTCAGCAAAATCTCCCTTCTGATAGTGGACGAAATCCACCTCCTGAATGACGCCGGCCGCGGGCCGACTCTGGAGGTCGTGATGACGCGCATCATGAAAGACGTAAAGCCTCAGATACTGGCGCTTTCAGCGACCATAAAAAATTCAGACGAAATCGCAGAATGGCTGGATGCAGAGTTGGTCAGAAGCAATTACCGTCCTGTGAAATTGCGAAAGGGGGTTTTCTATCCGCGTGAAAAAGTGAACATGCTTGAAATGGAAGGCGATGTCAAGGAAATGAAGGAGGGCGAGGCAGAAAAAGTCCTCTCCCATGACACGTTGCAAAAGAAAAAGCAGGCGCTTGTCTTCGTCTCAACAAGAAGAAGCGCAGAATCGGTCGCGGAAAAGCTTGCAAAAAACCTTTCCATAAAAGACCCTTCCCTGCTGAAACTTTCAAAGGAAATCGAAAAAGTTCTGCATGTGCCGACAAAACAGTGCCGCCGCCTTGCGATGTGTGTTGCAGGAGGCACAGCATTCCACCATGCCGGGCTTGTCGCAAAACAGAGGAAGCTTGTAGAGGACGCGTTCCGGCAGGGCCAGATAAAAATCCTTTCAGCAACGCCAACTCTTTGCTTAGATAAAAACGTTGACATATGGGACTCAATGAATTTAAAAAAACCAACTGATAAGATAAATAAGGTGATTGCACTAAAAAATAATAATCTTATAGAATCTTCAATTAAAGATGTGAAAGTTATTGATTCGCCTAAAGTTATGAGAAAAATTGAAACTATTTGTGGAAATTCTATAACCTTAACAGGCAATCATAAAGTATTAGTATATGAAAATGAAAAATCTAAACTGAAAACTGCCGATTGTATTAAAAAAGGTGAAAAAATAGCAATGGCAGGAAAAATAAACATCAGTAAAGTTTTCAAACCTTCATGGAAAGACTTCGTTCTGGATAATGAGATTCCGTTCAAAAACAAAAAATTAGATGCCATTGATTTCTATTTTATAGGTGCCATGCTTGGTGATGGGTATTCTGGAGCCCAGATAAAAAATGGAAAGATATTTTATAAAGGCAATCCATGTCTGGTAGGGCAAGACAAAGAAATATTTAAATTTGTAGAAGAATTCTGTAAAAGATATTCAATTAATTTCAGAAAAAGGAAGAATTCTTGCGGCGTTTCGCAAATATTTTTATCAAAATCAAAATGGCTTAGAGAATTTTTGGTAAGATGTGGGATTGATAAAGGCGAAAAAAAATTCATAAACACGAGTCTTTTAGGATCTAATACAATACTTCTTCGCCATCTTCTATCTGGTCTTTTTGATACAGATGGCTGTGTAGAAAAAAGAGGTGTGGTGAGTTTTTCTAATATTTCAGATAGATTAATAGAAGACACAAGAAGAGCGCTTCTTAGATATGGAATAATTACATGGAAAAGAAAGAGACATGAAAATATAATAAAAGTAGGTAAAAAGTCCTATAATACAAAAGAATCAATTGAGATTAGAATACAGCACAATTTTTCGCTTTTTAAGTTCTTTGATGAAATAGGATTCAAAGTAAATAGAAAGCATTTTCTGCTTAACAAAATAATAAAAAAGCGCAAAAGTATATCTTCTTATTTTGAGTGTAAAAAATGCAAATATAAGGTTCAACCTGGATCGTTATCAGGAAGGACAAAGAAACAAATAGAATGGGCTGTACAAAAGAAAAAAATAATAAAATTATTGGCCTTGAATGGCCAGACTACTTCTAATGATATTTCAAGAAAATTAGGGTTTGTTCCGTGGAAAAATGAAAAAAGACTAAATCTCCATTATCCATTTATTGAAAAAGAAAGACTTGGAAACACAAAAATGTGGAAACTTACAAAACTTGGTATATGGTGCTATAACGAAATAATTTCTAAAAACATATCATTAGAAAATTATTTTGATAAAAATCCTAATTGTCCTTTATGTAATTTAAAAATAATTAGGACTTCAAGAGGAAATTGGAAAAAAAATTCATTTCAGGGAGACATATTCTGGGATATTGTAAAAGTCGTGAAAAAAGTTGCGCCTACTTGCAATTCTGTATATGATATTGTTATGGCCGACAATAATAGAACCGACCATATGTTTGTTGCAAACGGATTTATTGTTCATAATTCATGGGGCATCAACATGCCTGCATACCGCGTCGTCATACGGGACGTCAAGAGGTATGGATACTATGGGACGGATTACATACCTGTTCTTGAGGTGGAGCAGATGGCTGGACGCGCCGGCCGTCCCGCTTATGACAAAGAGGGAGAGGCCATACTAGTCGGGAAGGACGCATCCGACGCGAACGAACTGAAGGAGAGGTACATAATGGGCGAGCCAGAGCCGATATATTCCAAGCTTTCCGTGGAGCCCATGCTGCGCATGCACACCTTATCGCTTCTGGCCTCGGAAGCCGTGCATTCGAGGGGGGAGCTTGAGGATTTCTTCTCCCGCACTTTTTTCTCCCATCAGTACGGGAACATAAGCGAAGTGATGGGAAAGGTTGACGCCATACTGCGACAGCTAGAGGGATTTAATTTCATCGAGACGGAGGAAAGCGGCATCTTCTCGGAGTTCAAGCCGGCGTTCGACCTGGGCGGCGATTTCAAGATAAGGGCCACGAAGCTCGGCAAGAAAGTGTCTGAACTATATCTGGACCCGCTTTCCGCGAACACAATAATAACAGGGATGAATGCGCATGAGGACGAGTTCATGACGAGCCTTAACACCTGCAACGAGATGTTCCCTCCTCTTTCGGTCTTGAAAAAGGATGATTTCGTGGAGGAGGAGATGCTGAAGAGCGGTATAAAGAGCCCGGACGTGTGGGATTATGAGTATAATTCTTTCCTGTCAGCGTACAAGACTTACATGATGTTCAGGGACTGGATGGACGAGAGAGGGGAGGACGCCCTGATGGAAAAATATGGGGTGACGCCTGGAGAACTGTATACAAAGACGAAGAATGCCGAATGGATGCTATACTCTTCGGCCGAGCTCGCTCGCCTTCTCCGGAAATTCGATAAGGCCAACGAATTTCGCCGATTGCAGCTTCGGATAAAGCACGGTATCAGGGACGAGCTCCTGCGCCTGATAATGCTGAAAGGCATAGGCCGCGTCAGGGCGAGGTCGCTGTTCAACTCCGGCATCAAGACGCCTGCCGACATAAAGAAGACGAGGCCAGAGGTGCTTGCGGAAATCGTCGGGAAGAAGACGGCGGCGAAGCTGCTCCAGGAGGCGTCGCAGCCCCTGGAGAAAAGATGATTTATAAGGGCTGTGATAATTATTGAGATTGTTGGGCCCGTAGTCTAGCTTGGTAGACGCTTGGAAAAGCGGCTAATGATCCGGCCTTGGGGTGGCCGTGGCCTGTGTTCAAATCACAGCGGGCCCATTTTTATTCTTTCCTTTGAATTGAATTATAACGTTCTTATAGCGCTTTTAAGTTTATAAGTCAAGAAAGTTTGCTAATGGGCTCGTAGCTGTGCTTGGCTGCTTGTTTGGTTCTTTGCAGGACGTGTGTAATCTGCTGGCGGTTGATTCGCAGTCTACTTCGGTTCTACTATTCCTAAATCTTTGCATATTTTCTTCGCAAGAAAATCGTTAACTTCTGAATGTCTTGGAACTGAAGACGTTCTTTTCGTGATTGGGTTATAGAAAATCGTGTGTCTACTGCCTTCTCTTAATAAGACGCATCCATGAGAAGTCAGGTGGTCAATAAGATTTCTTCTCTTCATTACAAATCTATTGAAATCTTTTCTTTTAATACATCATGCCCAGAAATCTCTTTTTCCGCCATTTCGCGGTTAACCTCAAGAACAAGTTTTAGCGCGTCAAGCAGGTTTTCTTTAGCTTCTTTTAAATTATTGCCCTGAGTATTTACGCCGGGTATTTCCTCTACGTAGGCTATATACCCTTCTTTTACCTTTCTATAAACAGCTGTAAGACCGCTTATTTTTTCCTTTTTCATCATAGGCACCTTTAGACATTAGTATTGAGATAGTTTAAATTCTTATATATTCTGAGATTGAGATACTTGCATTGGGCTCTAGCTGTGCTTGGCTGATGGTTTAGTTCTTCGTAGGTTGAATGTAATCCATATGTATTTGTTTGGCGGTCTACTCAAGAAACAGATTTATGCAATCTCAAACTTCGCTTCTACAGGTATATTGAACCCTTTTTCTTTTTCCGACCTCTTTTCGAAATTAAGTATAGTAAAGCCGACTACTTTGCCTTTGCTATCCTTTCTTACTATTATGTCGTTTCCTATTTCCTGTGATTTTGCCTTCTTCGGCTTACCGATAGAGATGTCTAATACATCTCCTTCTTCATCATAAAAGAACCTCATTTTCTCCATATGATATCGCCTTTCTTGATTATGTTTGCTATGTATGCTGTTATTATAAAGCCGTGATTGTTTAAGACCTTTGCGACAACTACAACATATTCTTTCTTGGTGATACTTCTGTAACAAGACACTCTTATCATAAACGCTTTCTTGGACGAAATCTGTGTCTGTAAGAGTTTTCCTTATTTCGTCTTCTTTGCCTTCTAATTCTGGATGTCGAAAAATAATGTGCAAATATCTTTCTTTAGTGAAACTGATTTTCTTTTTCAAGACGCATGTAATTTCATTCATAATAGACTTTACAAAACAGTGCTTTTAAGTTTGCAGTTTAGATAATTCATTCTATAGGGCTCATAGTCTAGTTTGGTCAGGATCCGAGCTTAACTGGATGCTCATTGGGAGCATTTTGTCAGTAAAAACTGACAAAATCCAATTTGAGACGCAGGTTCAAATCCTGCTGAGCCCATTCCGGAGAGAAAGAACCTAGGTTCTTCTCTAACGGTTTACTCATCTCCTATTAAAAGAAATATTATTATCTATAGAAACGTCATTCACGAATTCCTCTTAAGAAACTTCCTGTTGATGCGGATTTTCTCGAGTGTTTGCCTGAGCGTCATCTCGAGCCCTTCTTTCGGGCGGTTCCTGAAGAACGCCGAGATATCCTTTTCCGCCGCGGCATCCGACAATATCCTGACGGACTCCACCATGGTTGTCAGGTTCTTTGCCGAACTTCCCTTGTATCTTTCCTCCAATACCCTCCAATTGTTTTTCAGCCACGGCCATACGAGGTCTTTCCCTTCTGGATTGCCGGACACCGAGAGAGTGATGACGAAAGTGTCCTGCGGCCTTACGTCAGATGAAACGGAGAAGTCAAGCGCATCCTGCAACAGGTCTTTCTTGCTGAACGAGCTCAATGCTATCAGGAGCCTCCTCTGTTCCTCCGGGATATCAGATTCTTTATAGCGCTTCTTCATCCTTTCGTAAAGCTCCCTGCCGCCGCCCCACGCAGCTGCACTGTAGATGAGCCCAGCCATGTCCGGATGGGGCTTCGCCTTGCCATAGAGGATTTTTTTCATCTCTGCCTCAGCCATATTCACGGCCTCCGTGTTTCCCATCCTCGCTAAAGATATTATTGCGGAACTTCTGAGCGTGGAATAGTTTTTGTTCTCTTTTTCCTTGGGCTTCCATCCGAGCCATCCTATAACGTTACTATTGAATCGCAGGGCCGCCTCCCTTGTTCTGTCCCGAAGCTTTCCGCCGGAGAGAAGGTAGATGTAGTAAAGGCTCTGGGATATGTCCCTGCACACCATGTAGTCCCTTTCATCCGAGTAGTTCTTTATGAAATCCAGATAATCATCAAAAGGCCTCCTGCACGACATGGCAAGCGCGAACAGGTCGCTCTGAAGGCCCCACTTGTCCATGTCCCCGGTATTTTTCTCGAACGGCACGAAGTCCCCCAGAGCATCGTTATATGACACCCTGTAAAAACCAGTCTGTCCCGAATTAAGCTTCGTTATATCTTTTGACCGAATTTCTTTCCTCGGCTTGTCCATCACAAAAGAGAATCCCGCCGCCTTCACCGGTATTTCCCATACTGATGCCTTGTCATCCCCTTCCATAAGGAATCTTTTCTGGGACAGAACCGTTACCGGCCCTTTTTTTTCGACTTCTATCATGGGATATCCGGCCTGCTTTATCCATCCCGACATCATCTTCTTCACGTCAATTCCCGACGCCTTTCTCAGGGCAGCCCACAAATCTTCCGTTGTCGCATTGCCGTATTTGTGCCTCTTCATGTACAGCTCAAGGCCTTTCCGGAAAGTTTCCTCCCCCATGAAATCCTCGAGCATCCTTATCACGCTGCCGCCCTTGCTGTAGCTTATGAGGTCGAATATCTCGCTTATCTCCTGCGGCTTCCTGACGTCGGCCTCTATCGGATGGGACGATTTCATGGAATCGAGACCCAGGGCGCCTTCGGTCACTTCGTCAAGAAACTGCTTCCACGATTCCCATTCAGGGAAAAAGCGGTCGACGGCCTTGTACTCTATCCATGTCGCGAAGCTCTCGTTCAGCCACAGGTCGTTCCACCATTTCATCGTCACGAGGTCGCCGAACCACATGTGGGCCATCTCGTGCGCTATGACCTTCGCTATCCTCTGCTGCCGCTGGGAGGAGTTTATATCCGGGTCGAACAGCAGCTCTATCTCCCTGAACGTTATGGCGCCCCAGTTCTCCATCGCGCCTGCGGCGAAATCAGGCACGGCTATGAGGTCGAGCTTGGGAAGAGGATATTTTATGCCGAAATATTTGTTGTAGTATCCGAGGAATTTCCTGGCGCAATCCATGGCGAACTTCCCCTGCCCGGACTTCCCCGGGACAGTCGCTATGCGTATTTTGACGCCTTCGGCCTTTCCTTCGATGAACTCGAAGTCGCCGACGCCGAGATATACCAGGTAGGTGGACATACGCGGGGTCCTTTCAAACTCGAATATCTTCCTGTTGCCTTCCGCGCGCTCCGCCTTCACCGGCATGTTGGATATGGCCTTCATCTCTTTTCCCGCGGCGATTGACATGTCGAACGTCGCCTTCATGTCCGGCCTGTCGAAGCACGGGAATGCCCTCCTTGCGTCAGCCGGCTCGAAGTGGGTGGTTGCCATGTAGCATGTCTTTCCTTTGTCCCTGTAGACGCTCCTGTAGAAACCCGAGAGGCCGCCCTCGAGTCGGCCCTCGAACTCCAGTAATATTTCAATGCTCCCCGACACCTTCCTGCCTAGAAGTATCTCCAGCTTCTCCTTCTTCTCGCTGGTTTTTGACGAAGAGGCGACTTCCTTCCCCCCGCTTCTCACCCTGCATGATGATATCTTGAGCCCCAACGAATCCAGGCTTATCCTTTCCACGCCGCCCCTGACGGAAGCCCTTATGAGCTCGCTCCCGTAGAACACGGACTTCTCCATGTCGACGTCGAATCTTACGCGGTAATTGGACGGTATGACTGTATTGTGCATCATAATCATTTGTTTTGTCAGTTTTAAAAATCCACTGCGCAAGGCAGTGGATTTGCATGTCAAATAGTGGAATCTGAGATGCTCAATGAACTTGTTGTATTTTAACAAGCCACCGTCTTCAGACGGTGGTCGTTGACAATCCCATCGAAGAACGGGATTTTAGACGTTTAAATTTAATAATGGCTATTGATTTGCATGATAAAGCTCTCCAACAGCACCATCAGCATTTTCAGGGAATGCCCGCTGTGCTTCTGGCTCCAGTTCCGCATGGGGATAAAACGCCCTGACACGATATTCCCGTCGCTGCCGGGCGGCATGGACATGGTGATAAAGCATTATTTTGACTCGTTCAGGGGAAAGGCCCTGCCGCCAGAACTAAAAGAATTGGACGGCGCCCGCCTCTTCGACGACATCAGGCTGCTGAACGCATGGCGCAGCATGATGAAAGGAATTGTATACGAGGACAAGTCACTGGATGCCATACTGAAAGGAGTGGTCGACGACATACTGGTCATCGACGGGAAGATGGTCATCCTGGACTTCAAGACGAGAGGCTTCCCCCTCAAAGAGGACACACACGAGCATTACCAGGGCCAGCTCGACATATACACGTACCTCCTCGAGAAGAACGGGTTCGAAGCCGGACACTACGGATACCTCCTGTTCTATTATCCGGACAAGGTCATCGACAACGGGGTCGTGATGTTCGACACGAAGCCGGTGAAGATGGTAACGAAGCCGGAGAATGCCGAAGCGCTTTTCCGCAGCGCCGTGGAGTGCTTGAGGAGCGACGAGCCGCCGCAGCCTTCGGCCGGGTGCGGGCACTGCAAGTATGCCGCTTTGAGGAAATGAATATTTAAGATTCTCTCCGACAATTAATTCACATGGCAGAAGAGCTTGGCATAAAAAGCGGGAAGGACAATTTCAGCGAATGGTATTCCGAAGTGGTCACGAAAGCGGGCATAATAGACCAAAGATACCCGATAAAGGGATTCCCGGTCTACATGCCGTGGGGGACGTTCCTGATAAGGCATGTTGCAAAGATGCTCGAAGAGGGCCTTGAAAAGACGGGGCACGAGCCGGTAAACTTCCCCGTCATGATACCCGAAGCCAACTTAAGCAAGGAGAAGGAGCATGTCAGGGGATTCGAGAAGGAGGTCTTCTGGATAACGCACGCCGGCGATAACCAGCTTGAGGAAAGGCTTTTCCTCCGTCCCACTTCAGAGACGGCGTTCTACCCGATGTTCTCGCTGTGGATACGCTCATACAACGACATGCCGCTGAAGCTCTACCAGACCGTCCAGGTCTACAGGTACGAGACCAAGATGACGAAGCCCCTCATGCGCGGCCGCGAATTTTTCTGGATAGAGACGCACACGGCGCAGAACTCGCCAGACGCCGCGAAGAAACAGATAGACGAGGACATGGCGATATCGAAGGACGTCTTCTTGCGCCTTGCGATACCCTTCATGCTTTTCGAGAGGCCTTCCTGGGACAGGTTTCCCGGGGCTGAAAGCACCTATGCATACGACACGCTGCTGCCTGACGGCAGGTCGCTGCAGATAGCGACCACACACAACCTCGGCCAGAAATTTGCAAAGGCCTTCGACATAAAATTCCTCAACGAGAAGCAGGAGGAGGAGCACGCCTACCAGACGTGCTTCGGCCCCGGCATATCGAGGATAGTCTCGGCGCTGATATGCGTCCACGGCGACGACAAGGGCCTCTTGCTGCCGCCGTCCGTATCGCCCGTCCAGATAGTCATCGTGCCGATACCAATGAAAGACAGCGGGAATGAGGTCGAGAAGAAGTGCGCTGCCCTTGAGAAGAAGCTGTCGAACTACAGGGTGAAGCTTGACCTCAGGAATTACAGGCCCGGGTTCAAGTTCAACGAGTGGGAGATGAGGGGCGTGTCGCTGCGACTCGAGGTCGGCCCGCGCGACGTTGAGAAGAAGGAAGTCACACTGGTGAGGCGCGACACCGGCGAGAAGTACGTGGTTCCGGACGAAGACATGACACAGAAGGTGGAGGAGCTCCTTTCGGACATATTCTCCAAGATGAAGTTCGCGGCCGAGAAGAAGTTCATCGCCTTCGTCAGCGAGGCCAAGAGCTTCAAGGAGATGGAGGCGAAGCTTGACGACGGCGGATTCGTGAGGGTGCCCTTCTGCAGCGTGGAAAAGGAGGGGGAGAACTGCGCGGCAAAGATAGAGGGCGTGCACGCCAAAGTTCGCGGCACTTTATTCGGAAGGAAGGAGAGCCTCAAAGGAAAAGAATGCATAGTATGCGGCGGCCACGCGATGCACGAGGTCTACGTCGCGAAGGCTTATTAAATTTTTTCTGAAGTGTAAATATATCATGTATTTTTCAGCTTCCGACGACTTCCGGGTGCATTTTGCCGAGGGCATGCTGCATGTGGTCGGGCCGGAAGCCGAAAGGTTGTGGAAGAGGCCGACGACTCTGCAGTACGGCGCCGCATACGACAAGGCCGGGCATCTTACTAGCTATTCTTACTATCTTGGGCCGAGAGAAATTGAAATGATGTTATACGAACTCGGATTCTCGCCGCGTTACAAGGAGCTGAACGAAAGGGACGAAGCGAGGCGGACGCTTTTCGGCGGGCTCATCGTGAGAAGGACGTACGAGCATTCGCAGAGGGCCAAATTTTCCCGTAGGGAGTTCAAGGCTGTCATGGAGTATTACGAGGCAGCAGTATTGG
Source organism: uncultured archaeon (assembly GCA_964373695.1). Taxonomy (GTDB): domain Archaea; phylum Aenigmatarchaeota; class Aenigmatarchaeia; order GW2011-AR5; family GW2011-AR5; genus JACPAH01. The sequence goes on along the minus strand of CAYJVT010000008.1, from coordinate 21,271 downwards.
ACGAAGCTCGTAGAGGGAGCTGATACTTACCGACGGCTCTACGCCGTTCACCGGATGCTCCTTTCTGTCCATGTGAACGTCCAGAACGCCGGCGGCTTTCGCGGCGTTGATGTCCTCGGGCCAGTTGCCGACGTACATCGCTTCATGGGCATTCACCTGCAGTTCACCGAGGCATCTGTGTATGCCTTCGGGGTGCGGCTTGGGCTCCACGCCGCTCGACCTCTGCGCCCTTATGACGGGCCCGAAATTTTCCGCTCCGCCGAACATATTACCCAGCATGTCGACTTCATACAACATGATATTAGAAGGTGCGCCGGTCACTATGCCGGTCCTGTACCCACATGCCCTTAATTCGGCGACAAAGCCTGAATCGTCGTACGGCCTCGCGACACGCATCCTGGCTTCCGACGTGTCGTAACTTCTCATGATAGGCCAGAATTTATCAGGCTCCGCGCCGAAAACTTCCCTTATCGTCCTCCCCCTGAAGGGCTCATACCAGAAGCGGCGCATTCCGTCCTCGCCGGACGAAAGACCCAAGTCTCTCAGAGTCCTGCCCACCACATCGCTCACGTATTCAAACGGCGTGTGGACGAGGGTGCCGTCCAGGTCAAAGAGAACTGCCTTGTACATGACGAAATAATGGGGAAAAATTATATAAGGGGCAGAAAAGCTTTATAGCGGAAAACTCCCATAATTATTACAATGCACCCGGAACACGTACTGAACAAAAAAAGGTGTCCGTTCATGTCGATGCACCTGGAGTGCTATGCAGGAGGATTTGCGACCACAGACTGCCTCAAGCACGAGTTCCACACCCAATGCGAGCACAAGCAGAAGGCCATTAACAAGCAAAAAGTTATAGAGCAAAGCCGGATTAACGTCTGAATCCGAATTCTTCCAGTAATTAGGATTGCCGTTAAAATCCCAGCGGGAATTTTAACGTTTAAATACTTAACAGCTCATTTAGAATTAATCAGCTTCTGAAAAACTTTGCGGCTATGAAGCTTTCTGGCACCAAGGAACCCCAGGGGTTTCTGGATTTCGAAAGTAACGGAGGTTTTTTTCATGATGGAAACCAAAAAGACGGGGACAACGACAGTAGGAATCGCGTGCAAGGACTGCGTAATACTTGCGGCCGAGAGCAAGAGCACGCTCGGATATCTCATATCCAGCAAGACGTCCCAGAAGATATACAAGGTTGACGACAAGATAGCGATAACGACGGCCGGCGGGGCCGGAGACACCCAGCAGCTCGCCAGGGTGCTGAAGGCGGAGATACAGATATACAAGCTTACAAGGAATTCGGATTTCACCGTGAACGCGGCAGTGAACCTTCTCTCAAACATACTCCAGAATAACAGATATTATCCTTACATGGCTATGCTTATCATAGGCGGCGCGGACAGGAACGGCTACCACATATACAGCATAGACCCAGTCGGAGGCCTTGAAAAGGATGACTTCACCGCGACCGGCTCCGGCTCCCCGTTCGCATACGGCGTTCTCGAGAACGAATACAAGCCCAACATGTCGAGGGAGGAAGGGATAAAGCTCGTCGTCCGGGCTATAAGGTCCGCCAGGGAGCGCGACATATTCTCCGGAGGAAAGAACATAAACGTCCTTGTCATCGACAAGAACGGGGCCCAGATGGTCGACGAGGAAAAGGTCATTGAACTGGCAAAATAAGAGCTGATTTTTCATATACTGAACAAGCGGTGAACATCTTGATTCTGGATGAGATAAAGGAAGAACTCCCGAAAAACGCGAACATAACGGACGTATCATACGAAGGCAGCGAGATAATACTCTACACGGGGAACAAGGATTTCTTCAAGACGTGCACCCCGGAGATAAAGAGGATAGTAAGCAAGGTGAAGAAGAGGATAGAGGTCAGGGCCGACCCGTCGCTGATATCAGGCGAGGAGGACACCGAGGACTTCATACGCAACACGGTCCCGAAGGATGCCGCTATAAAGGACATCTACTTCGAGCCTGAATTCGCCAAAGTTGTGATACACGCGGAGAAGCCCGGGCTTGTCATCGGCAAGAGCGGCGAAACCCTTGGCATTATAAAGGAGAAGACTTTCTGGACGCCTGACATAAAGAGGGCGCCTGTCATAGACTCGGAGATAATACGCTCCATAAGAAAGATGCTGCACAACGAGGCCGGCTACCGGAAGAAATTCCTCAACAAGCTCGGCGAGAAGATATACTCCGAAAGCAAGGAAATCGAGTGGATACGGGTGACTGCGCTGGGCGGCTTCCGCGAGGTCGGACGCTCCTGCATCCTGCTCCAGACGCCGCAGACGAGGGTGCTGATGGACTGCGGCTTCGCGACGGGGAGCAACCTGTCAAAGCCGTTCCCGTACCTAGATGTATCGGAGTTCAACATACAGTCGCTTGATGCTGTAGTGCTTTCGCACGCCCATTCTGATCACAGCGGCGTCATCCCGTTTCTTTACGAGTTCGGCTTCCGCGGGCCGCTGTACTGCACCAGGCCCACGAGGGACCTTGCGGCCCTGCTGCAGCTTGACTACATACAGATATGCCACAGGGAGAACAGGAAGCCGTTCTACACGTCGAAAGGCATAGAGGAGATGATAAAGCACTGCATAACGCTCGACTACGGCGAGGTGAGCGACATCGCGCCGGACATGAGGCTGACTCTGCAGAACGCAGGCCACCTCCTCGGCTCGTCGGTCGTCCATCTTCATATAGGCGACGGCCTCTACAACCTGCTGTACACAGGAGACGTGAAGTTCGAGTCGACCCGGATGTTCGAGCCCACGTCTAACGATTTCACCAGGGTGGAGGCCGTAATAATAGAGTCGACTTACGGGAACGAGGACAGCCACCACCAGCCGAGGAACGAGGCCGAAAGAATTCTCATTGAAAGCATCAAAAAGTGCCTGGAGCGCGGGGGCAAGGCGATAATACCCACCTTCGCGGTTGGCCGGGGCCAGGACGTTATAAGCATACTCACCGACAGCAACATAGACACTCAAATGTACCTTGACGGAATGGTGTGGGATGCCACGGCGATACACACGGCATATCCCGAATTCATGTCGAGATACATGCAGACGAGGATACTTCACAGGAGCAATAACCCGTTCCTCGACCCGCGCCTGAAGGGGATTGGCTCGCAGAAGGAGAGGCTGCAGGTTCTGGAGAGCACAGAGCCCTGCGTAATACTCACCACATCAGGCATGCTTCAGGGAGGGCCTATAATGCAGTACCTGAAGGAACTGTCGGCGGAGCCGAAGAATATGCTGATATTTGTCGGATACCAGGCCGAAGGCACGCCAGGAAGGCGGATACAGAAGGGCTGGAAGCAGATACAGTTCGAAGACGGGAAGGCCATAGAGCTCAACCTGGAAATCGTTACCGTAGAAGGACTGAGCGGCCACAGCGACTTCAGGGAGCTCGTGAACTACATATCGAGCCTGTCCAACAAGCCGAAGAAGATAATGGTGAACCACGGCGACCCGCTAAGGTGCGTCTCGCTCGCCAGGGCCGTGCACAAGATGTTCAAGGTCGAAACTTTAGCGCCGAAGAACCTGGAAACGATAAGGCTGAGATAAGTCATTTAAAAACTTTCCTATAGGATTTATTGAAAGGATAATTATGGTAGTCGGATACGGAAAGAAGATAAGGCAGGCCGTCAGGGACGTCAACAAAAAGGCATGGAAGAAATACAAGTGCCCGTCCTGTTCAAGGACTGCAGTGAAGAGGGTGGCGAACGGCGTCTGGCAGTGCAGGAAATGCAGCACCAAGTTCGCGTCAGGCGCATTCGAGTTCCGTGGTTGATATGGCGTACGTTTGCATGAAATGCAGGAAAGTCAGCGAATCAGAGGACAGGATACGCTGCTCGTACTGCGGCTTCAGGATACTTGCGAAGGCGAGGCCCGTGTTCCGCAAGAGGGTGGTCTCGCGATGAAGAACGACCAGGCGGAGCAGCTCATAGGGCAGTTGCAGATATACAACCAGCAGCTCCAGAACATCATCATGCAGAGGCAGGCGTTCTCGCTCCAGTCGAGGGAGATAGACAAGGCTCTGGAGGAGATAGAGAAGGCTGATGATGATATTTACCGCTCGATAGGCCCTGTCCTCATAAAGGTCCCGAAGGTGAAGCTGAAGAAGGACCTTGCCGAGGAAAAGGAAGAGATAGAGATAAAGCTTAAGGCGGCGGACAAGCAGGAAAGCAGGCTGAAGGAAAAGGTAAGCGAGATACAGCAGAAATTCCAGGAAACGCCAGGTGAAGGGGGCTAGAGCCCTGAAAGGTGGTTCCGATGGAATTAGACGAGATAAACAAGCTTCTGGACGAAATCAGCACCGACAGGACGGTGCCGCGCAACATACGCGGTCTCATAGAGCAGGCGAAGAAGGACCTCAACAACACGGCAAACGAGATGCCTGTGCGCATAAACAGCGCGATATCTATACTTGACGAGGTTTCTAACGACCCCAACATACCGATATACACCCGGACGCACATATGGAACATGGTATCGATGCTCGAGGTCATAAACGAGAAGTTCAAGGAAAACAGATAGACGGCTGATGCACCAGCATTACGCCCGTAATTTGCGAATTCTTTATATCTTTCCGCCGGCATAATTAGCACAGTGATATTGATGGCAGCAGGAATATTCGGGAGGAGAGGCGGCGACGAGGAATACATGGAGCTCGAGCACCAGGAAGAGGAGAAGGTGCGGGCAAGGATACCGCTTGAGATAGAGCGCATAGAGATATTTGACGACTCGGAAAGGGTGCAGGAAAAGCTGCGCGAGGGAAGGATACTCATGATAAAGATAAAGGGCCTCAAGGAGAAGGACATCGGCGAGCTCAAGAGGGCCGTTAACAGGATAAAGCGCACGTGCATGGCGCTGAACGGCGACCTGGCTGCCATAGGCGACGAATGGCTCCTCGTGACGCCGCCTTCAGCGAAGATACAGAAGGCGCCCGAGGAGTAGGTCTATTTCTTTATTAGATTTAATACTGTTATCAAGTGATAACGAATAGAAACTTTTAAAAAGCTATTTTGTACTACCTTATCGCATGAAACAGAAACTTAGCATTACAATAGAATATTGATGAGTTTTTGGGAGAGGAAAAAATGACTTTTAAAGAAAATTTACCAAATTCGTTGAGTTTGGAAGAAGAACAAGAATTAGCTAGGATTATACAAAACGGTCCTACAGAGTCTAGAATTGAAGCCAGAAACAAGTTGGTAGAAAATAACTTAAGGTTTGTACTTATGATTGCTAACTCTGTTGGTAGGGGATTAGAGTACGACCAACTTGAAGAGTTAAGGAGTTATGCCGTCGAAAGAGTTTTAGAAGATGCCTTAAGATTTAGACCACAGAATGTTAAATTCATATCTTACTTAGCTAGTTACCTATCGGACGAATTAAGGAGTTATAGAGGAAATCTTACTCACCAAGGAAGACAAAGAATTCCCATAGAGGGAGTTTATCCATTAAGATTAAATCAAACTGCTACTATTAGAGATTCTTATTCGAATGAAGAAGGATGGAAAGGAGATTCTTGGGAAGATTCTATTCCAGATGAAAATGCTAAAACTCCAGAAGAAATTTATGAAGAAGTAGAAAGAGATGAGGTACTCGGAGGAGTTTTAGGAGAATTAAGTAGAATAGAAGAAAGAGTTCTAAAAATGAATTTTGGCATAGATTATTTGGATTTAGAAGGAAATAGGAGGAAAGATGGCGGGCTTAGACTTGTTTCTATAGGAAATTTACTGGGGGGATTAACTGGAGAGAGAATCAGACAAATAAGGGATAAAGCCTTGGAAAGATTAAGGGAAAAATTTGAAGATTACGATGGAGGAAATCCAACTTTAAAATCCAGAGTAAGATTTACAAGAAAATATTTAAGGGGAGAGACTCTATATGAAAGACCTATACGTAGCTTAGACTTAGATACAAGAACTTATAGTTTATTATTAGCCATGGGTGTTAATTATCTTGGAGACCTTGTTGAAAAGACACATTTTGATTTATTAGGATATGAGGGATTTGGTCAAAAACATTTACATGAAGTGGTTTCTGGGATGAGTAGGTTCGGACTAGAATTGAAAGGAGAGTATCCTAAAAGTCAAAAGAGAACTAGACTTCCCTCAAGAGTTAGAAAAAAGCAAATAATGGATATATTATATAGAAACAATGGTTCAAGAATTTCAGAAATAGCTTCTGAGATGGGTTTAGGTCGTAGAGCCGTATGTCAATACTTGCTGAATATGAGAAGAAAAAATATGGTTTATACTGATGAGGAAGGAATGTATCATGTTATGGAACAAAGAGATAGATTAAGGTGGACATAAAGAAGTTTCTTTTATGTTACGATATACGCTCCTGAGGAGTAGCTCTATTTCTTTTCCCGGCCGAATATAAGCATTCCGCCCCCCTGAAAGATATATAAAAGGCGGATTCCAGATAAGAACAGGGGGGTATGACATGTCAAAAAAGAATTTAATTATCGCTGTCGCGGTCATCGTTGTGATAGTTGCAGCAACCAAGATAGCAAACCTGTGGTAAACAAGCCCTGACTTTTTGTTTTTCCTGAGAATTTTGTTTTTAATTTATGCGTCAATCGATTATTTTCTCGAAATACAGCCGCCTCATGAAGTCGGAGAATTCCCTGTCTTTCAGGAGCGAGTAGAACGCCGGACCCTCGAATATCCTTGCCGACGCGAACGGCTCCACCAGGGTGCTGGGGATGCCGGCGGCCGAAAGCTCAGCTTTCTTCATCGACATCATGCTTCTTAGCATGGCAGAAGGGGTCGTGTAATCGCGCTTCCTGTCTGCTATCACGTTTATTCCTTCCACATAGATACCGAATTCCGCATTCCTGTACTTCCCCACGAACTCGTCGACGTGCTTCCTCGCGAAGAGGGGAGGCCCCACCATCTTCTTCGCGCCGGGCAGGACTGGATTCTCAAGCTCGAAAAGAAACATCAGTTTCCTGCCGACGAATTCGCAGCTCCTTATGGGCATGAATTCGCCGCCCTTCAGCAGGCTGTGCAGGCGCGAGACGGCCCTCCTGGACTGCTGGTAAACTATATCCTCCACGACGTCCGGCCTCTTCATCGCGATGCAGATGAAATGCGTCCCCCTGTTTTTTAACAGGCTTATCTGGGACTTCGACAACGGCTCGGGCGCGTTCTCCCTGAAGCAGGCCGGTGACGGCTTCTCCAAAAAACGCCTGGCTCTGCTGATGAACTTCATCACGCTGGCCGCGCTGACGACAGCCGCCGCATTTCTCCCGATGTCAGTCGGGTCGACGACGACGAATACTTCCTTGTGGTGAGGCGGCTTTCCAGGAAGGAGGTCCACGGTGTACGGCAGATGCCACCCGGCCGCCGCTTTCATGACGCCCATGAAAGAGCCGTATTTCAGGACAAGGAGCTCGCATACGTAGCCTGAAAAGCCGAGGGTCTTCGCGTCGCTGCCGTAAATGCCCGCCGCCTTGCAGAACTGCTTCAGGAGCAGGACGTCGTCCTTCATTTCTTCCTTCAGGTTCTCGTTCACGAACTCCATGTGGAGAGGCGACCTGTCCACAGCCGATATCACCTTCTCGCCCCGGTGTATCCGGTAGCACGGGACCACGTCGACCTTGAAGCCGCCTGACATGCACTGAGTGTAAGGATGCTCCGCGTACCTCACCACGGCCTTTCCCTTCATCTCCCTGCACACGCGTGCGCCGGCCTCGAGGCCTTTCTTCTCCAATTCCTCCCTTGACGTCTCCTTGGGAAACATGATGAAGACGTCTATGTCATGGTTGCCGGAAAGCCACGTTCCCTTGCCGAGCGAGCCGCACACGACTGCCGGAAGCCCGGAGACTTTCTCCGCGGCCGCTACAATCTTCTCTGCAAAAGAGCCGACTTTTTCCGCTTCCTTTCCCGAAGGCCTTATCTTCTTCAGGACAGCCCGCCTTACAGAATCCTTCATGATAATAAATATGGCGCCGTTTATAATTAAACTCTTGCATCACAAATAATACCATGCACGTCTCCCATCCGTGGATAAATCCCGGCGCGATAGAGCAGAGGGATTATCAGGAGCGCATCGTGGGCACGGCCATATCGGGCAACACGCTGGTGTGCATACCCACCGGATTAGGCAAATGCCATGCGTACGATGATTTTATTATAACAGATTCCGGCGACATCCATCCGATAGGCGATGTAGTGGAATCAGCGTTAAAATCCCACGGAGCAGTCGGGATTGATGACGGCTACATAATTGCCGATAACCCGGATGGCCTGAAAATACTGTCGTGGACCGAGGAAGGGATAAAGCCCTGCAAGGTTCTGGGTTTCTCGAAGAGGGTGGCCGAGGAGACTATTAAGATAAGAACAGCATCGGGCACAGAGGTGACGGTAACGCCGGAACATCCCCTTCTTACTCTCGGAAAGGATATTGAATGGGTAGCAGCATCCATGCTCAAGGAAGGTTCTTCCATAGCCATACCCAGGAAAATACAGATTTCCCAGTCCCCGCAAACTATAAATTTCTTCGGAGTTTTTGAGAACGCTCCCGGAAAAGCGGCTATGGTAAGGCTGAAAACCGGCGAAGTTGTGAAGATAAAAAAATTCAGAAAACTAGGCATGAAAGAGGAGGATGCGGAAGGCGTATTTTACACGGGTGGCAGGTCATTGAATCATGTCCTCAAGCCCATAACGGAAGTTTCAAGAGATATTGCGAGATTTATCGCTCTGGTAACCGCGGAAGGCGGGATTTACGGAAATGTAAAATTTTATAGCGACGACCCCATAATACTTGAAGATTTTGCCAATTTGTCAAGGAAACTGTTTTCTATAGAGCCGCTTGAAATAGAAGGCGGGCTTGTCTTAAAATCTACGGCATTAGTCTATTTCCTGAGGTCGGCTTTCGGGGTCAACAGCTCGCATTCCGGAGAAAAGACGGTGCCCAGCCTTATACTCAAGAGCCCGGACGATGTCGTAGGCTCTTATCTTGGAGGCCTTTATGACGGCGAAGGCTCGGTAAGAGAAGATGACATGATAGAACTGATGACAGCAAGCAAGTACCTCGCATACAAGATTCCTTATCTTCTCAGGAGATTCGGGATAGTATGCAGGGTAAAGAAAAAGATGAGCATGGCAACCAATTCCCCGAATCCGAAGAAAAGAATTTATTACAGAATTTACATTGAGGGGAGGGATGATCTGGAAACATTCCATAAGTTTATAAGTTTTATGCACCCCGGCAGAAAGGAAAAACTGGAAAAAATATTGAATTCGCGGAGCATTTCCAATTCAAATGTCGACACGTTTCCTGTGGCGGATATCGTAAAAGATTTGAGAAAATCATTGAATATGGTTACATCAAGGGAAAAGGACTTCCGAGGCATGTCAGATTTCGGATTATATGAGCGCGGGCAAAGAAAACCCCCGAGAAGAGCCCTGACGAAAATCTACAAGGATTTCCTCGAGCGCTACGATGATGTGGCAGGACTGGAGCCGCGGATAGAACGGCTTCGGCATGCGAGGGATGTAATGAAAAATTACGGAGAAATACTGAAAAGAATCTCTCCGGAAGAGAAAGGCGACATTTTACCGCTTTCCTCCAGAAAGCAGATACGCAACTGGATAAGCGGCAAATGGAGGCCGAAAATAAAGAAAAATTCCCCATTCACGCGTCTTATGAAATCCGCAGGATACGACGTGGATCCCGAAACTATCCGTGAAGACATGAAAATCATGCTGAAAACTCTCCGAATAACTCCAAAATGGCTCCGGAGCAGGAATATTTTCATGCTCTATGCCAATCCTCAGAAGCTCGAAAGATTCATTTCTGAAGTTATTGAGGAATGGGAGCGGATGAAAAAGAGCCTGAAACATATAGAGATAATAAACAAACTGCTTAATTCGGACATAAAATTCGATAACATAGTCAGCATTGAAAAAACAAAGAAAAAACAGTGGGTTTATGACCTGTGCACTGAAAACGGAAATTTCATAGCAGGCGATTACGGATGTCTTATTTCCCACAACACGAATATAGCCGCCATGGTCGCCGCCCATCGGCTGTCAAAGAACATGGACGGGAAGATACTCTTCCTCGCACCGACGCGGCCGCTCGTTGAGCAGCACATGAAAAGCTTCGGGCGGATGCTGAAGGTGGAGGAGGAAAGGATGAGCGTGGTCACCGGGGAAACGCCGCCCGGCGAAAGGCACGGCGTATACAGGAAATCCGACATGATATTCTCGACGCCGCAGTGCATAAGGAACGACCTGAAGGCGGGCATCATCTTCCTGCAGGACTTCGTCCTGTGCATATTCGACGAGGCCCACAGGGCAGTCGGCAACTACGCATACCCTTACGTGGCCAAGGTTTACATGTCGCAGTCGAAGGACCCGCTCATACTCGGGCTGACGGCCTCGCCGGGCTCCCATAGATACAAGATAGACGAGGTCCGGGGCAAGCTGTACATAAAGAACGTGGAGATAAGGACGAGGGAGGACCGCGACGTCGCCAGGTACGTCCAGGAGATGAAGCAGGATTTCGTCGAGGTGGAGCTGACAGTGCCGATGCAGAGCGTCAGGAAATACCTGGAAACCGTGAAGAACGAGAGGATAAAGAAGCTGGTCGGATGGAAGGTGCTCAATTCCTTCAGGATAACCAAGACCGAGATATTGCGGAAGCAGCATGAGCTCGCGAAATCCGGAGTCGGGTGGAAATACGCGGCGATATCAGTGCTTGCCGAGGTGCTGAAAGTCGACCACGCCCTGGCGCTCCTGGAGACGCAGTGCATGTATGCGCTGAAGAGCTACTTCGACAAGATGCGCCAGGACGCGGAGGAGGGGAAGAGCAAGGCCGTGGTAAAGCTGATGAAGGACGACAACTTCTCCAACGCCATGCGCCTCACCGACGAGCTGTTTGCCGAGGGCCACGAGCATCCCAAGATGGAGAAGCTGAAGGAAATCGTCGCCGAGCAGCTTGAGAAGGACAAGTTCAGCCTCATAATTGTCTTCGCACAATTCAGAGACACCGTGAACAGGATACATGAGACGCTGGGGAAGATTCCGAAAGTTTCGCCCGTGGAGTTCATAGGCCAGGCAAAGAAGAAGGGGCGGGGGCTGTCGCAGAAGGAGCAGGTGCAGATACTGAACGAGTTCAAGATGGGCTTCTACAACGTGCTCTGCGCGAGCCAGGTGGCGGAGGAAGGCCTTGATATCGCGGAGACCAGCCTCGTCGTGTTCTACGAGCCGACGCCCTCGGCCATACGCAAGATACAGAGGAGCGGCAGGACCGCGCGCACCGAGAAGGGCCGCGTCGTGGTGCTGATAGCGAAGGACACGAGGGACGAGGCGTACCACTGGTCCGCGCACCAGAAGGAGAAGAAGATGACGAAGATACTCTACGAGATGAGGGACAAGAACCTGAGGAATTTCACATGAAGGAGAAATCCGTCGGCGGAATCGTATTCAGGAAGGAGGGCAGGAAGCTCCTCTATCTGCTCCTGCTTTACGAAAGGAGGAACGACGGGCTCCGGACGTACTGGGACTTCCCGAAGGGCCACCAGGAGAAGGGAGAAAGCGAGGAGCAGACCCTTGCCCGCGAGATAGACGAAGAGACTTCCATAAAGGACATAACCGTGGTGCCGGGATTCCGCCATGCAGTCAGGTATTTCTTCAGGCGCGACGGCAATACCGTTCAGAAAAAAGTGGTTTTCTACCTTTGCAGGACGGGCCAGAAGGACGTGAAAATCTCCGCCGAGCACAAGGACTCCGCATGGCTCGACTACGACGGCGCCATGAAGAAGCTGGCCTTCGGCAATTCGAAGGAGCTGCTGAAGAAGGCCGGTTCCTTCCTTGGCAGGCTGACACTGAAGGATTTTTAAGCATTGCACATAACAGTTTTTCATGCTCAAGTCCATCGGGCTCACCTTGGATGGAGCGCGCAAATCCATGAAGCATGCGGCCTTCATAACCATTTCTGGCATTGCCCTGCTCAGCGTCATCGGATATTCCACCTCTTTCAAGGCTTTCATGCCGGACTATTCCTGGATTGTTTTTTATGTGCTCATCTCGGTGCCTGTCCAGGAGATTTTCTTCCGAGGCTTCGTCCAGACGCGCCTCTACCGCTTCGGCAGGGCGAGGGCCATAATCGCGGCGTCAATATTATATTCTCTGATTCATTTCAGAAACCCCGTCCTCATCCTCCTGGCCCTTGTCGGGGGGCTCATGTGGGGATATTCATTCAGCAAATACAATAGCCTGTCGGGGCCCATATTCAGCCATTCCGTCCTGGGGCTCTACCTCTTCCTTCTCGTCATATAGATGAAAATAAAAGCAGGAACCCGACTAATAATTGATGGCACAGCAGGTTTCCGGGAAAGAAAACGGCATTGTAATATACGCGGATACGAGGGAGATGGACACCAAGGTGGCTGCAATACTCTCGAGGAGATGCGAGCTCATAGAGAGATGTCTCGATGTCGCAGACTACCTGCTCAGCGACGGCGTCGCCTGCGAGAGGAAGACATGCGATGACTTCCTGCAGAGCGTCGTAGACGGCCGCCTTTTCAGCCAGATGGCCGGCATGAAGGACAGCTTCGAGTCCCCGTTCCTTGTCATAGAAGGCGGCACTCTTTTCGGCAGGCGCGAGATACACGATAACGCGATACGCGGGGCACTGGCCAGCGTGGCGGTTGACTACAGGATGCCGATACTGTGGACGGAAAACCAACTTGAAACGGCTGAGATGCTTCTCGCCGTGGCCAGGCGCGAGCAGGTTGACATGAAAAGGAGCGTGAGCATACGCGGCAAGAGACGCGCAAGGAGCATGAACGAGCAGCAGGAGTTCCTCCTTGCCGGCCTGCCGAAGATAAGCACGCTGAAGGCCAGAAGCCTCCTCAAGCATTTCGGCACGCCGCAGAAGGTCTTCAGCGCCACGGAGCAGGAGCTGCGGCAGGCCGATGGCATAGGCGAAGAGCTCTCAAGGAAGATACGCGAAATCCTCACGAAGAAGTACGAGAAGAGCATACTTGATGACTGATTTCTTATTTCATATTCCTGCTGCCGTAGTTCCCGAACTTCCTGCACCTGACTATCTTTATGCCCAGTGAATGCAGCTTTTTGTCCAGCCCGTCCGGAACCTTCTGGTCGTACCCAAGGACCACGACCGACGGCTTCTCCTTCCTGACGACCTTCATGAAGTCATTCCGGTCACCTGCGATGACCTTGTCGACAATCCGGACATGCTCCAGCATGACCTTCCTCTCCCTCACACCCCTTCTGTATTTTCTGTCGTTCCTCGAATCATGGGCGAGGACTATGACCAGCCTGTTGCCCTGCTTCCTTGCGAATTTCAGGAAATGCACGTGCCCGGGATGGAGCATGTTGAACTTCCCGCCGACAAGAACTGTTTTCATTCAAGAAATATTTCAAGAAAGGGATAAAAAATCATCACCGAGATGATTTTTGACATCAAAAATTTCCGCCGAGACTTCCCCACACGAATACAAATGCTTAAATAGTAAATGTAATCAATAATAATTGTGAATTAATCGTGAATAGTAAGAATGAAATCTGTGAGATAGGTTTTGGTCCTCATCTTACACTGGATCTGTATTCATGCGATGAGTCCGTATTGAACGACGAGGAATTCGTTTTCAATTTCTTAAACGAGCTTCCGGAGATGATAGGAATGCACAAGATATCGCCTCCTCACGTGATGAAATATTCCGGCAGGCCAGGCTCGTTCGACAAGGGCGGCATATCGGCCTTCGTGCTCATAGCCGAGAGCCACATAAGCATACACACTTTCGTCGAGCAGAAGCACGCGTTCGTGGACATATTTTCCTGCAACGACTTCGACCTTGAAAAGGCCGAGAAGCATATAACAGACATGTTCAATCCGAAGAAGATTGACAGGAAGCTTTTCAGCCGCGGACTCGAATTTCCCAAGAAGGTGGAGGCTGCCAGGGAAATAGTCGAAGGCGAGCGAAAGGATATCGCAAAATAATTTTTTCTTGAAGGCTGACTAAAAACGTCAATAAACTATCTTGGGTCCGTAGCCCCACAACCCGACGGCTCTAGCAAGCGGCGAATACGGGTTGGCCTTGACGAATTTCTCCACCGAAACGTTGTTCGCAGCGGCCCGCCTCGCCTGCAGCGCCGCCTCGACTCCGGCGGAGATGCCGTCCGGGTGGCCGAGAACGCCGCCGCCCATCTGTATGAATATGTCCGGACCGAGCGCGGCGACAACCTTGTCGACGACGCCGGGATGCAACCCGCCAGACGCCACAGGCCACACCTTCCTCATGCCGTACCATTTCTGGCCGAGCGTGCATTCGCGGGGCGGCGTGTTTTCTGTCGTGATGGCCTCTGCTATCACAGCGGCCTCGCCGTAATCCTCCATCTTGGCCTTGGGCGAGCCTATGTGGAGGCTGTCGACGCCAAGCAGGCGGTATATTTTTGCTAGGGTAATCATAGACACCGAGAAGCCCTGCAGCCTTCCCGAGCCGTGTATGCCGCTTCCAGACTCCCTTGTGATGAAGCCGTGCATGGCCCTGTGGGCGTGGATGAATAGTCCCGGATTCCTGAGGCGCATCGTATGCAGAGCGGCGAAACCTGTGACCACCACGTCAAGCATCATCACGCGGCCGCCGTTCCTTTTTATGTGCACCGCGCGCCTCAGCATCTCATCGACGCTCGAGTGGGAAACGTTGGCAAGGTAGAGCTTCCTGCGGCCCGTGAGCTTTTCGGCCCTCCTGAGCTCCCCCAGCACCATTGAAGCGCGCTTGTAGAAATCATTGAACTTCAGGCTCGTCAGGTTCTCGTCATCTTTTATAAAATCGTACGAGCCGTCGCCGGCCAAAAACAATTCCTTTGCAAGCACAGCCTGGTCGGCATGAGTCCTTCCTATCTTGGGCTTCGGCACGGTGCCCATTATAGGCATTTTGGCGAAAACTCCGCGATGGCGAAGCATCTTCCTGAGGCCTGATATGCCGTGGCGCGGCCCCGGGAACGATATGACGAACTTCCGCGGGAACCTCATGTCCATTATCCTGAGACCTGCCAGCATCTTCATTCCTGCTATATTACCTGCAGGGCCCGCAAGAAAACCGGAAATGTTCCCCGGCTCGAAAAGCTCCAGAGGGTATGCAACCCTGAACATATTCCTGCGCTGCTCGATGCCGTACACAAGAGCCCTGTACTTCCAGGCGTTCTTCATGCCCGAATGCCGGCCCGAATAGACTTCCGTCCATGTCCCGGTCGACGATTCGGCGGCAACCGACGCTGCCGCGTCCCTGAACCTGCTTTTCGGCACGCCTTTAGCGAGCTCTACCTTGACTAGGACTGTTATGTATTTTTCCGAAGAAGGCTTCCAGCCTTTTGGCGCAATGTAATCAAGCTGGACTGCCATGATAATAATTTGCGGCGCGGTATATATTGGTTTTTATATATGGTAGGACACCGGCAAGGAATTGCTGGCAGGATAATGTGATTACAACAACATATAGAATACAGGAGTATTCTGGTTTTAAATATAATAACCGTATTAATAGCAATACAGGTGTTAAAAATGTTCAAAGACGAGGAAGATTTTAAGAAGAAGATTGGCATGACGCCTCTTGAATTTACAAGGTTTATAAGGGAAAAAACAGCCAATGATTATAGATGCTGAATTAAAGAGAAGAAATAAACGCAAGTAGGGCTTCCTTTGTCTTTATAAAAACAGGCATCGCAAGCTTCATGTCCGAATTTATTCGGGAATAAATCTCAACTGCATCCTGACTTGCCATAGTCTTCCTGTTCAATGTTCCTATATGTTTGACAAAACCTATGGATGCATATGCGACTATTCTCAGGTCATCCCTCATATCCTTCGCCTTGTCTTTTCCACATTTCTTCCTCACTTCATTCGAATATCTTTCAGCAAGAAAACCACCCTTTCAGTCATTTTTACCGTACCGCTTATTGAACTATGATAAATATCAGATAACCTCTCTGCAGCATTTTTGTCGCCTCTCTTTCTTAGAAATCCAGAAGCGGCTTTTATTTCCTCTTCTATCACTTCAGAAGACATTATGAATGACTTCTTCCCAAGTTCCCTGATTTTTCTTCAAGCTCCCTGTCAGAAAGGCACTGGATATAGACAGACGTGTCAATCAGTATCATAAATATAATTGAATTCTGAATATTTATAGCGAACCAAATAAATAAACAGGATATAACTTATTTGGTTCACATATAGTGCCCAAGAAAACTAACTATTATGATTGTTTTCTTGGAGCACTATATCTACAATCTTGTTATTCTTTATTGGGATTCATCACTTCAATATAATTCTTCGCCTTCTCAAACCAAATCCATAAAAATCAGTCGTGCAGCCATATCGCGCTGACGCCGGCCTTCGAGGCTTTCTCGATGCGCACGAAGCCGAATCTCTCGAACTGGATGATTTCCCCGCGCTTCGCCTGAATGAGATTCGTTTCGCCGTAGCCCTTCAGGATGTGGGCAGGCATCGTGACCCTGACCGGGATGTGCTTCTCCGGCAGCCAGTGTATCTTCGGTACGGACTTCAGCTCGGTGCCCGTATAGGATGATTTTTCGCCAAGCTTCACGTTGAACAAATCCTTGAGACGGACCTCCAGTCCCTTATAAGACTCAAAGTCCTTGGCGTCTATGAAGAAGTGCCTTCCGAGCCTGAACTTCCGGCCGCCCCTTCCGCGCTGGTCGGGATGGAAAGGCAGGTCTGCCGACTTCATCCTGGCGCCCGCCACCTCTATCTTCTTGGCGTTCTGTATGAAGAAATATCTCCTGGCGTCCTTGTCGATAATCTTCCTGTTGTAGGCGGCAAGGTTTTCCATGGATATCGTTATGTCCGAAGGCTTCGGCCCCACGTCTATTATTATCTGACGGAGGGCGTCGGGCTGGAAGCCGCGCCGCCTCAGCGCGCGAAGCGTGCCGAGCTTCGGGTCGTCCCATCCGTTGTATTTGTGGCGTTCTATCCCTTCCCTTATGAGGCTCTTGCTCATCACCATGCCCGACAGGGAAAGCCTGCCGAGTATGACGACAAGGGGATATTCCCATTTCATGTGCTGGAACATGTAGCGCTGCTTCACCTCGTTCGTGGAGTGCTCCTGTCCCCGGAAAATGTGAGTGGTGCCGAGCAGGTGGTCGTCGACCGCCGAGGCGAAATTGTAAAGCGGCCACAGATGCGCCTTCTTCAGCGGATGCCTTGGCTTGTCGACTATGCGGAAGGCTGGCCAGTCCCTCACGGCGGGATTCTTCGCCTCCATGTCGCTCCTAACCCGAAGCACGGCCTGGCCTTCCTTGTACTTGTGCCTGAGCATGGATTTCCATTTTTTCATCACAGTCCTGGCATCGTCATTCCTGCATTTGCATGACTTGCCGGCGTTGCGCAATTTTTTCCATGAATCGCCGCACATGCACACGTAGGCGCCGCCCTTCCCTATCAGCTCGGCTGCCATCTTGTAATATATATTGAGCCTCTTTGACGCCATGACTTCCGAGTGCCACTTCACTTTCAGCCACTTGAGGTCCTCCTTTATCCATGAATAGAACCTGACTTCAGGGACCTTCACCTTCGGGTCGGTGTCGTCAAACCTCAGGATGAGCTTTCCCTTGTACCTCTTCACGTACTCGTCGCAAAGTATGGCCGGCCTCGAGTTGCCGAGATGTATGGCGCCGTCCGGGTTGGGCGCGAACCTCATGACAACCCTGTCCCTCGTTAATTCTATATCAGGGAGGCCCTTCCTCTCCGCCCTCTTCTCGGCCGTGTAGCCGCCCATCCGCTCGAGCTCCGTCCTTTGTTCCTGGACGGGCATGCGGTTTACGTTTTCCGCCTCGCGTTCGGTAAGGCCCTTTATCTCCAGCACCCTTGCCCTCAATTCGGGCATGTCGGACAGTATCCTCCCTAAGACGCTCTTTGGCTGCGCCTTGCCCTCGTGCTCAACGGCATTGACCAGGAGGTATTTTCGCACGATTTCGGAAACGTTTGGATTATCGTCAGAACTCATTATCGTATAATATGTATGGGAGAGGATATAAAATTGAACTGTATTTAAGCGACCATCCCCACTTTTTTCCCATGAAACCCTCGTCACGAAAAGGCTTAAAACATTGCCGCCAGAGTAACCGTAAGCCGTTGCGGGTGCAAAACCCCAAGCGCGGCTCTTGACATAGCAAACCACACCTGGCCTGTTCTCCGCATTTCCATCCGAATGCGTCGAGACATTAGTGCCAGTTTTAGAGGAGAAGGAATTCCCTCCGGAAAGGCGCATGTAGCGCTTGCTATGCAAAAGCGTCGGAAAATTCCGTCGAAGGACTGCGAAAGACACCATTCCAGAAAGGACAGAGCGATGGACATCGCAGACTTAGTAATTGTTTTCTTCGCGCTTCTTGCTGGCACCACCTTCACATACATCTTCAATTCGATGTGTCTTATCCCTGGTGTCCACTGGGACATAACCTTGGCATGAATTCTATATCCAGCCATCTGGTCACATTCAACAATTTATGCACGCCGCGAACGAAGGAAGAGTGGTTCGCATTTACCCTGGCGTGACCACCACACCGGGCCTGGGCGGGTCAATCCTCATGGCGGTAGCTTCCTCGCGTCGCTGCCTCCCCAAGACCTGTCCCGGCCTCCACAACTCCGAAGGAGGAAGGAGATGTTCATCTTGCAGAAGGTGGTCGCGAACAAGACAATCATGGCCCTGATAGCAGCTGCAACCACCATCTTCCTCTGCTTCACGTGGCTCTTGTGGCCCATGGTAAAATTGTTCCTCTGGGTTGCAGCTGTGTTCTACATGCGGCTGTCCCTCATGGCCTACCGTCGTCGTAATCTGGAGGATGCGGCATTGCACTTCGGCTCTGCCATCGTTCTAGTGTCCGCCGCTCTCCTAATGCACATCGCTTTATGGAAGTTCTCGATGCTTTTCATCACAGCCGTCGCCGTGATTGCCCTGTTGAGGAAGCGCCGGAGGCTGGCAGAAGCTTCCGGAGCCAGCATGAACTAACGAAATGGCAGTTTCATTCCACATCTATGACAACGAGGAGTGCAAGATGGCAAAGCGTCGCAGCTGCGGCATCGTGAGTTTCCTGAGGGCAAGGATATACCATAAATACGAAGAGGCGCGGAGAGAAGCGGAGCGCAAGAAGGAGAAGCATAAGCCCGGCGAGAAGAAGGGAAAGGAGTAGGAGGGAAACAGTTCCATAACCGGTCAGACCTCTACTGGTCATCCAACGAAGCGAACGACTAACCGCAAGGAGTGAAGAGATGCCCCAGGTAGTGATCATCCTCGGAAGCGAGAGCGACAGGGGTGTCGTAGAGCATTCTGGGATGCTAGGGATTCTGAACCAGCTGAAAATCACGTACGAGGTATCGGCCATTTCGGCGCATCGGAATCCACATTAGCTGAATACGTCGAAATGAAGGATGAAGAAGGCACTCAGGTGTTCATCGGCATTGCTGGCATGTCAGCGGCTCTTCCCGGAGCAATCGCCGCCTACACTCTCGGCCGCAGACCTGTCATCGGGGTTGGTCTCAGCAGCAGCGCCTTGGCAGGATTAGACGCCATGCTCTCCATCTCGAGGATGCCATCAGGAAGGCCTGTGATGTTCGCAGGACTCGACGAGCACGGGCTTAAGAACGCTGCTATGGCGGCCTGCCAGATACTCGCCGCTGGCGACGACGACTTCTTTCTGCGGTTGACAAGGTACAACGATGAAGTCAACAAGAAGGCGATGATACCTCTCTTCACCTCATGAGCCAACAACCACGACCATAACGGAAAGGGCAAAGCTATGACGGTTTCACGCGAAACGCTCAGGGCAATGCTCGGCGACTGCCTGCTTGATGCACGTTTCGAGCAGTGGAGCGACCGATACGATCAGGGAAAGGTGCGCGACATCTACCTGCTGGACGGCCGGCGCATTATGGTCACGACCGACCGCCAGAGTGCCTTCGACCATGTCCTGGGGGCCATCCCGCTGAAGGGCCAGGTCCTCAACCGCATCGCCGAGTTCTGGTTCCGGAATACGGAAGACATCGTCGCCAACCACGTCGTCGAGGTCCCGCACCCGAACGTCACCGTGGGCGAGGAGCTCGACATCTTCCCGGTCGAGGTGGTCGTGCGCGGCTACCTCACGGGCAGCACCTCGACGTCGGCGTGGGTCAACTACCAGCAGGGCAAAGACCCCTACCGCCTCGGACTGCCGCCCGGTCTGAAGAAGAACCACCGCTTCGAGACGCCGGTGATAACGCCGACGACGAAATCCCATGAGCATGACGAGCCGCTCTCGTCGCAGGAAGTCGTGAAGCGTGGTCTCGTGGACGAAGGCATGTGGCGCCAGATTGAGCAGATAGCGCTGAGGCTGTTCGCCCGCGGACAACAGCTTGCAGAAGAGCAGGGCCTGATCCTGGTGGACACCAAGTACGAGATGGGTCGCAATCGGGACGGGCAGATCGCCCTGGCTGACGAGGTGCACACGCCCGACTCATCCCGCTACTGGATCCGGGCCACGTACGAGGAGCGCCACAGCCGAGACGAGGAGCCGGAGAGTCTCGATAAGGAGTTCCTGCGTTTGTGGCTGATGGATAAGGGAATCTCTGACATGAACATTCCCGTCCTCGACGACGATATCCGCATCGAGGTTGCGGAACGCTACATCAGCCTGTTTGAGCGTGTCACAGGGCAGGCCTTTACACCCGAGCTGGGCACCGGCACCCTTCGGGAGCGCATCGAGAAGGCCATCGCGCCGTACTTCACGTAGTCCGCAGACAGGCAATACAAACCCGAGACAAAGGAGAATGAGCCGTGAGGATTCTGGTCATAGGCAAAGGCGGCCGTGTCGTGGGAACGATAGCCACCGGAGCGGACATCCCCTCGGCCATCTCCAAATCCCTGAAAGCAGCCGAGAACATCCGGTTCAAGGGAAGGCACTTCCGCCGGGACATGCGCCTCAGCGCACGCCAGCCGATGGCAACCATCGCGTAGTTTTCATCACGCAGCCTGACGGAGGAAGATGTGATGAAATCCGTGGAACGCGAGCAACTCAAGAGGGTTGCACGACTGTACAAGAGGAATGACGAAGCAGCGAGGGCACTGGGAATTGCGAGCGCCACCTTCAGCAGGAAGTGCAGGGAGGAAGGAATCGAGACTCCTGCAGAGAGGAAGCGGTGGATGAAAAGGCAGGGCTCTTGAGCGAAAGCGAGCACCGCCTTCATGCGGGAGCTGAACGCGACGAGGG
>CAYJVT010000007.1:0-47778 GCA_964373695.1 uncultured archaeon | reverse complement strand
GCAATTTCACACATTCACAGAAGCCTTCGGCTTCTGATGAAAAGGCGGCGGCTTGCTGAAATGTGCAAAAACCTTTCAGGTTTTTGACATCCTAAAGAACTTCGTTCTTTGCGGATTGATGAGTCGTTGAGCACGAGGCAGACCGAAAGTCTGCCGGTGCCGGAAGAACTGGGCTCTTCCTTGCATCTACATCCGCTGTCAACCACTTTTTGACTCTAGGAAAGCTACGCTTTCCTAAGTTGCCAAAAGACTTTTTCAAAGTCTTTTGGGCAAAAACAGTGGGATGTCAGATTTCATGTAAAAATTCCTTTTCCTTTCAGGCAGCCTTTCTACAGCGTACCTGAGCATGGTCCTCGGCATTCTCCTGCTATGTTTCATGAGGAATTTTTCCAGAACCTTCACATCGCGCTTTCCGACCTCGCGGAGCATCCATCCGACGGCCTTGTGTATGAGGTCGTGCCCGTCATCCAGCAGGATTTCAGCTATCTTCAGCGTATCGCCGAACCTGCCGTTTTTTATGAATGCGTAAGTAGACACTATTGCAATCCTCCTCTCCCACAAATTGCCTGCTGCCAGCTTGTATAAAATTGACCTGTCCCTGCCAAGGAGGTGACTGCCTATAATGGAAGGGGAGGCCGTATCGACCAGGTCCCAGCTGTTTATCCCTGAAATATTCTCCATGCAGAAATCAAAAACCATTTCCCTTGCCTTTTCGTCCGACTTTCTGTATTTCTCCTCCAGCACCAGAAGAGCGGTAAGCCTGTGCTCATGGATATTGCTCGACAGGAGGCGCTCCAGGTCGCCGAACGAAGCGGACAGGTATTTTCTTGCAATTCGCCTCTGTTCCGGCACCGTTATGCCCAGAAACACGTCTCCCTCGCCGTATTCCCCCTTTCCCGTCTTGAAGAAGCGCGATAGAACCCCGGCTTTTCCGGCGTTCTTCTTCGAATCCATATCCTTGATTATTTCTTCGATCATCCTGGCCACGTCAGAAAAACATCGACCTTGCGTGGCGCGTGAAGCAGGAGTCGCAGTACTTGTCGTCCAGCGTGCTGTTCGCCTTCGTCAGTTCCGCGCCGCAGGCCTCGCATTTCATGATTTAATGCAGGGAGAAAATCTTATAAATCAGTCAAACTGCGCCTTCTGCAGCTTCCCCGAATAGTCGATGTATACAGTCTTGAATTCGGAAAACTCGTCTATCCCCAGGATGCCGCCTTCCCTGGTCCCGTTGCCGGTGTCCTTGACGCCGCCGAAGGGCAGGTGCACTTCAGAGCCTATGGTGCTGGAATTCACGTATGTTATGCCGGCTTGTATTCGCTCGGCCGCCTTCATGGCGTTTGATATGCTTCTCGTGTATATGGACGAGCTGAGGCCGTATTCCACGCTGTTCGCCTTGTCGAGCGCGTCGTCAAGGCTTTCCGCCTCTATTATGGACAGGACAGGGCCGAAAATCTCATCCTGTGCTATTTTCATACCGGCATCGGCGATGAATATCGTCGGCGCGTAGAAATACCCCTTCCCCGGCAGCGGCTTTCCGCCGCAAAGAAGTCTGGCGCCCTCCTTCTTCCCTATGCCGACGTATTTCTGAACCTTCTCAACGGCCTGCTTATTGACAAGAGGTCCCATGTTGGTTTTCGGATCGAGTCCGCTGCCAACGCGAAGCTTCTTCGCCCTCGCAACAAGGGCCGCGACGAGCCTGCGCCTCGCCTTCCGGTGGACTATGACTCTCGACGCAGCCGTGCAGCGCTGCCCGGTGGTGCCGAAAGCGCCCCATAATATACCGTCGACCGCGAGGCCCATGTCGGCATCATCCATAACTATTATGGCATTCTTCCCGCCAAGCTCCAGGCCGACGCGCTTTATGCCGGCGTTCTGCGATATCCACAGACCGGTGTCTCTTGAGCCAGTGAAAGACACGCATCCGACATCCCTGTTTGCTACGAGCTCCTTTCCCAGAGTGCCGCCGGAGCCTGTCACCAGGTTCACGACGCCCTTTGGGATGCCGGCGTCGTTCAATATCTCGACGAGGCGCGTGGCGCAGAGGGGTGTGTCGCTGCTCGGCTTGAAGACGACAGTATTGCCGCATACAAGGGCTGCCGACATCTTCCACGCCGGTATTGCAATGGGAAAATTCCATGGCGCTATGACTGAAACGACCCCTACCGGCCTTCTTATGGTCATGCACATCTTGTCCTTCAGCTCCGAAGGTGTCGTGTGGCCGAAGAGCCGCCTTCCTTCGCCGGCCATGTACTCGAAGATGTCTATGGCCTCCTGCACATCAGCGCGGGCCTCCGGCAATATCTTGCCCATCTCCATCGTCTCGAGGCGCGCGAGCTCCTCCTTGCGCTCTTTCAGGATGCCTGCAATCCTGAGAAGAAGCGAGCCGCGCCTTGGCGCCGGCGTCTCGCTCCACCTGGCGAAAGATGAATAAGCGGCTTCTATGGCGGCCTTTGCATGCTTCTCGCCGCCCAGCTGGAACTCGCCGATGCTTTCTTCGGTGGAGGGATTTATGCTGGCGAATGTCCTGTCAGAAAGAAGCCATTTCCCACCTATGAACATGCCGAACTTTTTCATACCAGACACACTTTTGGCGGATTTTTCAGCAAAGCTGAAAGCAGCTTTATGGCACTGTTGACATCATTCATGCTCGCGGCGCCGACAGTGCTGTGAAGGTTCTTCAGGGGAACACCCACTACCGTGGCAGGAACGCCGCCCCTTGAAAGCGATATGGTCATCGCATCCGTGGTGCCCAGATCAGAAACGTCAAGCTGAATGGGTATTTTGTTCTTCATTGCTATGCCTCGCAGCGTGTCGTCAAGGCACTTGTTGGCTATCATAGCGGCATCCTTCACCAGGATTGTGGGCCCCTTGCCCAGCAGTCTCATGTCCTTCGATTCGTACGTGTTGGAAACGTCAACTGCTATGGCCCAGTCAGGATTCACCTCGTAAGTTGATGTCTTGGCGCCGTACATCCCCATCTCCTCCTGAACCGTGAAGACGAAATTGATTTCGTGCCTGCTTTTTTTCAGCCGCTTCGCAAGCTGTATGTTTATGTAGCATCCTATCCTGTCATCAAGCGCCTTCCCGTAAAACATGTCATCGTTGAGCATCCCCATCTCCTGTTTCAGCGCTATTAAAGTGCCGACTTCAACCCCCCTTGCGGCAAGCTGCTTTTTGCCAAGGCCCGTGTCGACGAACATGTCCTCAATCTTCGGCAGGTGCTCTATGTAATTTCCGTCGAGCATCTCGGAAGTGGTAATCAGACCGTTCAGTGGCTTCTTTGTCAAAAGCATGACGCGCTGGCCTATCAGAGTCAGTGGCTCAATTCCGCCAATCGTGGTAAACTTTATTTTTCCTTCTGGTGTTATGCTCTTTGCAATAAGGCCTATCTCGTCCATGTGCGATGCGAGCATGACCTTTCCGCCGCCCTTCTTTCCCTTCTTTACGGCAATGAGATTTCCCATCTTGTCGATGAATGTCTGGTCGGCATATCTCGATATTTCTTTCTGGATAAGCGCCCGGACCCGCTGCTCGTAGCCGCTTATCCCGTCTGTCTCTATGAGCTTTCTGAGAAGGCTGTCCATGATAATAGATTGCCGGGGCGCTATAAATATTTTCGTCTACTACAGGAATTTTAACTTTGTCACTACAAATATTAGGATGAAGGAAGAGACTAAATCCGCATATCTCATCAAGAAGGATGAGATAGAGAAAAGGCTCATGAATTTCAAGGGCGTCTACCAGAGCTACACTGAAAAAGACCTGTTCGCGGAGCTGTGCTTCTGCCTCCTGACGCCGCAGAGCAAGGCCAAGATATGCTGGCGCGCCATAGAAAAACTGAAGGAAAACGGCAAGCTATATGACGGAAGCCAGCAGGAGGTCCTTGCGTGGCTGGCCGGCGTCAGGTTCAACATAGGAAAGTCCTCATACATAATCGATGCGAGGAGGCTTTTCCACAACGGCTCCGGTTTCGCGGTGAGGGAGAAGCTGCCTTCCGACGGGAAAGAGGCCAGGACATGGCTTGCCGACAACGTGAAGGGGATGGGGATGAAAGAGGCCTCGCATTTCCTGCGGAACATAGGGTTCGAGGGCCTTGCCATACTTGACAGACACATTCTGAAGCACCTGCACGAGAACGGGGTCATAGAAAGCCCGAAACCCCCAGGGAGCCGCAAAAAATACATGGAAATAGAGGACAAGTTCAGGGCGTTTTCAGAGAGCGTGAGGATACCGATGGACCACCTGGACCTGCTGTGGTGGAGCCAGGAAGCCGGCGAGATATTCAAATAGATGTCTAAAAATCCACTGTTTAATCACAAGTCAAGCGAAGCTTGACTTTTATCCTTCAAAGAGCGCAGCTCTTTGGGGTGTTGAAATTGCAAAGCAATTTCACACACGTCAAAATTCAAGTGGAATTCGGATTTAAATACTTTCCACTCGTCATATTTTTAGTGGTTAAATCTGATGGAAAGATGGGTTAATTCTGAGGGTTTCGAGGCTTTATCAGAAGGGTTAATTCTGACACATCTTTTGACCATAATAAATCGCGGCAACGCATGAATGGAGGAATAGAAAATGTACGGAGATAGAAGAGGAGGAGGCCACGGATTTGGTGGCGGAAGAGGATTCGGCGGAGGCGGAGGCGGCCGAGGTTTCGGCGGCGGAGGCGGATTCCAGCAGAGGGAAAAGCCTGTAAAGGTCGGCGAGGAATACGACGTCAAGATAACTGACATAGGCGCCAAGGGCGACGGTATAACGAAGGTAAACAACTTCATAATATTCGTCCCCAACACACAGAAGAACGAGGAATGCAAAATCCGGATAAAGGAAGTTGCAAACAAGTTCGCAATAGCCGAGAAAGTCGGTGCCGGAGAAGAGGGTAGCTCGGAAGCTGAGGGAAACGATGCCCAGGAATACGGCGCTGATGAGGACAAGCAGGAAGAGTAAATCCTCTTATTTTTTATTTTATTTCATTCTCATTATTTCACCTTTTATCCGCATCGTTCAATTATTCTCAATGAGAAAGATAATATTGGACACCAACATCCTGCTGGCGCCTGTCCAGTTCAGGGCGGACGTATACACGACGGAAGGGAAGCTTTTCACGCTCGAATCCTGCATCAATGAGCTGAAAAGACTGTCAAAGGAAAGGACGAAGCGCGGAGGCCAGGCAAGGATAGCGCTTGATATGGCTGAAAGAAACGGTGTGGCTGTGATAAAGGCTAGAACCAATGCTGACAGGACGCTCATAGAATACGCCAAGAAGGGTTATATTATAGCGACGAACGACAAAGGCCTCATAGAACAGTTAAAAAATTTCGGGCATAATGTAATTAGGCTGAAACAGAAGAAGATTTTGGCCGAGGAGTAGGTGTTAAGATGAGCATGCTTGATAAAATACCGACGGGAAAGAAGGCTCCGGACGAGATAAACGTCATAATAGAGGTGCCTCTGGGCTCCCCTGACAAGATAGAATATGATGAGGAAACGGAGGCGTTCGTCCTTGACAGGGTTCTTTACACCAGGATGACATACCCCGGAAACTACGGCATGGTGCCGCAGACGGAAAGCGGCGACGGGGACCCGGTGGACTGTCTGGTGCTCGGCGACCACCCGATAAGCACGGGCCTGGTGGTTTCAGTCCGTCCGGTAGGCGTGCTGGTGACGGAAGATGAGGATGGAGAAGACTCCAAGATAGTGGCGGTCGTGAAGAAGGACCCCAGATACGACTCAGTGAAGGACATAAAGGACGTCAACGAGCACACCAAGAAAGAGATAGCGCACTTCTTCGAGCAGTACAAGGCGCTGGAGCCGGGTAAGTGGGTAAAAGTCAAGGGATGGGAAGACGCTGCCAGGGCAAGACACATCCTGAGGGATGGCATCGAGCGCTTCAAGCAGGAAAAGTGATAAATGCCCGGAATTCAGATTTAAATCATCATTATAAATGATGATTAACCCGAATTCCAAAGGAATTCAGATTTAAAAAGACTGTTTTTAATTCATTTTAGTTAATTACTATGAGGTTTAGATAGATGCTCAAAACTCTGACAGTAAGGGACGAGGCTAGAGTACCGCCGACAAAGTTCGATATGGAGCTCAACCAGGCTGTAAAGGAGAGCCTACAGGAGCAGTTAGAGGGGAAGATGAACCCTGACATAGGTGTTTTCCTTGTGGTTACGGAAGTTCTCAGCGTGGGCGAAGGCAAGATAATACCAGAGGACGGGGCGATATATTACCCAACCGAGTTCAAGATAATGGTTTTCAAGCCCGAGATAAACGAGGTCATGCTCGGCGAGGTCGTCGACATAACAGAGTTCGGCGCATTCACGAGGATAGGCCCGATAGACGCCCTTGTTCACGTGTCGCAGATAATGGACGACAAGATAGCGTACGATGGCAAGAACGCCATCTTCACGGGCAAGAAGACCGGCTACAAGCTGAAGGAGGGCGACATAATAAGGACCCGCGTAGTCGGGGTTTCCCTCGGAAAGGGCCGGAACAAGATATCGCTTACGATGAGGCAACCGCTTCTTGGAGCCCTCGACTGGGTGGAGAAGGATAAAAAGAACGTCGACAAGAAGGAGAGAAAAAAGAGGTAGTGACGTATGGCGAAGAAAGCGTGCAAGAGCTGCAAGAGGATAGTAATGAAAGGGAGCATGTGTCCCGTGTGCAAGACGGCCGACCTCACGTCAAGCTTCCAGGGAATCGCCATCATATTCGACGTCAACTCGGAGATAGCGAAGAAGCTCAACGTCACCGCTCCCGGAAAATACGCCCTCAAGGTGTAGAAAATGAAAGTCAACTTTATCAGCGAGAATGAAAACAAGCTCCTGGGAAGGAGCGAGATAGAGGTTGAAATAGAGCATGCAGACGCCACGCCGTCGAAGGCCGCGCTGCAGCAGTATATAGCGAAGGAAAAAAACAAGGACGTGGAATGCGTCGAAATCGTCAGCATCCTGACAGGCAAGGGGACAAAGACGTCCAAGTCGTCTGTCAACCTGTGGAGCGAGAAGAAAGTCAAGGACCTCAGCAAGAAAGAAGAGAAAACAGAGTAAGTGATATTTCATGGCAAGAGAAAAAAAGGAGGAGGCAAAGGCTCCGGCAGTACCAGCTGCACCTGCGAAAGGAGCCCCGGCCGCTCCAGCTAAGGGAATTCCGGCAAAAACCCCCCCAGGCGCGAAAGGAGCCCCTGCACCAGAGCCCCAGGCAGAGGTGAAAAAAGAGAAGGTAAAGAAGGAGAAGCGCTCGCAGAAGGAAAGGCCTCATTCAAAGAAAAAGCACGCGAAAGTACAGGTGTGGAAACTCTACGAAATCAAGGACGGGAAGATTTCGCGAAAAAGGGAGAACTGCCCGAGATGCGGGACAGGAACGTTCCTCGCATCCTACAAGAACAGGAAGTACTGCGGCAAGTGCGGATACGGCCAGATCACAAGTCTTTCTAACACAACAAAATAATTAAGAAAGACTTTGATCTCAAAGAGTATTTTTATGAAATACTCTTATGAGATAACGGCCGAGAAGAAATAATTCTCATCCAATAAAGGACAGATTATTTATATACCTGCTCCCAATTAAATCCAATGAAAATCGTCTGCTTCGATTTCGACAATGTCATAATAAACGATTCTGTTTCTCGATTTCTGAGCCTCGTCGGGAGCAGGATGGAGAAGCTGAAGATAGAGATAGACTTCCTGCAGGACAACATGGAGCCAAGGAAATTCTTCAGGCTGGCGAAGAAGATGGCCTTGATGGGAAAGGGGCTTGACTACGAGATCGTGACCAGTATGATGCTGAAAAAAGTGAAGCTCACGAAAGGCGTCGAGCGCATGTTCAAGAGGTTGAAGGCCGACAACCACAAGATAGTGATAGTAAGCACAAACGACGAGAGCTTCATAAGGCGCGTACTGAAAAAAGAAAAACTGCTCCAATATGTCGACCATATATATGCATCGCATCTCGTCGTGAAGGACGGCGTCCTCACAGGCGAAATAAAGGGCGACGTGGTAAAGACCGAAAAAAAAGGCGCCGTGAGGAAGGTTAAGAATCTTTTCAGGGTGAAGGAAAAGAACATAGTATACATAGGCGACGGCCTCACTGACCTGCCGATAATGAAGCTCGTAGGGAGGAGCGTCCTCTTCCGGCCCAACCTGATAACCAGGGCCGAAGTAATGAAAGACAAGGCCATGCGCAGGATGGAAAAGGAGGGGCGCCTATTCGTCGTTCATGAAGACAATCTAATGCATGCAATGCAGTTTGTGTGATATGATGACCCAGCCATTGCACCATTTCCACCGCCGGAAAAGAATATACAGGAAGCATGAGGCTTACCCAAGCAGGAACAAGTGGAAAAGGCTCATGGACAAGCTCATCTTCGCGGTCGGCGTGCTGGGGCCTATAATGACCATACCACAGCTTTTCAAGATATTTGTCGAAAGGAACGCTGCAGGTCTGTCATTCGTCACGTTCATATCCTATCTGATACTCAACTTCTTCTGGCTGGCATACGGCATAATGCACAGGGAGAAGCCGATAATCATGATGTTCGTCGCGTGGATAATTCTCAACATAATCATAATAGCCGGGATCATTATTTACGGCGACCCGCTCATTTTCTGAAAAGCAGCCAGTTCTTCCCTCCGGCTTTTGCAAATTTCAAAAGCACGTAATCGCCCTCCATCTTCCTGCCCGAGAGCGAGAAAACTATCTTGTTCCTCTTGCATGAAAGCGGCCTGTACCTGCCCGAATCCCATATCTTCACCGTGCCCTTGCCATAGCCTTCCTTTATCGTCCCTTCAAATTTCCTGTAGGAAAAGGCGTGGTCCTCCACCTGTATGGCGAGCCGCCTGACGCCCTTCGTCCTAGGCGGCTCCTTAGGCACTGCCCATGACCTCAGAACCTTCCTGCCCGCGCGGTTCTTCATCTCAAGCCGCAGGTCCCAGTGAAGATTGTGGGCCATGTGGCGGTGCACCACAAAAATCGGCATAATCATAATTGCTTTAATAGCTAATAAAATTCATTTTTATTATGACAATAATCTCGCGCGACATAAAGCTTGCCGCAAGAATCCTGCGGAGGGGCGGCATAGTGGCATACCCCACGGAGAGCAGTTATGCCCTGGGATGCGACGCAACAAACCATATGGCGGTCAAAAAAATATATGCGCTGAAGAAGAGACCCAAGGGAAAGCAGATGACGGTCATAGTCGGCAGCATGAAAGCAGCCGAAAGGCATGCAGTCCTAGGCGCAGACGACAAGAACATCGTGCGGAAACTGATGCCGGGAAGGCTGACTCTTGTCTGCAGGGGCAGGAGCGGAGGCGAGTTCGCGTTCAGAATACCATCCCGTCCTGAAGCGCTCAAACTAGCGAAGGCTTTCGGGAAGCCGATAACCGCCACTTCAGCCAACATATCAGGCAAGAATCCGGTTTACAAAGTCAACAATCTGCTGAAGCTTTACGGAGGCAGGATAGACATGGTGCTTGACGGCGGGACGCTCCCCAGAAGGAGGGCCTCGACTGTCGCGAGCATGCTGAACGGCATCGAGATAAGAAGGAAAGGCCCTGTTACCAAGAAGCAGATAGAGGACTCGTTATGATATCAATCGGGATTGAGAGCACGTCGCACACATTCGGCGTTGGTATATGCGACGGGAAAAGGGTAATTGCAAACCAGATGGACGTGTACATCCCGGAGCTTGGATGTGGCATAAAGCCCGACGAAGCCATGAAGCATCATGAATCCGTAAAAGACGCTGTCCTGGAAAAGGCCCTGGAGGAAGCCGGCATTTCCCTTGACGACGCCGACATAGTGTCATTCGCGTCCGGACCCGGCCTGCCGCCATGCCTTAAAGTAGGGGCAAGTTTCGCTGCCCGGATAATGGGAAAGCGCCCGGCAATAGCAGTGAATCATCCGGTAGCCCATATAGAGATAGGCAGGCTCCTGTGCAAGTGCAAAGACCCCATAATGCTTTACGTTTCCGGAGGCAATACGCAGGTGATTGGATATATCTCGGGCAGATACAGGGTCTTCGGGGAGACGCAGGACATGGCCATAGGCAACGCGAGGGATGTCCTTGCACGATACATGGGCCTCGGCTATCCTGGAGGGCCGGAGATAGACAGGCTTGCCGCGAAGGGCTCCAAGTACATCCGGCTCCCCTATCCGGTGAAGGGGATGGATGTCAGCTTTACCGGGATACTATCGGACGCCAGGAGAAAGCTTGCCTCGGAAGCCCGGGAAGACATCGCTTTCTCCTTTGCCGAAACCACATTCGCGATGCTCGTCGAAATAACTGAAAGGGCAATGTCGCATGCAGAGAAGGATGAAGTACTGCTTACAGGTGGCGTCGCGGCGTCCCCCCGCCTGAAGGAGATGATGTCAGTAATGTGCAAGGAGAGGGGCGCAAAATTTTACGCAGTGCCAAAAGAATACTGTGGGGACAACGGGGCAATGATAGCATGGACCGGGCTTCTGGCCTATTCCAGCGGCCAGAAACCCGTCAAAAAACCGGATTATATCTCCAGATGGAGAACGGATGAAGTTGAAATTTTATGGAGAAAATAAAACAGAAAAAACTGCAAATCTAAAGAATCATAAGCCTCATGCCTTACATGTCAGCTGCAGCAGCGCCCTTCTTGGCAGCTTTCTTTGCCTTCTTCTTTGCCATTTTTTTTGCACCTCCGATGATTATAATCATAACTGAAACATCAACCGCAGCAGTCCTTCGACATCATCCCGGAACCGCATGAGCATTTCTGCGCCTTGCTCCCCGACCTCTTCGCAGCCTTTCGCTTTGCCATTTGTCCCACCTCTAGTATAATTTGTCGGCGAGCATGATTTAAGGATTTTGGTAAGAAATAATCTACTTGGCATTCTATATTCACATATTTATCCTTTCTTGCGAAATAACGTCCTTAGTAAAGATGCAAGAACTTGTACTAAGGCAAACGAAAAAAGGCAAAGGCGTCTTCGCTGGCCGGGACTTCACCAAGGGAGAGGAAATACTGGAGTTTCACGGCAAGCTCATTGCGCTCAGTGAGCTTCCAAAGCCGTATAATATGGATGACGACCACTATGTCCAAATAGACCCGAACCTGTACATGGGGCCTTCCGGAGGCCTTGACGATTTCTTCAACCATTCATGCGAGCCGAATTCGTGGCTCAAGATAACAGGGAAGAAAGCCATCCTGGTAGCGATGAAGAACATCAAGAATGGGGAAGAAATTGCATTTGATTACTCCCTCACCATGAATGAAGAGAGCAGCTGGTACGAACTTCGGTGCAACTGCGGCAGCAAGAACTGCAGGAAGACAGTAAAGAACTTCACGCACCTGCCAGAAGACGTGAAGAACAGGTATATCAGGCTCGGGATAGTCCCTGAATACATTCTCAAGGAAGCTAAGATAGTCAAAAAGGCTTCCAGATGACAGTATTATATCTTGCCTACAAGGTCAAGACCAGGCTTCATGCCCTTTCTCTCCAGACTCACAATAGACCGTGCAATATATGTTCCAGAGACTGTATGGCGACTGTCTACCGGGATTCCTTGGATGAGAGGAGCCTGTCGTATACGAGAGCTGCAACTATCGCCCCTATTATCGGGCCTATCCAGTATACTGCATGGTTTTCCCAGAAGCCTGATGCAAGCGCTGGGCCGAAAGCCCGCGCCGGATTCATGGCAGCGCCTGTGAGAGCGCCGCCTGCCAAGATGTCAAAAGTGAGCACAAGCCCTATAGCAAGCCCGTACAAGCCGGCAGGCGCCCTCTTGTCGACAGCGACACCGAATATGGTGAAGACGAGGAAGAATGTGAGCACGGCCTCAACAAGAACCCCACTGGCAACAGGCAAGCCGGACGCAAGCGCCGGGGTGCCGAGATTAAGGGCTGTCGCAGGAGGGAATACCGCGGACAGGAGAAATCCAGCTGCGGCCGCGCCGGCAAGCTGGGAAATTATGTACAAAGCGGCCCTGGGAGCACCTATCTTTCTCGTTACAAGCATGCCTATCGTGACAGCCGGGTTGACATGCGCCCCCGAGATGTGGGCCGTCGCATAGACCATGCACATAAGCACCAGTCCGTGGGCAAGAGCCACGCCGGTAGTGTCGTTTCCGGCAAGTATCGACCCGGCCCCTATGAATACAAGAGAAAATGCCGCAATAGCCTCAGCCACATAAGAGCTGTAGTTTTTCACGCTTTCACCTATATGTTCTTCAGCAGTTCCTCATCATCCAGCTTTTCAGCCGGGTTGCTCATCACATGCTTGTATATGACCACGCCGTTTTCATCTATGAGAAAATAAGCCCTCTCGGAGAACCCGTCATTGCGCAGTACACCAAAGGCCCTTGAAGCTTTCTTGTCAAAGTCAGATAGAAGCGGGAAGTCAGAGCCGATGCTGTCGGCAAAAGCCTTGTTCGACCAGTGGCTGTCGACAGAAATCCCCGCAACCTCAACGCCTTTGTCCCTGAACTTTTCCATGTCATCCATGAAGCACCCGAATTCCTTGGTGCAGACGGGTGAAAACGCGAACGGAAAAAATGAAAGGAGGACTTTTTTGCCCCTGAAGCTCCCAAGCCTTACGAGATTGCCGGCCGTATCTTTCAGCTCGACATCGGGCGCTTTCTCCCCCACACTGACCATCATTACCACCTAAATTACCTTCTCCCCGCTCTTGAGGTCTATTATGTGTATAACATTGACCGGGCACGATTCCGCAGCTTCCTTGTTGCACTTTATGTCGTCGAACTCGAGCTCCTCGAGAACGATTTCGTCGCCTTCCCTCTTTTCCCTTGAGCCAACGAGGTCTGACTTGCCGTCGTCGGGGCTCATCGTCCACGAGCCTGGGCAAACGGCTGCGCAGGCTCCGCATCCTATGCAGTTCGGCCTGTCATGCTCCACTTTCCAGTTAGTCATAACACTCAACTTGACACTATACGATTTAAAGGTTTTGCAGATTCGAAAAATACTAAAAGTTCCTTATCTCGCGGCGGCGAAATTCTCGTTGACCTTGTCCCAGTTGATGACGCTGAAAAAGGCCGACACGTATTCGTTCCTCTTGTTCTGGTACTTGAGATAATAGGCATGTTCCCAGACGTCGATGCCCAGCAGCGGAGTCTTGCCTTCACTCAGCGGACTGTCCTGATTGGCGGTGCTCGTCACTTCCAGCTTGCCGTTGCTTACGATAAGCCAAGCCCAGCCGCTGCCGAAACGGGACATAGCGGCGGCCGTGAACTCCTCCTTGAACTTGTCGAAGCTGCCGAACCTTTCAGTTATCGCATCAAGAATATCGCCTTCGGGTTTTACATCCTTCTTCAGGAGAGGCCAGAAAAATGAGTGGTTCGCATGCCCGCCCCCGTGATTTCGCACTGCAGCACGTATGCTTTCAGGGATAGCATTCAGGCCCTTAAGAAGGTCTTCGGCCGTCTTCGCCTTGAGAGCGTCGTGCCCCTCCAGTGCGGCATTGAGATTGTCTATGTAAGCCTGATGATGCTTGGTGTGATGTATCCTCATCGTCTGTTCGTCAATGAAGGGCTCAAGGGCGTTGTACGCATACCGGAGCTCTGGAAGCTTATGAGTCATTCTACCACTTCAAATCTCTGATTTTAGAAATTTCTAAAAGTTATAATATATAGTTATAAGACTAAACATATATAAGATTATTGTTCAACGTGACAATCATGAAGAAAAAACCAAAGCTTAGAATAATGGTCGCCGGCGACTTCCACGGCAACAAAAAAGCAGTTGAAAAGCTGGTAGAAAAATCCGTCAAGTATAAAGTGGATGTAGTCATTATAACAGGGGACTTGACGGCATTTGATATTGACAAGGAAGGCATGATAGGACCATTTCTTGAGAAAGGAAAAAAAGTCCTGTTCGTCGGCGGCAACCACGACAGCAAGGAGACTATAGAGGAAATAGAGAAAGAATACAAGATACCGAATCTCCAGAAATATGCCGTCATGATAAACGACGTCGGATTCTTCGGGTCAGGCGGCGGCAACATAGGCATCAATTACGTGCCGGACAATGAGATGTTCAAGGCAATAAAGAACGGCTTCAACTATGTGAAAAATGCTAAAACAAAAATCATGGTCACTCATGTTCATCCAAAAGGCAGCCTCATAGAGAAATTCTCTTTCCAGGGAAGCGAGGCCGTGACGAAGGCCATATACGAATTGAAGCCTGACATAGAGGTGTGCGGACACATCCACGAGCTTGAAGGGGCCGTCGAAGTGATGGGCAGCACGAAGGTCGTGTGCGTCGGCTCTTCCGGGAAGATAATCGACATAGAATAATTTCAATAAACTCTAAGGCAAGAATTCCGCTTGTTTTAGCATGTGTATGAATTGCTTTCTTTTTCTCAGAAGATAGTAATAAACTACATCGAGAACCAGTAGTTTTTAGGCTTGGAATTCCGCCCCTTTCAGGGGGCGGTTATTATAATAGAATGTATCAAATCTATTGATTTCAGTTGTAAGAACGCACTATAAGTTCCTCTTCATCTCCGGGCCTTTCGGGCGTGCGTCGGCACGGCATGCTGAGAGATTTGTTGTTCTTGCCATCATGGAGGCCTATGCTGTATATCCTTCCAATAACATCAGCTACGTATATCACAGCTTCGTCAGAAGGCTCGGCGCCTTTAGGATAGACACGTCTCAGGGCATTCCTGGCGGCCGCTTCAAAACTCTCCCTGCCCAATCTCATTCTGCTTTATATGAAGAACATCTTTATAACGCTTAGTGTCAGTGCCTTATCCTGAACTTCTTCTTTATGCCGCCATTAACGCCGCGCTCTATTGCCCTTATAGACTTCAGATATTCATACAGGGCTATTCTCGACATCTCGCTTTCCTTCAAACCTAGCTTCTCGCACACACCCTTCATAATTTGGTGCATTTCTTCAGGAACTTTGTATCTTATATATCCCATATATACATCAACTATACATCATGATGTATTATTAAAGTATTTAAGTGAAAACGGAAAAGGATATAAGTTATAAGGGGAACTATTTGTATTCAATTTTTATAGTTGCGCAATATTTGTGATAAGATGAGAAACAAATTTTCCTGGAAAATTGCCGGTGAAGCGGGAGACGGCATACTCAATGCAGGCCTCATGTTTGCGAGGATGTGCATGAGGGGCGGCCTAAACGTCTTCGCAGCGGCCGAATACCCGTCTCTCATAAGGGGCGGCCACAACCACCTTGACGTCATAGCCGATGAGGAGCCTCTTTTTGCCCACACGAAATACACCGACGTCCTCGTCGCGCTAAACAAGGAATCCGTCGACAAGCACGCCGGCAAGGTGTCGCAGAACGGCGGCATAATCTATGACGGCGACAAGCTGCAGATAGACAGTAACGAAATACGCGATGACATAAATCTGTTCCCAATGCCTCTACTCAAGATAGCAGAACAGAACGGCGGGAAGATAATGAGAAACGTCGTGGCCATGGGTGCGACGGTGGCGCTGATAGACTATGATATAGAGCTCTTCAATCAGGTGATAAGGGACAATTTCGGCAAGAAGAAAGGTGATGACATAGCGAATGCAAATATCGGGGCCGCAAAAGCCGGTTATGATTACGTGAAGCAGAATTTCAAGTTCGATTACAGGCTCCAGAAAAGAACAGGCAAAAACACCATTTTCATGTCCGGAAACGAGGCCATAGTCGCGGGCGCCATAAAGGCCGGATGCAAATTCCTGTCCGCGTATCCGATGACGCCGGCGACATCTGTCATGACGACGATGGCAACTCAGGAGAAAAACTATAACATAGTCGTAAAGCACACTGAAGACGAGATAGCGGCCATAAACATGGCCATAGGCGCCGCTTACGCAGGGGCAAGGGCGATGACATGCACATCCGGAGGCGGCTTCTGTTTAATGGTCGAGGGTCTGGGCCTCGCAGCCCAAACCGAGGTTCCGCTTGTCATAGTGGAAGCCCAGAGACCTGGACCTGCAACCGGAATGGCAACGCACACGGGACAGGGGGACCTGAGATTCATCATGCACGCTTCAACAGACGAATCGCCTCGCGCCATAATCGCGCCGGGCGACCAGGAGGAATGCTTCTACAGGACGATAGACGCGTTCAACATGGCGGAGAAATACCAGATTCCAGTCTTCGTACTGACTGACAAATACCTTGGCGAGAGCTACAAGTCAATGCCCGCATTCGACACTTCAAACATATCAATAGACAGGGGCAAGCTCCTCACACAGGAGCATCTCAACGACATGAAGGACTTCAAGAGATACCAGCTGACTGAAGACGGCATATCACCGAGGAGCATCCCATCGCAGAGCGGAGGCCAGCACACGGCAAGCAGCTACGAGCATGATGAGGAGGGTTATGAGCGTGAGGAGGAGGAAATACGCGTCCAGATGCACCACAAGAGGTTCAGAAAACTCGAGAATCTCAAGAACGAACTGCCTCCGCCACAATTCTTCGGAGACAAGGATGCAGACGTGACAATAATTTCATGGGGCTCAACGAAAGGCCCGATACTTCAGGCGATGAGAAAGCTGGGACAGAAAGGCATAAAGACCAATTTCTGCCAGATAGTATATCTCAGCCCGTTCCCGCACGAATACATGGGCAGGATAATAAGAAACGCGAAGCGCACCGTGATAATAGAGAACAACAAGACATCCCAGCTCTCGGGAATAATAAAGGAACTTACAGGCCTTGACACGGACTACAGGATACTGAAGTACGACGGCAGGCCGTTCTTTCCCGAGGAAATAGTCCATGGGATAAAGGACATAGTTGAAAAGAACAGCTCGAAGGAAATAATATTCAGCAGAAATGCAGTTGTAGAAGCCAGATGAGGCGTATGAAATGTCCGTAACGAAAGCGTTGGAAAAAGGGGCGACAATCGCCGAACTCACGACAAAAGAGGCGCCTACATGGTGCATGGGCTGCGGAGACTTTTCAATACTTTCCGTGCTGAAGCTTTCCATATCAGAAGCTAAGCTTGACCCAGCTAGTACGGTGATAGTATCGGGCATAGGATGCGGCAGCAAGACCCCTCATTTCATAAAGGCATACGGATTCGAAGGGCTTCACGGCAGGGCTTTGCCCGTTGCAACCGGCATAAAGATAGCAAATCACGATCTGAACGTCATAGTCGTGACCGGAGACGGCGACGGATACGGAATAGGCGGCAACCATTTCATACACACCGCGCGCCGAAACCTGAACATGACATACATAATCCAGAATAACGAGGTCTACGGCCTCACGAAAGGCCAGACATCGCCTACCAGCGAGAAAGGATTCAAATCCAATTCAACGCCCCAAGGCGCTCTTGAAGAACCGGTGAATCCGCTGGCTCTGGCAATAACGATGGGAGCGA
Organism: uncultured archaeon; assembly: GCA_964373695.1. Lineage (GTDB taxonomy): Archaea > Aenigmatarchaeota > Aenigmatarchaeia > GW2011-AR5 > GW2011-AR5 > JACPAH01. The sequence continues at coordinate 30,421 of CAYJVT010000007.1, read as the reverse complement.
CATTCGTCGCCAGAGGATACGCTCTTGATATTCCAGGTCTCAAGAAAACCATGGCAGAGGCCATAAAGCACAACGGCTTCGCTGTCGTTGACGTGTTCCAGCCGTGCTCGACATACAACAAGATAAACACGCCCGACTGGTACAAGGCCAGGGTTTTCAAACTCGATGAAGCCAGTTATGATGCATCCAACAAGGTAAAGGCATTCGAAACGGCAAACATGTGGGGCGACAGAATACCCATAGGCGTTCTTTACAGGGAAGAGAAGCCGACATACGAGGAAGGCCTGCCTCAGATAAGCGAGAAGCCCCTAGCAGAGCAGGACATAGAAAATATCGACATATCAATGTTCCTCGACAAATTCAAGTAGGTATATAGCGAAGAAAACGGTGAAAAATCAAAATTATGAATTTGCTTCACATACAGTCAGCAAAGAAATATTTCTTTGCATGACTATAAATGCGTTTCCGCTTTAATTAAGATATTTCAAAGATGGTGTGGACAATATGCTTGAAGTAAATGATTCAAGATGCATAGCATGCGGCGGATGCGTCGGCGTGTGCCCAGTCGATGCCCTGGAGCTCGACCAAGGAAGGGACATCCTGGTGGACAACAACAAGTGCATAGACTGCCAGATATGCGTCAGGTTCTGCCCTGTCGGCGCCCTGAAAGTCTTTGAAAAGGACGGCAAAGAAAAGCCGCTTGCCCTCATAAAACTGCCATCGAAAGGGTTCTGATTATGGTTCTCAACAAACTCATAAGGAACGAATATGACGTTGTGATAGTCGGCGCAGGCCCGGCAGGCAGCACGACTGCCGAGAGATGCGCAGAACACGGCTTGAACGTTTTGCTCCTCGAGAAGAGACAGGAAATAGGGGCCCCGGTGAGATGCGGCGAGGGCGTCTCCGAGAAGAACATGGATGAGCTCGGGATGAAGCTGCCCTGGCATGTCTGGAGGCAGCGCATCATGGGTGCTTATGTCTATGCGCCCAACGGCAAGGAAATAAAAATCAAAGGGCCTGGTACGGACGGATACATCCTTGAAAGGAAGGCTTTCGACAAATGGCTCGCGGAGAACGCGGCGAAGAAAGGTGCGATGGTGATGACCAAGGCCACCGTGAATGATCTCATGCTTGAAAAAACTCAGGATGCGGCCGGCAGCACGATAACGACCGTGAAAGGCGTGAAGGCCAACATAGGCGGCGACGACTTTGAGATAAGGAGCAAGGTCGTAGTGGCTGCGGACGGCGTCGAATCCATGACGCTGCGCAAGGCCGGCATAAGGAGCCAGAAGAAACTCCATCTTGTGGATTCCGCATTCCAGTACCTCATGACAAACATAAAGAACCGAGATCCAGAGATGATAGAAATATGGCTCGGAGAGAAGATAACGCCAAGAGGCTACATATGGAACTTCCCGAAGGGCCAAGACTCGGGCAACGTCGGCATAGGCGTCGGCGGCATATGGTACGGGAAGACCGCAAAGGAATTCCTTGACGAATGGATAGAGACGCAGGACTGGCTCAATGAAGGCAAGGTCGTGGAGACCGTGTGCGGCCTCGTGCCTGTAGGCGGTTTATGGAAGGATATGGTGGGCAACGGCATCCTCGGGGTGGGCGACGCGGTCAATATGGTCAATCCTATTCACGGAGGCGGCATCGCGGAAAGCATTTTCGGAGGCCGCATCGCAGGCGATGCCATAAACGAAGCGGTAAAGAACGGCGACGTCTCCAAGAAGGGACTGCAGCCTTACAACGAGAGATGGCAGAAGGAAAGGGGCGACAAGCTAAATGAGATAGAACACGTGAGGGAGATGTTCGAGAAGTTCAGCGATGAGGAAATGAACATACTCAGCGATGTGCTGTCTGGAGAAGATTTGACTGATTTAGCAAGGGGCAAGAACGTGGTCAAGCTGGCGACGCTTTACACCAAATTCCAGGCCAAGCGCGCCGCGAGCAAGATAAAGTCCGCACTCGGTGTGTAGATGTTAGTTGACAGGCGCGTCAAGGATGAAAATTTTCTCAGAATAGATGCCGAGATGCGCACAATAAGGAACGGCGTACCATATACCATATTATAGGTGCTCGGTCTTAAACAAAAAAAGCGGAAATACAGTCACATTTCCTTTTCGTATACATGACTCCGCAGGAATATTTGGGTGTTAGACTATGGGACTGAAAGAAGGCGACAAGGCCCCGGATTTCAAGCTGTCAGACCACGAAGGCAAGGCGGTCAGGCTGTCAGACTTCAGGGGCCGGTATGTAGTGCTTTACTTCTATCCCAAGGACGACACGCCGGGCTGCACGACAGAGGCGTGCGAATTCAGCTCCGACAGCAGGAAATTCGAGACCAAGGGCGTGAAGATAATAGGCATAAGCGCCGACCCTCCCGAGAGCCACCAGAAGTTCATCGACAAGTACAAGCTGCGCTTCACTCTTCTCTCGGACCTGCAGCATGAGACGTGCGATAAGTACGGCGTGTGGGTCGAGAAGAACATGTACGGCAGGAAGTACATGGGCATCGCCAGGACCACTTTCATCATAGACAAAAACGGAGTTATAAAGCGCATACATGAAAAGGTCAAGCCAGAGGGGCACAGCAAGGAAGTCCTGAAGGAGATTAAATAATTATCCGAAATACTTCTTGCATGAAATTAAGAACAGGCGGGTCGTCCAGAAGAGTCAGGGTATATTTCAACAGGGTACTTGACTTATTCGATAAGATGGTTTATGGAGAAACCTGCAACTATCAGAACAGACCTGGAATTGTTGAGAAAAGGATGAAGCAGGCTTACTCGACAGTTTTCCGCGGCAGGTGAACTTCCATTTAAATCCTCGACTCCAAGATAATTAGGTATGAAAACGCAACATCTGTTCCGTTTAATTTCCGAAACAAAGATTTATGAGGTGTTTCAGAAATGAAAATGGAGCTGCACTCCCACACTACGTATTCGCACGGGACGAAGGTCTATTACGACGGCATAAACTCTCCGGAGGAAATGGTGGAAGGCGCCGCGCTGAAGGGCCTTGATGCCATCGTCATAACGGACCACAACACGATGTTCGGCGCCGAACAGGCCGCGAAATACGCGAAGAAATACGGCGTCCTCGTGATAAGGGGGGAGGAAATAAGCACCTTAGACGGGGACATAACGGCGCTGGGAATACAGGAGGTCATAAGGCCCAGGATGAGCGCCGAAGAGACAGTGGACGAGATACATTCCCAGGGAGGGGTTTCCATAGGCGTCCATCCTTTCGCCATAAAGGAGATAGGCCTTGGAGAAAAGGCGGCATTATGCGACGCCGCCGAGGTCTTCAACTCGCTCAGCATAGACAGGATATCAAACCGCCGGGCCCATAAATTCGCAAGAAGGATGCACCTGAATATGGTAGCCGGAAGCGATGCCCACTGCAGGGAGATGCTTGGCAACGGCATGACCATCGTGGAGGCGGACAGCGAGGAAGGCGCGCTGATGGCCATAAAAAACGGCGAAACGGCGCTGCAGACCATGCACACCCCTCTGAATGTCATAAAAGAGCTCGCCTTAAGGCGCCTGGTCATGTCATACGACTACACGCTGAAATACATAATGGAAAACTACAGCGGGCCGAAGAAGTTCATGGGCAAGAGCATGCTCCCGCTGGTCAGGCATTATCCGGGGAAAGTCAACATACTATTCAACCTCATGTCGTACATATCTTTTGGCGGCGTGGTGTTCTACGGCATAAGCAAGAACATAGGGCGATGAGAACCTTAAGAAACATTCCGTCATAGTTTTTTCATGACGTACATACCCGGAATCTGCAACATCACTCCAACAGGCAGGAAAAAAAGGCTTGCCATAGGAATTGCATTTATTATGATTTCAATGGCATCCTATGCATACGCGCCTGTATTTCTTGCAATTCTGGTCTTCATAACATGCGTCTCGCTAATTGAATATTCCAAGAGCTTCTGTGTATATATGGCTCTGCGCGGCAGTCATGAGGACGAGAAAGGCGTGCATCATACTAACAAGCGCTTCACCGAAGCCGACAGGAGGAAGTCGTGGAAAATCATAATCATGGCTTCAATAATCACTGCAGTCGTAACCGCTGCCGCGTCGTTTTTATGACTCGCCTGATTAAAGGCATTAATAATTATACGCATTCTGAATAGCATGGAAACACCATCTCTGCAGAAACATGAGCAGTTCAACAAGCTCAAGGCCAATCTCGACAGGATAAAATACAAGATAGCCGTGCTTTCGGGGAAAGGCGGCGTCGGGAAGACGACGATTGCAGTGAACATGGCCGCGCTTCTGGCAAAGAAAGGCTACAAAGTCGGGCTCATGGACGCCGACATCGACTGCCCCAATGTTGGCAAGATGCTCGGCATCGAGGAAAACTTCCGCATCGAGGACGGCAGACTCATGCCGGTGGAAAAATACGGGATGAAGGTACTGTCGATGGCATTTTTCCAGTCTGGCGACACTCCTACCATATGGCGCGGGCCCCTCATCCATTCCGCCATAATGCAGCTCATGGAAAAATCCGACATGGGCGACATAGATTACCTCATAATAGACATGGCTCCTGGAACGCACGACAGCACTCTAACAGTCTTTCAGTTCCTTGACGTGTCAGCTGTAGTCGTGGTGACAACGCCGCAGCCTCTCGCTATCATGGACGCGAAGAAATCCGCGCTAGCGGCAAGGCACTTCGGAAAGCATGTCGGTATAGTCGAGAACATGGAAGGGGACATGTTCGGCATGGATAGAGGGATGGAGCTCGCAAAAGAGCTCGGCGTGCCTTTCCTTGGAAGCGTGCCCATGTCAAAGGAAATGGCGTCGGAGAACCCTATACCTGCCGTCCTTCGCAGCGAGAAAATAAAGGCTATGTTCGAGGAAATCGTAGGAAACATGAAGAACCTTCTGAAATAATGAAAAATCTAATTTGTCCTGCTGTGGGTGCAAAATAATGCCTTAAATATATAGTCAACTATTCATTTATAATTAATAGGCTGACTATTTGGCTGGTGAGGAAAATAAGCGATAAATTTCCGAATAAATAATTATTCCCATTTCTTGATTCTGCCAGCCTTTGTGTCTTCTAGACCTTTAACTATTTTAATCAGAAGTTCGTGATCGACTTCTTTCAATTTCTTTAATTTTTTATATTCTGATTTTGGAATAGTTACAGTTTCCATAACAGAACTATCTACATAAGTTATATAAATAGAATTAACCGAAGCTCTTGCCGCAACCGCACGAGCTCTTGGCATTCGGGTTCTCTATCTTGAAACCCGCGCCCTGCAGGCTCTCCACATAATCAACGACTATTCCGTTCATCATCTGCATGCTGCTGGGATCGACGAAATACTTGAGGCCATCCTTCTCAAAAACAGCGTCATCGTGTGCAGGGGACTGCTCGAAATCCATCAGATAAGAATATCCTGAGCAACCGCCGCGCTTCACGCCTATTCTGAGGCCCCATCCTTCCTTCTCGTTGCTCTTCATTATTTCGAGCACTTTCTTTGCGGCAAAATCCGTCACTATTACCTTCCCGCCCTCGAGCTTCTTTATTTCCTCGGCCGGCATAGTGACGCGCTTAGCGATTGCCTTGTTCATCTCGTCAAGCATGCTGTGCAAAGTGGCATCTTCCATGCCGTGGCTCACTATTCCCTGTTCCAGAGTCTCGTACACATTGACATGGCAGCCGAAGCAGTGGAGCCCGAAGCTCATCATTATGTCTGCTGTTTCTGGGTATTTCTCGATGACTTCGCCTATCGTCATGTCCTTCGTGATAATTTGCGTTTCTGCTTCCATGAAAATCGCTTCTTGATTTCTTGTGAAGGAATCAAAGATTCCTTCAAGATCTCAAAGAATTCAGTTTCTTTGCAGATCTTCCCAGATACCTATAGTATTGCCTTCAGTGTCCTTAAATCTTACATAAAAGCCCATGTCCCCTACATTTATTTTCTCGGAAATCGCCTTGCCTCCGGATTTCCCGATCTTCTTCAGATAACCGTCAACAGACGAGACGTTAATAACCAAAATAGGCGCCTCGTTTGGGACCTGGCGCTTCATCATCACTCCGTTGATGGCGCCCGCGGTCTTCGGCATCCCTTTCTTGTCGGTTTCGACAGTCCTGATGCAACAATGCAATACAAACCACTCCTAAAATACTTTTTCTCCAGTGTCTTTATTAAAGATATGGATGACAAGCGCAGGGCAGCCCTCGGCAGCCTGTTTATTCGCCGGAAGGTCCTGCTCGTCTATTTCCTTTGTCCATACGCCCTTGGCGTCGTCGAACTTTCCGCCCTTCAGCACTGCCTTGCCGTTCGCAGCGATTTCCCAGTCCTTCTCGGAGAAGGCGGCGCAGACGCCGGCCCCTATACATCCCTTTTCGTCGTATTCTATAATATACTTGCCCATAATCATCACAGAAAAGTATAAAACAAAAATATTAAAAAGCGAAGCTTAGCAGCCGCACGTGCCGGAGCCGCAGCCGCCTCCAGCAGGGTTCTCCATCGTCGCTTTTTTATGCGCAGGCTGCGGGGCGCCGAGCATCTGAAGCGGCACGAATCCTCCTGAAGTCGCTGCCGGCATGGGCTCAAAAGCCTCCTCTCCCCAGTCGCTCTCCGGGACCACCTTGGTCATGGAGCGCCTGTACTGGTTGAAGTTGCCGACTATGCTCTGGATTTCCTCCTTCGTGAACTTCCTGTGATGCTTGTCCTCGTTCAGCTTCTTACCGGTTTTCTTCTCCCATTCCACCGCAGGGATGCTGAACTTCCTCTGTATTCGGTCCCTGTAGAGCTCCGGGATGACGTTGAACGTGCAGAAAGGAAGCACGCGGCCGTCAGGCGTCGCGTAGTGAATATCGCACTTGTGTATGCGGTCTATGTCCCAGTTGTACGGGTCCTGGAAGTGCATCATCCCCAGGAACAGCGAGTTCATGTGGAATTCCGCCAGTCCATGATAATTGGAGCCGCCGACAGCCCCTGCAAGCATCCTTACGAACTTGAGGTTCTTCGGCTTCTTATCCTCGTCGACATACCTACTTATCTTGACCATGAGCTTGGCAAGCGACCATGTGGTCCTGAGCTTCCTGAACTTTGCCGCCTCTATCTCCCTAGTGAGCTGGCCCAGATAGTCGAAGAATCCCTCCACGTCGAAGAACTCCGGCAGAGGCACTATCCTGTTGCCGTCCTTGAATATGTAAGTCGCCATGCCGCACTGGAAATGTATGGAGAGCCTATATTTGGGCTCCTGCTTTACTGACTCTATAAAATCGGTTATCTGCTTGGCGCAAGGCACAGGGAACCAATGTTCGCGGCCTATCTGCCCGTCGGTCTGTGCCTCGATGCGCTTTATGGCGCCAGGTATGGTGATTCTCTGCTTCTTGCGAAGGGCATCAGGCATCCTTCCTACCAATGAAACCGGCTGGAAGTTGACGCTCCTGACCTTCCCTATGTTTCCGATGCCGAACCTTATTATGTCGCCGAGCTCGTGGTCGTTGATGCCCCCTATCACGGTGGGCACGAGAACGACGCCGATGTTCGCCTTGGCGCAGTTGTCTATTGCCTGCTGCGCCTCCCAATAGTTCTTCGGGTTTGTCTCCGGCGTCATGCCGTCGAAACTCATGTAAAGATTGCTGACCCCGGCGGTGCGCAGATTGACGGATAGCTGCGGATCCCTTGAAAGGTTTATGCCGTTTGTGTTGAGCTGGACATGGTTATAGCCCATGTCCTTGGCCGTCTTCACTATCTCGGGCAGGTCCTCACGGAGGGTAGGCTCGCCGCCAGTGAACTGCACCGAATTGGCGCCTACAGGCTTCTCGTTCCTCATTCTCTTGAGCATGAACTTTATCTGCTCCATCGTGGGTTCGTATATTGGCTCCCCTTCTTTAGCGTAAAAGAAGCAATTGCTGACTAAAATGCCGTCACCAGCCAAGAAAACATGCTCCGGATTTTCTACTTCAATGTCGTATACAAATTCATTTATTTCGCTTTTCATGATTTCCTTTACATGGTCTATAACAAAATCTCCCAACTTCTCAATTCTCGCACCTCTTCTTGGCGTAAGACCGAGAAGCCTTGCCTTGTGGCCCTGCCTAAGGTCTAGAATAGGAATAAGCTTCTCCATGTCATTGCCTGATATGTAGATTTTATGTAAATCATAATTCGCGCCTTTTATTTTTTCTTTAGGAACAGAATATATACGACAAAATATGCCAAATGAAGAAAGAAGATATGAAATATCCCTTGCCAATCCTCTGGAAACAGTAGCTATTCCCATGCTGGCGTGCCTCTTACCGCGTGTCACAAAGCCGTCTCCATTAAACAAGCCGCTCAACAATGCTGCCTTTAACTCATATGGCATGCCAAAAATTATCCCCGGAAGCCTCTTCCCTGAAGCTTTTTCAGGAATGTTTAGAACGTGCTTGAAAATAAGTCGCATGTTCCTTGAACCGATTACAATCTGAGGCGCCTTGCCATGCTTTTCGAGGTCGAGAATGCTGTGCTTGATACCTAGTCTCTTTATGCAATCTATAATCTCAACAGCATGCATTTTGTCTTTGCATGTTATGCGCAGATCCTTGTATGTATAATGGCCGTCTGAAATGAAGTAGCCTATGATTTTTGCCAAATCCTTACTAATCTTCAGCTTTCTTGGAAGCCTTTCATTGCTTGCATCCCTTCCGAAAGTCACTTCATGATTGGTATCCGGCAGCTTGTAAAATTCAGAAAGAGGCATTGTGTCCCTTGAGCGCCAGCTGTAAAAAAGCCCGCCTGCACTGCCTTCAAGAGCTGTCCTTACATTATGGACATATATTTTCTGTTTCTCCATATCGGGAATAATTGAAAATGCTTCAAGGAGGTCTATCTCAATCTCCTGTGCGGCAGGCAAAGCTATGCTTGCCAAAAGCCTGTCGCCAATCTGCAACTCACTGGCTGGCTTCTTTAAAAGATTTTTGCCTGCGATTAATGCAATCCTGTGCTCTGGCGTAACCTTGATGTGCCTGCCTGTCCGAGTTCTTATCTCAAGCAAAGAGCCATTATAAGGCCTTCTGAAAACTTTCTTTATTTTTGTCCATGCTGCAATGCCCGAACTGAATGCAAGGGCCTCGGCACCTTCCAAAGCTGTAAATTCACCTTCAATATCATTAACTTTGATTTTCATTGCCTGGCTGTTTGCATCAGTCAGATTTTCTATTTTTTCAAGAGATACAATTCCGTTTTTTTTGACTAACAACTCTTCTTCGCCTGGCAAGCAGTACCAGCATGTCAGGTCACATCGGTTTGTAACGACAATATTGCCGAGGCCTGTGTGCGATTCGTGCTCGACGCAAAGGCCGCAGTCAGTCGGGCAGTCTATCTCGAACTGCGACTTGTCAATATGAGGATTGAGTATCTTTATTCCGGGGTCCTGGAATCTTTCCGCTTTTTTGTACAACTCGTAGTCGCCCCAGGAAAGCTCCTTGTAAACGCCGTGCTCGGCGCACTGCTTCATTATCCATACCTTGTTGTGCCTTGCGAACGTGACCGAGTCTATCTTCATAATGTCGAATTTCTCCTCGTCTACGCATCCAGGGCATAAAGACTGATGGAATTTGAGGATGCGGGCGTCCTCGGGCAGCAAAGCCACAAGACGCTGCTTCCTTTCAATAGAATAATCCTTCACATATGGCGAAGTCGCGACCTCTGCGAAATCGCTCCTGCTCTTCTCAATTGCCTGCGGATATGCGTTTACCATTCGGAACCCTCCCAACATGAATTAACTTTTATGAATTTCTAAAAGTTATAAATAATATGGCTTTTCAAACTATATAAACGTTAAAACTTCTACAAATCATTACCTGGAGATAGTTTATGGGAGACGACATGGAGTTCAGGAAAAGCGTATATTCGACTTTCTCGACAGTAGCCTCGACGCTGGGCTACAGCGAGGTCCACGGCATGATAATATCGTCCCTTCTGGTGGAGAACAAGCCGCTCTCTCTCGACGATATCGCTAAAAAGACAGGATATTCACTGTCGTCAATATCCATATCGCTAGACCTACTGGAGCTTGTCGGTATTATACGCAAGATGAAGAACACTGGCGACAGGAAGATATACGTGAAGCTGGAAGGGGACCTCCTGGAGAGCCTGAGGACCGCATTCATACTGAAGCTGAAGAAGGAGATACTGAAGACAAAGATGGAGATGTCAAAACACCGGAGCGACTCGAAAGACAAAAACACGTCCCAGATGATACTCACCATGGAGAAGGAACTGAAAAGGCTCGACACTTACATAGACAGGCTGGCCCAGGTTCAGATACCGCCGAAGAAATGATTAACCTACAACCACCTTCCCGCTTTCCGACTGAAGTTCTGTGCCTTTCTCGTAAAATCCCTTCTTCACAGTGGCTATGCCCATGCCGCCTGAAGCGCTTGTAATAATTCCTGCTTCCATTCTGTCTTTGAATAATTTGTCACCTTTCTTTACGTCCCCCACGAGCCTGACTACCTTCTTCGGCAACTCGCCGCCATAAGCCTTCATGCGCGCGATGATTTCCTGGCCGGTGTAGCATCCCTTGTCGTAGGATATAACATTGTCAAGACCGAGCTCGAGAACCATACAGCTGCCGTCGTAATCCTTGCCGTATTCAGGCAGGCCTTTCCCTATTCTGTGGGCCTCGTGATCCTCCGCCGCGCCTTTCTCGAATGCCTTCTCCCAGAACCTTTCAGCATACTCTGACGGAACCAGGAAGTCGGCCCTGTCAATGAGGCAGCTTCCCATCTCCAGCGTCTTTGTCCCAGAGAACTCACCCTCGATGATTTCGCCCTTCTTGGCACACCACATGGACGAAAACGAGACGAACTTGCCCGACATGTCCTCAACGATGCACTTGTCCAGCAGCGACGGCTTCAGATGCTCCTTCAGAGACCTGTGCGCGGCGGCATCTGATATCACGACGTAATATCCCCCTATACTGTAAATGCTGCTCACCGCTATGATCTTGCCGAACCTGTCAAGGAAAGCGGCGCCGGCGCCTTCACCTGCTTTCACACTCTTTATATCATTGGTGCACACGCTATGCAGAAAGTCGCAGGCGCCTGTGCCTGAGACCTTCAGGGCGCTAAGAGGCAGCTTGACGAGTTTCATAGGATGAGATAACACAAAAAGAAATTAATAATCACCCGCCAAGGTAAAGCTTCTGCACCTTCTTGTTGCGAAGCAATTTCCTTCCGGTACCGGAAAGCTTTATCCTTCCGGTCTCAAAGACATAAGCGCGGTCTGAAATCTCCAATGCCATTTTCGCGTTCTGCTCGACAAGCAGCACGGTAGTACCATGACGGCGTATTTCCTTTATCTTGTCAAAGACTAGTCGGACTGTCTTCGGGTCGAGCCCAAGAGAAGGCTCATCAAGCAAAAGGAGTTTAGGCTTTAGCATAAGAGCCCTTCCTATAGCCAGTTGCTGCTGCTGGCCGCCGGAAAGCGTCGAAGCAAGCACCTTCCTCTTCTTTTCAAGCACAGGAAACATGGAATAGACCTTCTTCAGATTCTTTTCGGAATTTTTGTCTATGAAAGCTCCTAGAATAAGATTTTCCTCAACTGCCATATTCCTGAAGACCTGCCTTCCTTGATGCACAAATGAAAGCCCTAATTTTGCCATTTTATACGGCTTCTTCTCTGATATGCTTTTTCCATCGAAGGCTATTTTTCCCTTGTGCATTTCCAAGAAGCCGAAGACTGTCTTCAAAGCTGTGGACTTGCCGGCTCCGTTCGGGCCTATCAGTGACACGATTTCGCCTTCGTTTACATGGAAAGACACATCTTGAAGAACGCTGCTTTTGTTGTAGCCGCTTGAGACGTGCTCGACCGAGAGGAGTTTCATAATAAATACTTGACAGAAGGGGTTAAATGTATTCTTCCAATACGTTTGTTTCTAGTATTTCAGTATCCTGAGCCCAGGAATTCTGACATAATGCTCGTCCCTTGTAACAAGTTTTTCTCCATTGGCCTTTGCTATAGCTGCGATCATCATATCTTCTGTTTCTATAATTTCCCCTTTTTTCATGAGGTCTGCTTCTATTTCTCCTGCTTCCTTGGCGCTTTTTTCATCCAGCGAGAGGATAGTAAAAGATGAAATCAATTCATTTATTTTATCTTTTTTGGAATCGGGTTGTTTGCTTATTGAAGCACCCATCCAAATTTCCATTATGGATGGGGCAGCTATTGTAAGAAGCGGTTCAGTTTTGCTTAATTCGTCTTTCAATTCATTTATTTCTTTTTTGCCCAATAAAATATCTATGAGAAATGTCGTTTCAAGGCATGTCATCCGCCCAGCTCCTTTCTTATGCGCTCTATCCTTTCCAAATGGCTTTTTGTATGGGCCTTTCTCCTCTCCATGATAGCTTTTTCAAATTCCTCTCCGCTTTCTCCTTTTAAAATCCCATAGAATTCGGACAAAGGCCTTCTTTTTGTTATCCGCAAAATAGCTTCGCTAAAGCTTTCATTAGGCTCCTTCTTGGACTTCAGGGCTTCGTATGCATCTTCTGTGACTGTTATTGTTTTGACTGTCATAGTATGTTTACCTATGTTTAATTATTTAAACTTATCTATGTTTATTAAGCTATATGTTTTCTACAAGAATTCCGTTCTCGGCTTTTCTCAGAACAAAGTCATGCATGGCATCGCCGTTAGAATCAATAGAAAATGTTCCGCTTGCGCCTTTGTAATTTTGCACCGCATAAAGCCTGTTTTTTATGCATTCTGTATCATCGCTGCATATTTCTATTGCATCTGAAAATATATTGTATAAATCATAAGCCAAAGCGCCATAAACCTCTTCTTCCATAGGCCTGCCATATTTGTCTTTGAATGCAGCAAGGAATGATTTCATTTCCATCGAATTCAGGTCATATTTGTAGGTTAAAACAAGCATGCCTTCGGTCAAATCTTTTTCACGCAAAATGTCCTTGAAGCCGAATACTTCAGTGCCTATCAATTGAAATTCAATGCCAAGCTCTTTATGCTGCTTAAGCAGATTTCTGGCTGACTGGGTGCTCTGCGCCATCAGGAATATTGCGTCAGGATTGCTTTCTTTCAGCTTTATGAGCTGCGAGCGGACATCATTTGCGCCCTGCTCAAAACTCTCAACTCCTGTCATAGCTCCGCCCAGCTCCTCAAACCTTTTCACAAAGGCGTTTTTCCAGCCTGTGGTGTATTCAATGTTTTCATGCAAGACAGCCACCCTGTTTATGCCTTTCTCTTTCAGTATCTTTGCAGCTGTCTGCGCCATCCTGTCAGAAGATGATGACGTGCGGAATACATAATCGCCTGCCGAAGTAAGCGAAGGCGTAGCAGCCAACGGGCTTGCAAGCAGCGCCTTTTTCTGCCCTGCCAGAGGCGCTACAGCAAGAGTCGAGCCGCTGCTGGCGCCGATAAGAATATTTATGCCGTCGGTTTCCATGAATTTCGTGGCGATTTTCACGGCTTCCTGGGGCACTGCCCTGTCATCCTCAAAGACCAGTTCTATATTCTGCGGCCGCTGAGAATGTGCCATATCAAGACCGTCTCTTACTGTATTGCCTTGAAGCGCCAAAGGTCCTGTTAAAGGGACAAAAACACCTATTTTGATTGTACCATAGCTTGTTTTGTCGCTGATGCTGTTTCCTGTAATAACCATTATGGATGCGGCTGCAATTACAATAGCAGCTGCTAAAACCACATAGCCCCAAACCTTCATATTTACTTATAGGTGACTATAGAATTTATTATTGTGTAGTCTATATTCGACGACTTTTTATGTGTTGCATACAATCGTGATCATGGAAGAAATCGAGAGCACACTGGCTGAACTTGGCTTGACGCAAAATGAGATAAAATTGTATATCGCCAATCTCAGGCTTGGCTCTGCACGGGTTGAAGAAATATCGAAAAAAGCCGGAATCCTGCGGACAACATCATATGATATTCTGAGATCACTTGTAAGCAAGGGGTTTGCGGCATCCGTCATAAAATCTGGAGTGAGGTACTACAGTGCCACAGAGCCAAAGCAGATTCTCAATCTCCTTGACGAGAAAAAGAGAAAAGTTGAGAATATCTTGGAAAACATGGAATCCATGAAGACAAGCATAATAGCAAAGCCGAAAATGCAGATGTTTGAAGGCCTGCCGGGGCTGAAAAGTGTGTATGCAGACATTCTAGCAACGGGGAGCGATCTCGCAGGATATGGCAACGCGGAACATTCGTGGGAAATGCTAACTTATTTTCTTCCTGTATTCGTGAAAAGGCGCATCAAAGCCGGCATCCATTCACGACTCATTCTGGAAAAGTCAAGAACTTCAAAAGAACTGGCGCTACACAACAAGAAAGAGCTTCGCGAAATCAGGTTTCTCGATGAGATGAAAGACATGGAAACTGTCGTATATATCTACGGGAATAAACTCGCAATCCTCACTTTTATGAAGAAAGAGCCCATAGCAATCATCATAGAAAACAAGGAAATTGCAGATTCGCAGCGCATTCTTTTCGAGAGCTTGTGGAAAATCGCGAAGAAATAATTATTCTAACGGGTCAAAAACATCAACCCAATCTATTTTTTTAAATGCACTGTCATTTGTCATTATTTTGTCTGTTTTTGTCCTCTTAAGAGTTGCCAATAATGTGGCATCACGGCCTCCTATACCTATATGGGAATGATCGCAAAGCATGTTAATTGATTGTTTCATTAGAGAAAAATCCACATCATCTATTGTTATCGGAAAAGAAAGAAGTATATCAACTTTAGTTTTGCCGATCACAGGGCCGAGATTTTTTACCAGAAAATGGGATACTTCCATAATCACAACGCTGTTCGAAATAATTTGCTCTTTTAATATAACATCTTCCAAAGCCACCTTTACTTTATTGTGCTCCTTTGAAGATTCATCAAAATAAAAACACCACATATTGGAATCTACAAGAACCATCAGAGCACCTACATATGCCATATGTTTTTAACGTCGTTTGGGCGAATTTTTGATTTTTTGACGCAGCCACAAAGTTCCGAAGAAAGCTTTTTTACATCTATTACAGGGTTTATAAAAATTCCTCCTTCTTTTCTTTCTACAATTACCTGCTGCCCAGGCTTCAGGCTCAGTTCCTTCCTCAGTTCTTTGGGTATCAATATCCTGCCGCGCTCTTCTATGGTACTACTTCCCATATAACTTCCCATACCATATTTATACCCACTAATATTTAAAGATATTTTAAATACATGTACATACATGTACATACACATGCCAACACGGACTATAACCATTACGGAAGAGGCTTATGAGAGGCTGAAAGCCAGGAAAGAGGAAAAAGACAGCTTCAGCAATGTCATAATCAAACTTACAAAAAAAGGGCGCCTTATGGACTTTGCCGGCATGCTAACCGAGAAGGAAGCTGATGAAGCCGAGGAGAGGATAAGAGAAGCGAGAAAACTGTCCGCCGAAAGAGCGGAAAGAATAAGGAAGATGCTGAACGAATGATACTGGACACGACTTTTGTCATCGATTTGATGAAGAACAGGCAAAATGCAATAGAAAAAACTGCCGAATTGGAGAAAAAACAAGAGCCGGTTTTCATAACATCTGTGACCATTTTCGAACTCTGGCACTCCCTAGATGCAAAAAACAAAGAAAAACGGGAAAAGCTGGAGAAATTTACCGAAAGTTTCGAGCAATTCGCATTGAACAACGAAAGCACCAAAAAAGGCGGTGAAATTCATCTGAACCTGATATCAAGAGGCATAAGAATTGATCCCGAAGACAGCATGATAGCCGGCATCGCCATAAAGAATGGCCAGACTCTCCTGACACGCGATGAACATTTTGCGCGTGTGAAAGGCCTCCGAATAGAGACTTACTGATATTTTCACTTCACCAAAACAAAGCTGCCATTTCTTATCCGAAATACTCTTTCTGTCATTGGCGAAGAGCCATTTTCATTTATTGTGATTATGTTTGAAGCTCCATGAAAATTATTTATCTTATATATGTTATCTTTTAGAAAAATCCGTCAGGGTATTTTAAGCAGATTATGAAGTATTTTTTTCAAAAATACGCTATTTTTTCATATATAATTTCTGAATGTGAAGAGGCAAAGACTTTATGTCTACTATCATCCCGTTTATCATTACCAAGTCTGAAAAAGGGTTGTTCTCCTTCATGAACGCTGTGGAAAATTCATCGTCCCAATATCTGAGTTTCAACGTATCGCGGATAAGTTTAGACTTCTGTGAAGTGGTGCTTTTTGATGTGCCAAAATAATTGCAAATATCATCGGCTCTCAGATAGGGCTTGAAGCTCTTGTCAAAAAGAAAATTAATAGTACCTATTGAATAAATAACAGCAGACGCCCATATTTCTATTTTCCCATAAATGAAAGGAACATATCTTTTGCGCAACATTTTTTGTATAAGTTTTTCGCACAATTGTTTGTATTCATCATCAAGGTGTGCATCACAGAAGTCTCCTATTATTTTCATAAGATTTTGCGTCTTATCTCTGATAGCAGTTTTATCTTTCATAATCACTTCCTTCCCAGATACGCCTCAATGACTTTTTTATTCTTTCTTATCTGCGAAGGCTTGCCCGCGGCGATTTCCTTTCCATAATCCAGAACAACCATGCGGTCGCAGAAATTCATCATCACGTTCATGTTGTGCTCAATGATGACGATGGTCATGCCTTTCCTGTTAAGGGATGTTATGAGAGTTAATATCTGTTTTGTCATCGTCGGATTGACGCCTGCTATGGGCTCATCTAAGAGAAGTATTTCAGGCTCCGTCGCCAAGGCGCGCACAATCTCAAGCAGCTTCTGCTGCCCGTAGCTCAGATTCTCCGCCAGACTGCCAGCCTTTCCGTGAAGATTCACCATCCTGAGCAGCTCCATCGAACGCTTTCTTTTTGCCTTTTCCTCGTCTTCAACATGCCTTTTTCTGAGGAACTGGCTCCAAAAGCCCTCCCCGTGCACATACTTCTGCGCTATCAGCATATTGTCCATGACCGTCAGTTTCGGGAACAGCCTGATAAGCTGGAATGTCCGGCCTATGCCAAATCTGGCGCGCCTGTCGGAAGACCATCTTGTTATGTTCTCGCCCCTGTATTTTATAGCGCCGTCGTCAGTCGTATAAATACCCGTTATGACGTTGAACATCGTCGTCTTGCCGGAGCCGTTGGGGCCTATAAGACCGAGAATTTCGCCTTCCTTCACCTCAAATGAGCATGAATCCAGCGCCTGGATGCCGTCAAAACTCTTTGAGATGTTTTTGATTTGGAGCATAAGGAATAATTCTCTGATGGGCTTAAATTTACGGCTTCTTGTCAGCAATCTTCCAGAGAAGCTCGAAATGCTTCCTGTAGGCATCGGCGAGGTCATTGTTATTTATCATTATTACCGTAAGCGGGTCCCATATTAGAAACCCCACATTATTGCCGAATATCATTGTCGGTGTCGGGCTGAAGAATTTTTTATCTATGTATCTATAATGCATATGGGAATATTTGTACACAAACTTGGTGCTTTTTTCAGCAATAAGGCGCTCTCGATGCCCGAACTTTCGCTCTTTTTTGATATAATTTTTAATAATATGCGGAAACTTTTCCTCGAATTTTGTCTCATCGATTCCAAAACTGAGAAGTTCTTTGGATTCATTAAGGGTTTTATTCAGCAAAGTCTTGAATCCTTCTACGCCTTCGTATACATCGACTTTAAGCTGCTTTTTCTCGAGCTCTGACATTTTTATCAAAGAAGGCAGCACTTCTTCCAAATGCTCTTTCTTTTCCTTTATGAGCTCTTCCAGCTTTGATGGATGGGCTGACCTGTAGAATTTGACATTATTTTTGACAACATAGCTCGCAAGGCCTTTCTTTATCAGCTTGTCCAGAAAGTCGTATATCGTGGTTCTGTGCATCTTCGTCTTCGTCTTTATTTTATTTACCTGGCTCTCGCCCAGAATGAGCAGGGCGATATAGACCTTTATTTCCCCTTCTGATAATCCAAGTTCCTTTAGCACATCTTCTTTCTGCATATCTTTAGCATTTGTTCTTTACTTTAAATCTGTTGTCGTTTAACCGACAGCACACATTAATATCACCACTTATACATAACTACAATATGATGTGGTCATGAAAGCAAAAATCATACTTTCAGTTATTTTAGCAATTGTTATAATATCATCTATATCTTATTTTTTACAGCCAACTGGAAAAATTGTTTCAGAGAAAGAAGTGAAAGTCGGAGCTATGCTATGGCTCTCAGGAGACTACAGCATTTTTGGCACATCTATGCAGAGGGGTATAGAAATCGCTCTGGATGAGCTTAATCAAAATGACATAAAATATAAAGTTATTTTTGAGGATGAAGGCACCATCAATGTTCAAAAAGCAGTTGAAATCAGCAGAAAACTTATAGATGTAGACGGTGTTGATGTGGCTCTGGCTCCTGCTGCCAATGAAGGCAAATCTATATCACCCATTTTTGAAACATCAAAAACGCCCGTTGTAATACTCTTTGACTCCAACAATGAGATATCAAAAGGTGATTATATGTTTGGGATAGGCTTTTCGACAGAAGATGCTGCCAAAACAATGGCTGGATTTGCATATAGAAATCTCAGCATTAAAAGCATCTCTATTGTTTACTCATTTGATGACTGGTCTAGCCTGATTTCGCAAGAATTTAAGAAAGAATTTGAGGCACTAGGAGGCAAAATTGCCTTTTTCGAGGGCACAGAAATTGATGAGAAAGACTTCAGAACATTTATAACAAAATCAAAAAATACAGATGCTATATATGCACCTCTGATATTACCTCATACACTCATAAAACAATCGAGAGAGCTTGGATATAAAGGCCATATAATCAGTGCGGATGCCTTAGACCAGAACCAAATAGATGCGGCAGGCAATGCAGCAGAAGGCATCTATCATACAAGCGTATATGTGCCTGAAAATGAGAAACTTCGCAAGCTTGTGGAAAAGTACAAAGCCAGATATGGAGAAAAGCCTGAAATACTTCCTGTGGTGGCAATAGGCTATGATGTAATGTATGTAGTGGATGCTGCAGTAAGGGAAAAAGGCATTGGTAGGGAGCAGATAAAAGAAGGCTTGTATGAAATTAAAATAGAAGGCGCTTTAGGGAACATAGATTTTGATGAAACCGGCATGTCACCAAGGTTTGAAAGGATATTTGTCGTGAGAAACGGCACTGCCGTCCTTATCGGATAATCATTTCATATTACCTCTCAAACGGGTTCACAACATTGAGCCAAGGAACCTTGAAATCTTGTTTATTTTCCGTATACAAATTCAGTATGCTATTTCGCTTCATAGTTGCAGCCAGCAATGAATCCCAGTAAGACATATTATGTTCTTCTGATATCTTGCACGCTTCAAGGACTGTTTTGTGGCTGAAATCCAAGTTCATCCAGCCTGAAAAATCTATTACATCTGAAACAAATTCTATGGCATCTTTTTTGCTAAGAAAACTTTTTCTAGTAGTTACAGAAAAAAATTCTGAAAGATTTTGGGATGACACAGCCAATTTTATTTCCTTTTTCCAGCACGAGTCCAGAATTTCCTTTGCTATTATATGCTTTTTCATGTCAGCCCTGTCATAATTATAAACAAGAATATTTGTATCGGCCAGAAATATCTCATTTTCTGTCATATATTTCGTCTCTGTTGAATTTCCAGCCTTTTGGCAAACTATACAACCCTTTTTTAGAACGTTCCATCTGCCTTTCTGCAATTTCTTTCTGCCTCTTCTCTTCTACCCATTTATCCATGGCTTCTGTAATAGCCTTGCCCAAATCTCCTTTTTTATTTCCTACGCTCGTCTCTACAGTTCTTCTGAATTTCTCTTCCACTTTATCATCTACACTGATCGTTATCGTTCCCATGAATATATTTAGAAACACTAAATATTTAAATATATCTATTTTCTATTTAAATCTTTCCTGAAAGCATACTCGCCAAACAGTCCCTGAGGCTTCTTCAGCAGTATTGCCAATAGCAACACCGCATAAATCATCTGCCTGCCTGCGCCTATGAGGTTTGAAGGAAGACCTATGAAGCGCAACGGTTCCGGAAGCAGTATAAGCAAGAAAGCACCAACTACAGAGCCCTTTATCGACGCAGAGCCGCCTATGATGACCATCGACAAAAGCAGGATAAGAACGGGGAACGAGAAGCTTGTCGGGTCTATGAAGGTTATATAGTGCGCGTACAAAGAGCCGGCAATGCCCGCGAAGAATGCTGATACAGCAAGAGCCAAGGACTTGTAGCGCAGCGTATTCTTGCCCAGAGCCTGCGCCGCCGTTTCGTCCTCGCGGATTGACTTGAGAACGCGGCCGAAAGGTGAATTGACCGTCCTTTGAACAACGAAGACTGTTGCGGCAAGAAAAGCCAGTATAAGCAGCAGATAAGATCCAAGCCCTGAAAACGTATAGCCTAGCAGTTCGGGCCTAGGGATTCCGGGTATGCCCAGAGGTCCCCTTGTGAGGTCGGTCCAGTTCTTCAGCACCGCCTCGACGATGAAGGCGAAGCCAAGCGTACCGAGAGCGAGGTAATCGCCTGTAAGCCGGCGGGCGGGCACGCTGACAAGATATCCCATGACAGCTGCAAAGAGCCCTGCTGCAAGAATTGCAGCCCAGAAAGGCAGACCAAGGCCAAGAACAACCAATGCCGACACGTAAGCACCTATCGCGAAGAATGCCGCATGACCGAGGTTGAAAAGCCCTGTATAACCCATCGACAAATTAAGCGAGACGCTGAGTATGGAGAATATCCCGCCGAGGATGATGAGGTTCTCGAAGTATGGAAACATTTTATTCACCATTCCCCCCAAACAATCCCTGCGGCCTGAACAACAGGAATACTATAAGGACTACAAACGCTATCGCGTCCTTGTAACCTGAAGGCAAGAACCATATGCCTATGTTCTCAACAATACCGAGAAGGAAGGCGCCTGCAACAGCGCCTCGCACGGAGCCGAGGCCACCGACAACGCTAGCAGTGAAGCCTTTTATGATGGCATTGAATCCCATAGTCGGCTCAAGGTTCTGCTCTATTGCAATAAGAACGCCTGCTGACGCCGCAAGTGCGGAAGCGAATGCAAATGCGTAAGTATTGATGCGCTCGATATTTATGCCGATTACCTGGGCGACATCCTTATTGTCAGCCGCGGCTCGCATGGCCTTGCCTGTCTTCGTCTTCAGAAGGAACAATTCAACCAAAAGAAGTGTTATCAAAGAAATTATAATTATTGCAACCTGAGTCTGCGTGATTATTGCGCCGAAGAACTCCATGCCCTGCGTCACCGGGCCGAGCCTTATGGTCTTGACCTCGGCGCCGAATGCGGCGATGATAAAATTCTCGACAAATATGAATATTCCAAGAGATGCCAACAGCATTATCAAAGAATTCGACTTGCGCGAGCGGAGCGGCTTGTAAATTGCTTTGTTCATTACAACACCTGCCAAAGCCCCTCCCATAACAGCAAGAATGAAAGCTCCCACGATATGCATGCCTGAAGAGAAGAAGACGAAAGCCAGGTAGGCGCCCATCACATACAGCGAGCCGTGCGCAGGATTGAGGAAGCGCAAAAGCCCGTATGTAAGGCTGAACCCTATCGCAATCAGGGCGTAGATGCCTCCGGCGATGATGCCGTTCAGCAGGAGCTGCTCAAGGACCACATAACCACTTTGAATAATTTATTGAAGAAGGTTAAAAAGAAATTTCTATGGATTGTAAATTACCGATTCCCTATTTTTGATAACTTTGACTTCAAATTCTGCTGTTTTCAAATCCCCGTTTTCATTAAATTCTATCAATGGCAGTGAAACCCCTCGTGTGTATGAAACTTTGGCCAGGCCATCCCTGATAGCCTTTTTATTTGTCCCTTCCTTTTTGATAACCTCAGCGAGAATATTTATGGCATCATATGCAAGCGGAGTAACGAGATTTGAGTCTTTGTCTGAATTATTTTTAATTTTTGCCTTAAACTCATTCGGATTATTGATTTTTCCTACAGTATAAAAAACTCCTTCAGCATCTTCAGATTTTATAACCTCATCTGTTTCGAATGCGTCTCCACCAATTACAGGCACTGTTATTCCAAGTTCCTTTATCTGCTTTAATCCAGCAATACCGTTTGCTGGATATACTGGGAAATAAATAACTTCTGGATATGCCTCCTTCGCTTTCACAAGAACTGTCCTAAAATCTTTAGCATCCTGTTGGACGCCCTCATCAAATGCTACGGTGCCTCCCAGCTGCTTGAAGCGCTCTGAGAATACATCACGTATGCCTTTTCCCCAGTCATTCTGGACATATATAATGGCGACCTTCTTTCCCATTTTATTAAATATATATTCAGCGGCAAACTTGCCCTGAAATGCATCAGAAGGATAATTTCTGAATATATAATCTCCCACTTTAGTAAGATGCGGGGCGGATGCCCATATTATAGTTGGCACGCCATTCATCTGTGCAACAGGGATGCCAGGCCCGGCTGCCGCAGAACAAGCTGGCCCTATTATGGCTGTAACCTTGTCAATATAAACAAGCTTGTTGAAAGTATTGATACCTTTTGAAGAGCATTGATCATCTTCAATTATTAGTTCAATTAATTGTCCGTTAATTCCACTTTCTGAATTAATTTCTTTTACTGCAACTTGAGCTCCAATCAGGGCGCCCTGTCCCAGGCTTGCACCTTCTCCTGTAAGAGGGGCAGATAACCCTATTTTTATTTTTTCCTCTAGGACTTCTTGGTAAAGCAATACCTTCCCGTCTCTGATTATCTTCGGGACATGACCGCCTGTTCTGTCGCCATTCTCACCAATGGTAACGCTGCCTGAGGCGCCCTGCCAGTCCTTAAGATTTCTCACGTAACCAGCTATCTTCTCGCCATCGTAGCCGACTGATTTTATCGCGTCGCGTATTATGTAGACGCCGTCGTATTCCGTCTGGGCGTAGCTCAAATAAGGCGCATCAGTTCCATATTTTTTCTTGTATGCTTCTAGCATGCCCTTGAATTTGGGATTGTTTTCATCTATGCCAAATTCAGCTGCAAGCGCGCCCTCCAGAATGGCAGAATTTCTCTTGACAGTTGAAGGCTCGCCACTTACAGCATCTGATACCATTATTTGCGGCTTCCAGTTCAATTCCTGTAGCTGGTTTAGTATCCTTTCAGCCACAGCAGGCGTCTGAGTGTCAACAAATAGAATGTCCGGATTTTCCACTTTAAGTTTTGTTAATATTGACCTGAAATCTGTAGTCTGACTCGGAAATTCCTCTTTAACGACAGTCCCACCAAGCTTCTCATATTCAGCTGTGAATGCCCTGTAAACGCCTAGAGGGTAATCAAGCTGCTCCTGTATGAATGCTGTTTTCTTCCAATTATTCTTTATCGCGACTTCTGCAAGCACTTTTCCCTGTGTCGCGTCGCTTGGATAATCCCTAGCAAAGAATCTGCTTTTGCCTGTCAAATCCGGGCTACTTGAGCCCAAAGAAAATAAGAATACTTTGTTTTCAGTTGCTATAGGCTCTGCCCCGAGGGATTCGCTGCTGCAGAATCCGCCCAAAACCACTTCAACATTGTCCACATTGACCAGCTTCTGCATTGCAGTTGCACCGTCCTTGCCATTACATTTTCCGTCCTCATAAATCACTTCCAGATTCTTTCCATTAATACCGCCCTGCGAGTTGATTTCTTCTACAGCCAATTCTACCATATTTTTCAAAGGCAGTCCATAAACGGCGGCATCGCCTGTCAGCGGTCCGATGAATCCGATTTTTATGAGTTCTTTTTGCCCAGAAGACTGCTGCCGCCCTCCTGTAGAAATCAATACCACTGCAACTATTACTGCTATTATCAGAATTACAATTACAATTCTTTTGTTCATCCCTTCACCCCGTCATCACTTCATAATAATAAACATTATTAGAATATAAAATTTATTTCAAGAATTTTTAATAAAACTACAATATTTAAGCATTAATGTATAAAAGTTAAATATATGTCAAAAGAAGTGAAGCTTGATGAAAAGGACAGGAAAATACTCCTTGAGCTGGATACCGACGCAAGGCAGAGCCTGAAGCAGATATCAAGGAAACTGCGCACAACAAAAGAATCTGTAGCCTACAGGGTAAAACAGCTTGAAGAGAAAGGCGTGATTTCAAACTACATAACACTTTCACATTTCGCAAAGCTAGGTCTGACGCACTACAAGCTCTATATCAAATACAGCCACATAAAGGACTCAAAGAAGAAGGAGATCGTAGATTATGTCCTGAAACAGAAGCATGTTGGCTGGCTTGCAAGCACCGAGGGAAACTTTGACCTTATGATAGCAATAAAGTTCATGTCCCTATTCGAATTTGAGAGGTTCAAGGACGAGTTTTTCAGACTTTTTGACTCCTATTTCCAGAGGAATTCCTTTGCAATAGGCACGGAAATTGAAACATACCCAAGGCAGTATATAATGGGGAAAAAGAACCCCATGCGAAAGGCATTTCTTGTCCTGAGCCCGGCGGAAAAGGAGAATTTTGACGACATAGACATGAAAATAATAAAGGCGCTCTCGAAGAATTCCAGGGCTTCTTCAAGAGAACTGGGTGAAATTACAGGGCTTTCGGACAGAATAATAAACTACAGAAGGAAGATTCTGGAGAAAAATGGCATCATAGTAGGCTACAAGCTTGCCATAAGTTACAGGAAGCTTAATTATCTTTTCTTCAAATGCCTAATAAGGTTCCAGAACACAAGCAAAAAGAAGCTTCACGAATTCAAGCTTTATGCAAGGCAGCATCCGAATGTCGTGCATTGGATAAGGGTTGTGGGCGAATGGGATTTGGAGCTTGAAATTGAGATGCCATCTATAGACGAGTTTTATAGAATGACCAATGAAATCAAAGAGAAATTTTCCGACATCATACAGACTTTTGACGCTGTTCTCGTCTCTGAAGAGCATCTGGTAACGCATGCATAATTAATAACTTAAAAGTAGTTAAAATAGAAAAGCTTAAATAATGACTCATCCATAAGGGTTGTTGAGGATGAGTATGAAGAATAAATAAACTTAAGATATTATACCTTGACTTTTCAGGAATAAGTAAACGAGAACAATTATCAATATTGCTAAAAAGACAAGCCCAAAATAAGCAACAACTCCTTTCTTTAGTTTAGTCATTATACTTTCACCGTTTCTTTTACTGTTTTCTTGACTACTAATTCTATATATAAAATCAGGGCTATAAAAAAGACTATTGTTATAGCAAAATATTTCAGAGCTTCTGACGCATTTGAATTGAGAATTGTAAGTATCAAAGAACCTACAGAGCCAATCCCAACCAAAGCTCCTACCCATTTCAAAATGTTTTCCTTTCCGTTTTCCATTAAAATTACTATTAAATTTCCCGCCTTTTAAGCCTTCAACCCCGATGTTTTTCATTATCAACACTCATTTAACATTTAGCCACTTTTCGGTGATTTCAACACTTTATTTAACAATGCACATCCATAAGTAAAAATGGTGTGGTTATGGATTTTTGCGGCTATAAGACAGGAGATACAAGGCTCATTGATGTGCCACAGCTCAGCGGCAGATACGGAGTCAGCGTAGCCGTAAAAGATGAAAGCCAGAACGAAGCAAGCGGCACCTTCAAAGACAGAAGGAACATCTACATTCTCGAAAGGGACAGTAACATAGAAGCCCCTGTATGGTATGTTACATTCACATCAGGCAACTCTGGTCTTTCGATGGGAAGAGCATGCCAAGCTTATTCCAGAGCCACAGGCAGAAAAAGAAATGTCTTGAATGTAGTTGATTCCAGGACACCTGCATCAATAAAGCAGGCCTTAATGGCGTACGGCGAGGTTCATGAAGTTGACGGCCGCAGAGAAATAATCCCGAACAACAGGCTCGATGAAATGGGAAGAGAACTGATAGGAGACAGAAACGCTGTATACAGGGTTGTTGAGCGTGCGAATCCGGCTTCCAACGGCTATGGCTCCCTTGCGGCAGAATTGTTCGATGAGAATGCTGATTTCTGGTTCTGCCCTGTAGGCGAAGGAGAACTGATGACGCAACTGGCGCTTTCGACCCAAGGGATGAAGAATCCTCCGAAGATAATAGGCGTTACCATTAACGACAATGTGTTTGCATCGGGTAGAAACTTCGACAGGAGAGTGAAGAAAAGCATTGCCGACAAGCTTGTTACACCTTATTCGGACTTCAGGTCGGTTCTTACGGAATTATGTAAAACAGACGACCATATGATAATGCAGGTTTCTGACAGGGAAATTACGCAAGAATATGAGGCGCTTAGAGAGCTGGGCATAAAGGCGGAGCCAAGTGCGGCCGCGGCATTTGCAGGCGCAATGAAATACGCAAAAGACTGTGGTCTGAAAATGAAGGACAGGGCTATAGTGATAAATACGGGGTCTGGTATATTCGAGCTTCCGGCACTAAAAAGAAGTCATATGTCCTATGCTGTTGCCGCTTCACTAACTCTATTACCGATTGCAGGATTTTTCGGCTATAATGAATATCAAGAAATGATGGAAAGACATAAAATGAGAGAATACATGAGGCAATACAGGCTTGATGCAGACATGAGACTGGCAGAAAAAATAGAGAATACCTCATTTTACAGAAATTATGTCGCTTTTGCCCGGTTCAAGGAGCTTCAAGAGCCTGACATAACAAAAAGAGAAGAAGTTTTTGATAGAGTAATGCAAGTTCTTGAGATGAATAGTACCGGTGGAATAGACCTTAAAATCGTGCAGTCAATACCCAGCATGAAGCGTGTTGTAGATGAATATTATGAATGGCTCCGCAAAGCCGGAAACTGAGATTTTTCCCTTTATATACCACTTATCAACAATACTTTCACATGGCCGGAAAGTTCTTCACTCTCGATGAGGCGAATGCCCTGATACCGGACATAGAGGAGACGTTCGACAGGATATTCAGGATGAATGGCGAGCTAAACGCGGCAACGATGGACCTCAAGGACCTGTTTGACATATGGGGCAACGATATCATGGACAACAGGAACCTCGACCATTTCATGTACCTTGAGAGGATGAAGAAGAGAGATTCCCTCATGACGGCTATAAAAAACGAGGTCGCGCAGATGCAGGCTCTAGGCATAGAGATAAAGGACCTCAAGAACGGCCTTGTCGACTTCCTCTACGACAATGAGGGTGAAATAGTATTCCTGTGCTGGAGGTACGGCGAGAAGCAGGTCCTTTACTGGCATCCGGCCGAGAACGGATTCGCCGGCAGGCGCCGCATAGAAGAACTCAGTGGCATGAAATACATAGGTTAAATATATTTCTTTCTTAACTAATTTTAGGTGATAGTTATGACGACAAAAGTCGGTTCGGTAGATGAAATAAAGGAAGGCTGTGCAAAAGTCGTGAGCGTGAACGGTGAGGATGTCGCGGTGTTCAAGCATGAAGGCCGGTTCTACGCCATACAGCACACATGCCCGCACAAGGGCGGTCCCCTCGGGGAGGGCTCTCTGGACGGAAGCGTGGTTACATGCCCGTGGCACGGCTGGAAGTTCGACATCAAGACAGGTGTGTCGCCTGTCTTTCCGACGGCTAAGATAAAGACGTACAAAGTTAATGTTAAAGGCGATGAAGTGAGCATCGAGGACTAGACACTATACTTCTTCCCTCTCCATTCCACTTCCTTCACCATGATGACGCGCAGCGTGTTGTAGAACATCAGAATCTTTCCAGGGCCCTCAAGGAACACCGTCGTCTTCTTCATCCCCATGCGGGAGAATTCCGGCAGGGCTTTCTGCAGAGTCGAATATCTTATGTAGGCGCGCAATGTTGAGAGCGCAAGAGGCAGAAGGAAAACTGCTCCTGCCAAATTCCCCACTGCCAGAAGTCCAATTCCAAGAGCTGTGAAAAATGTGAAAGAGCCCTGAAGGAGAGCACCGAGCTTCCAAGCCTTCGGCGCATACATCTTAACCATCAGCACCTGGCGAGTCGACCACTTGGTTAGCTCGCTAATCTTATAATCATCAAAGCTCGCTACGACGGCACGCGGGACGAACTCTATGTGCATCCCCCTTTCATCTATGTACCTTGTGATAGGCGCATCATCAGAAATCTCGCCCTTCCACAGGTTCCTGACGCCAAATTTCGTGAAATCCGACCGCCTCAAAGCGAAACTGCCTCCCCAAACGAATCTGTACTTGCCAGTCATGAGCGAGGAGCCTATGCCGTCCCAAGCCGAGCGCAGGCAGGAGACGATACCACGCTTCAGCGGAAAATACCACCTGTAGCCTGTTGACGCCGCTATTTTATCGTCCTGTAAAGGTTCCACAAGGCTTTGGAGCCAGTCTTTTGCCGGCATAATGTCTGAATCAGCAAACACCAATATATCTCCTTTTGACTTTCCAATACCTGTAAGAAGAGCCGAGTTCTTGCCGCTGTAATCCTTGAAATGCCTGTTGACAAGTATCCTGACGTTTCTAGACTTCTTCAGTATTTTCACGCATTCGTCCTTCATGTCGTCAACAACGAATATGAACTCCTTCCTGCCCTGATAGTCCTGTGAAATCAACGCCCTGATGCCGTCCTCAAACCTGTGGTCAACACCCCTGCAGGGCATTATGACTGAGACCGAAGGCGCATACTTGCCCCATTTTTTGCGCAAGAGAAGCCTTTTCCGAGTGCCGAACATGCCTTTCATGAAGTAAATCTCTGAAAGAACCGCCAAGACAGCCAGAATCTCCAGAATCATTAGATTAATTTGACAGTGCTTTCTTAACTGTTTCCGTGAATTAAGACTAATGCCTGTGAAATGGATGGAATGGAGCAAGGAGGCTTTCGACAAGGCAAAGAAAGAAAAGAAGCCTGTTCTCCTTGACATACATGGGGTCTGGTGTCATTGGTGCCACGAGATGCAAAAAAATAATTATGAGAATTCAGATATAGCACAAGTCATAAATTCCGATTTCATTCCCATAAAAGTCGATACCGACCGCAGGCCTGACATAAACGAAAGGTACAACCAGGGCGGCTGGCCTACAACTGTTTTTCTTGACAGTAATGGAAACATAATAACAGGCGCGACATACGTGCCGCCTCATGAATTCGGCTTCATGCTGGAGCAGGTGAAGAACTTCTACGAGAAGAACGCCGACAAGATACCACAGATGACGGAAAGGGAGAGGAAGCCCGTCGACACGGACCTGTCCCAAATACAGGAAGAGGTTTCAATGCGAGTCAAGGAAAGCTTTGACGTAAATTATGGGGGATTCGGGCACGGGCAGAAGTTCCCGATGAGCGAAGTGATAGAGTTCTGCATTCTCATAAGGAAGGACAGCCAGTTCAAGATGTTCGCGCTCATGACCCTTGACAAGATGACGGCATTGCAGGACAGCGTTGAAGGCGGGTTCTTCAGGTATTCCGTAAGCCCCGACTGGACTGTGCCACACTACGAGAAAATGCTCGAGGGCAACGCCGAAGTGATAAGGAATTACGTCCACGGCTACGCCATGACAGGAAATAAGGAATATGCCGACACAGCGAGGAAGGCCATAGGCTATGTAATGGAAAACCTCATCGGAGATGCGTTCTATGGAAGCCAGGATGCAGACGAAGAATACTACAATCTAGGAGAGGAGGAGCGCGAGAAGCGCGACAAGCCCGGGATAGACAAAACCATATTCACAAACCTCAACGCAAAGATGATTTCGGCCCTCATCGAAGCTTCTGTATTCATCGACGCTTCCTACAGGAAAAAAGCCATCGAAGTTCTAGAGTTCGTACTGGAAAACCTTTACTCGGAAGAGAAAGGATTCCGCCACTGCGCCGACGGTGAGTATGGTCTTCTGACTGACAACTCTCAGATGCTGAAGGCATTGCTTGATGTATATGAGGGTACTAGGGACAAAAAATACCTGGATATAGCGAAAGATATCGCATCATTCATAAAGGAGAACTTCTTCATTGAAGGCACGCTCAACGACAGGCTTCATGGGAACGATATAGGCATGCTGCGCATGAGGAACAGGAACCTCGCTGAAAACTCCACTGTCGCAGACTCTTTCATAAGGCTTGCGTTCCACACCGATGACGACTCTTTCAGGAACAAAGCGGAAAAGATACTGAAGGATTTGGGAGATGTTTACGGAATGTACGGCATGATGGCCGCGCCGTACGCTCTCGCTATAGAGCGCCTCAACGCCGTGCAGATAAAACTACAGTGCAGCGAATCGGAATATAACGAAGTACTGAAAATATTTAACCCGCTCAGGATGATTAAATTCTTGAGAGAAGGCCAGTTCACAGCAGGCGTCTGCAAAGGCACTGTGTGTATGAAGGTGAAAAGCATGGAAGAGTTGAAGAAGATGATTCTATGAATGAGCTCCGTTTCGGGACCGCAGG
>CAYJVT010000006.1:0-50281 GCA_964373695.1 uncultured archaeon | reverse complement strand
AAATTTTTTTCTTCTCGTCTTTTTTCGGCACGAGCTCAAATTTTTTCTGAAGTTTTCTATAAGCCTCTTTTTCCTCTTCCGTCATGTCGCTGGGATCAATATCTTTTTTACTCATACCTACCCCTCAAGTTCTACAAATTATGTAAAGCTTGTAAATTATTTGTTCAAGGGTATATAAATATGTTTCTATCCGCATGTATTTACAACTTTTGTAAACAATTTATATCGGTATGTTCATATATATAAACATAATCTGTTCCAAACTCTGATTGATATGGTGAAAATAAACAAATTAAGATTCGATAAAAAAGGCGCGCAAAGTTTTCTAAGCCCATTAGAAACAGATACACTCGTGATTCTTTGGAAATTAGAGAAAGCCAGAACCAGAGAAGTTCATAAGTTATTGAAAAGAAGAAGAAAAGTTGCTTTAACAAGTGTTGCGGTTACGCTTGACAGGCTGCATCAGAAGGACTTAGTTATTAGAAAAGTAGAGAACGGTCGCGGCGGCAGCCATTATATATATTCTCCTCGTTTTTCCAAGCAGGAATTTGAGGAATCAATCGTCGATCATACAGTAAATAAGCTTATCAACAATTTCGGGCAGGTGGCTGCTAATTACTTTTATAAAAGATTCTCAAAGGGGCAGGACAGATGATACTTGGATGTTTTGCTGGATTTATTATTGATGCCGACAAATTATTATTGATGGCAAGCTCTTTTTCGTTTGCCATAATCGCGGTTTTAATTCTCAGA
Organism: uncultured archaeon; assembly: GCA_964373695.1. Classification (GTDB taxonomy): domain Archaea; phylum Aenigmatarchaeota; class Aenigmatarchaeia; order GW2011-AR5; family GW2011-AR5; genus JACPAH01. Next base: position 49,528 of record CAYJVT010000006.1, on the reverse strand, counting down.
AAATTTAAGTTCTCGACGAAAGCCAAAGTAGGTCTTATTTACAGCCATTTAATTTTCCTGTTTTTCCCCTTTGTTGTTTTGACAACAACCGCCGTATGCAGCGTAGGCTGCATGCCGTGCGCAAACAATCTTGCCAACCTTGTAGCACTGGCTTTGCCAACAACGTTGCTGTTTAGCACAATAGCAGGCTTTTTTGTCATCCCGGGATTTTACATGTTCTTTAACAAAAAGGCGGAAATAAAGAACACACATATCCTTAGATTTGTAAAGATGCGATCCACAAATATGAAAATTAAAACGCCTAAAGTGTACATTATAGACAATATAAATCCTGTCGCCTTTTCATTCAGGTCATTCAAGCCTATGGTATTCGTTTCTGCCGGCCTTACAGAGCTGCTCAATAAAAAGGAGATAGAAGCGGTACTGCTGCATGAGCTTGGGCATTTAAAACGCAAGGCATCAGTATTGACAATGTCGGTTTCCATACTCAGATTTTTCTCTCCTCTTTCGCTTCTTGCAAGGTTTCATCATGATTCTGATATAGAAGAAACATATGCGGACAAGTTTGCCATTAGAATTCAGAAAACAGACAAGTATATCAGATCTGCGAAACAAAAGATCGATGAATTTGAGCACCATAGAAAATTTTTGACTACGTAGTGCAATTTGGCTTTGTAGAAATGCTCTAAAGTTCAGCTAGAATCGACAAGGATATATAAATTAACGCAAAATCCACTCCTACCAAAACCTGTAATAAACAGAGTGATTTATTAACTCCTTAATTTGACAGGAAAGAAATTCAAGGATAATCATAGGGTTTCTACAGAGCCTGCAATTTAAATTATCTTTCAACTTCTGGTGCATTTATTTAATAGAACTGATCTTCCGTTACTGAAGATGTCACACCCTATGGAGGTGTTTGAACAAGATTTGTACGATCTAAAGAAATACGCTTCTGAAAGCAAAATCAAATATCATAAGTATTCTGCAGATAAGAAAGTTGGCCGACAGAACCGGTAATAGATTGCATCTCATCTGCATGCCGCTGCGCAATTTTTGCAATAATAAACTTTTCCCGTTCTTTGTATCCGCCGCTGTAAATCTCGCACTCGCAGTGATGGCACACAGAAATATCGCCTTTCACCACTATCCTTATCATATCCGAAAGATGAAGCAAAACCTGTTCTGGGCGTTTATCTACAATGCCGCGGGCATCCCGATAGCGGCAGGCATTCTATACCCTTTTAATGGCTTTCTGCTCAACTCAATAATAGCGGCAACGTTGTGGGAAATTCGCTGCTCATGAAAAGGTTTAAGCTATGAAAAACATGACCCAGAGAAAGCAATATGGAATAATCCTCATTTCAATATCAATATTCCTGTTCTTCGTCATAACAACATTCACCCTTCATATAGTGCAACTCAACCAATATCTTCATCAGGACTGCAACCTCCCTGAAAACATATGCCCTTTCACAAACTCAATGCCTGCTGAATCAATAATAGGCTACGTCATAGATGTGAGCCTTGGAATTTTCGGCATCTATCTGTTTCTTACAGGCGCGAAACCGGAACCAAAAAAACAGCCAGAAACCAGAAACCTTGAGCCGGACGAAAAGAAGCTGCTTGACATGGTCTCATCGCAGGGCGCCATATTCCAGAGCGAGCTCGTCGAGAAAAGCGGCATGAACAAGGTGAAAGTAACCCGCATACTCGACAGGCTCGAGTCAAAAGGCATCGTGGAAAGGAAGCGGCGCGGCATGACCAATGTTGTCATGATGAAGAATAAGGAATGAAATCATCTACCAAAAACCAAGCTGTAAGGCGTGAACGATAAATTTAAACGTGCCAAATGTATTTAAATATTAGAATATTCTAATACTATTATGAAAGAATTGTATAAAATTCATGCTGAAATGTGCAAGGTGTTTTCGAACCCTACCAGATTGGAAATCTTGAATCTGCTAAGAGATAAAGAAATGTCCGTATCGGAACTTATAGAAAAAACAAAATTAAACCAGACCAACATTTCCCAGCACTTGTCAATTATGAAGTCCAAAGGCATCGTCATGTCAGACAGAAAAGGCAAGAATATCTGCTACAAACTAACTAATCCGAAGATAATTAAGGCATTTGATATAATCAGAGAGATTTTGGCTGAAAGGCTAAAGGAAAATGGAAAATTGTTAAGGAATTATGAGGTGAACGCATGAGAAAAATGTCGTTATTTATCATAAATTTGATTTTGCTGTTGAATGTAGGTTTAGTCAGCGCAATCAGTCAACAGGAAATAAACGAAGCTAAAACATTGATAGATTCAAAAGCGGACTGCAAGAGTTTATCCGTTCCTCAATTAGAGATAATAGGTGAATATTACATGGAACAAATGCATCCCGGAGAAAGTCATGAGCTAATGCATAAAATGATGGGATTGAAAGAAGACTCTGAAGAGGAAGAGCAGTTCCATATCAATATGGCAAGAAGGCTCTACTGTGATGATAATATTTATGTCGGATATGGAATGATGGGTTCTGGAGACATGATGGGGATGATGAATATGATGGGTGGACAATTCCCACAAACAAATATGATAGGAAATTGGGGATATTGGAATTTTATTAATATTCTTTATATAATTCTACTAATTGGATTTATAATTCTAGTTTATCTTTGGATTATTAGATTACATAACAATAATACAAAAAGAAAATATTGAGGCGGAAAAAATGAAATTTGGAATTTTAATAGGCACAAATGAAGCAGAAGTTGTCTGGAATGCCTTTAGGCTTGGAATTACATCATTGAAATCAAATCATGAAGTAAAAATTTTTTTAATAAATAAGGGAGTTGAGATTGAGGATATCGAAGATGACAAATATAATATAGATGAACAGATTAAGTTGTTTACCGAAGGCAATGGCAAGATATTGATTTGCGGGACATGCTTAAAATCAAGGCAGAAAGAAGGAAGCAACATATGCCCGATTTCAACTATAAAGGATTTATTAAAATTGGCCGAAGAATCCGATAAAATTCTGACATTTGGATAAAAAAAAATTTAACTGTTATTTCTTCAGTGCCCAGTTATAGACCAACGCCCACAAGTAGCCCGATACATATCCTATGACAACAAATGCTACCAGCGTTCCCAGCGCTATGGACGGGTTTGACAGCGTGAACCACGGGTAGAGCAACTGCGCAACTGTCGGCTGGCCGAAACCTGCATGCCATACAATGCCTATGATGCCAACAATAAACCCGAATATTCCGCAGCACTTACCCATTGCCTTCGGGCTCCATTCCGAATATTTCTTCGCCATTTTTTTCACCTCCGTGTATTTTTATTTTTGGATTTTTACTATAATTAAGCCATATTACTGCCCATGAAAACGGAAAATATGTTATGCAAAGCCGGTCCCAGGCCTATTATCAGTATTGCAAACTTGAGCAGCCAGTTCATCTCCTTCTTGCTATCTTTGTCAATGAAGTAAAGCGCCATAAGCACTATGACAGTTTTTAGTGGAATAAAAACCCAACCCGGCATCTGCGAGAAAAGGAAAGATGTGAATACGCCGGACTCTTTATAGCCGCCTATGATTGAAACGGCCACAAATGCTGCGCTTGCGTCCAACAAATGCGCTGCCAATATCTGCGAATTATAAGAATTCCATTTCCCAAGAATATTGATTTTTATGCGCCTCAGAACTGCATACACAACTGCGTAACTTATTGCGGCAATAGAGATTATAAGGGCAAATGAAAATGTGTTTTTTGCGTTTAAAATAACAGGTACTGAAAAAACAACTGCAAGTAAAATTCCGAAATATATTATAAAATCTTTCCAGAAATATTTGGAAACCACAATGCCAGCAAAAGACATGAGAAAAATTATTACGTATATAACCGGCGTGACGAAGAAAACATGGTATACTCCCAGAAAATCAAAGAATTTTATGTCCTGCAGCGCCCTAAGCATCCCGCCAAGAAAAATGAATGGTATCAAGCTAATCCATAATTTCCAATCAAGCTTGATTTTCATTTTAATAAGAATTTTGTATACTAAAAACAGCGCTACTATCAATAAGACGGCATAAGCCAATGTATTTACCAAGTTATATCCTGTATGCTCCAATACCGGCCGAATGAAATAATTTTCCAGAAATCCCATATGACAACCTCACGGATGCATAATAAAGCCCATTGCTACATAAACCAAAATAATAAAAGCAATTATTGCAATTGCCTTCATATCAGATTTGCTCATAAATTACACCACATATCAGCGCATTCCTAATTTCTTCTTTAGCTCATCCTCTTTCGGCACGCCTGTGAATTCAAGTTTGTCGTTTATTACAATCCCAAGAGCATGGAATACTTGCCATTTTCTGAGCACAGAAGGGTTTTTTGTTATGTCCATAGTTTTGTACTTGACGCCCATCTTGTCCAGCATATTCTCTACGGTCTTGCACCCGACGCAGCCGGGTGTTGTCAGAATTTTCATGTCAACCACATTCTCACATCTTTATTTTATACCCCATCTTTTCCACCGCTTGCCTGATTTTCTCTGGCGATATTTTGTTTTTATCGTACTTAAATGCTGCTAGTCCTGATTTCTTGTCATACTTCACATTCTTTACTGCAGGCTCTAGGCTAGGCATGAACTCAAGCGGCATCGGGCAGCTTTTGTCGTTGCACTCAGCATCCTGTATTTTCAAAGTCACAGTTTCCATTCAATCACCTGCAAATTTTGTACATCGCCCAGAGATGAATAACAAGCCCGACCAGAAATATCCATAATGCGTATTGCTTTGTATAATCTACAAGCAATGCGCCCAAGCCGAAACCTGCTACACCAGCTCCAAGCATCCATGCTTCAAGCACCGGCGGTTTTGCCTTTGACAATTTTTCTAACATCGCATATCACCTCTTACTTTGCAAATTGTTTTGGGTTCTTTTCAAACGCGAACTGACATGTTTGGCTGCAAAAATAATATGTCTTGCCCTTGTAGTTCATTTTTGCAGCCTTCTTCTCGTCCACATTCATACCGCATACCGGATCTTTTGCCATTCTCTCATTTCCTCCTAGTTTCTAATTTATACCACAAAGCATGTTCATATATGCTTGACCACAGCATTCCGAAAGTAAATGCAAATATCAATTCTTCTAGAGGGACTTCGAGTATTAAAATGCTAGATATTGCCTTCAGATTCCATACTTCATAAACAACTCCAGGGTACATGATGTTAAGGGCTAGGAAAGATATGAAATATAATAACAAAAACATCAATCCCCCGATCAGTACTTTATTTTTTAAATCTGGCCTGCACAAAACAGCTGCAATTCCACCTACGAACATTGCAATACTAGCCGAATAAATCGGATTCAACGTTGTAAAAATATGCAAAGGCAAGAAGACAATTACAGGCGAAACAATAGCAAGTAAATGAAATCTATGTATCCTGCTGCGCATTTCATGCCTCGCCATTTTTTTATGAGCGGCTTTTGAGGAAATCTCATAAAGAACTGATCCAACTCCTCCAATTGCGAAACTAAAAATTAAGCTTTCAACATCAAAACCGGTTTTTGCAGCAAGATTGAATAATGAGGGTGGATTCCAGTAGGCCGGAACAAATAAAGGCTCTGTTAATCCGAATGGCATCGTGAATAAGCTAACCCAAAACATCTCCTTTCTAGTTTTCTTGCTTAGAAGAAATATAATGATCCATATGCCTAATACAACTAATGAAAGAGCCATCCAAGGATTTAGTAGCACTTTTAATCACCTGCAATAATTTTTTCTAACAGCACCCACCGCAGCTTTTGCCTGCATTTTGCTTATTCTCTAGCTCTGTTTCATATGCATCTGCGTGCGCCTCGCTGCAGAATGCCTTTTCAAATGTGCCTACATACCCGGGAACTTTTATGTTTCTTTTAATAACTGTATCAGTTTCTATTTTTGCCCTGCAATACTCGCATTTCTTCTTGAATAGAGCAAGCATTGTATCACCTCTTTTTGTTAAGCCAGTTGTAGAGCCATGCCAACAGGTATAGGCCTACAAAACCGCATATAAATCCGTATATCAGGCCAATAATGCTGCCTGCAATACTTATCGAATAGCCGGGATGCAAGCTTCCATATGCCGCAAGGTATTGGGTGCCAAAGCCGCTTCCTGTAGCAGCAAGAGTAGTGACGAATAGTGTCAGACTCCACAAAATACCGCCTGCCAGACCGAGATTTTTTGCATTTAATTTATCAGCCATCTTTTCACCTCCTTTAATTTTTTATTGCTTTCTATTATCCCATGCATCACGAATTTATTTTTCATCATTGCTAACCATCTTATATCTCTTCATAAGTGCGGAGTTCATAACCACCGTAAGCGAGCTCAGCGCCATTGCAGCAGCCGCGATTATAGGATTAAGGTACCCGAATGCAGCCAACGGTATTGCCGCGGTATTATAGGCAAGTGCCCAGAATAAATTCTGCTTTATTTTCTTCATTGTCAACCTGCTAAGCTTTATTCCATTGATGACATCCCTCAAATCGTCCTTTATCAAAATTATCCCGCCAGTTTCCTTTGCAACGTCTGTCCCAGAGCCGATGGCTATCCCGATGTCAGCCTGGGCGAGCGCAGGCGCGTCGTTTATCCCGTCGCCGACCATTGCGACAACCTTGCCCTCTGCCTGCAGCTTCTTTATGACGTCAAGCTTCTCATGCGGAAGAACGTTTGCTATCACCCGCTTTATGCCAACCTGTGAGGCAATCGCGTTTGCGGTTCGCTCGTTATCTCCAGTAAGCATCACAGATTCTATTCCAATGATGCCAAGCTCTTTTACTGCCTCGGCAGAATGCTCCTTGAGAGAATCGGCTATTGCAATCATGCCGATGAGGGCAGAGTCCTGTGATACGAGGATGACTGTCTTGCCCTCATGTTCAAGTGATTTTATTTTCTCTTCTGCATCGCTGCTTATTGCAGTCCCTCTGTCGGACATCATTTTTCTGCTCCCTACAGCAACCGAATTCCTGCCGATTTTCGCCTTTATGCCTTTCCCGCTGACCGCCTCGAATGATGAAGCATTTCTTATCTCTATGTTTGATTCTGCAGCCTTTTGCATCACTGCCTTTGCAAGCGGATGCTCTGACCCGGATTCTGCTGCCGCGACCACGCCAAGGACGTAATCGTCTGTGAATCTGCCAATAGGGACGATGTCCGTGACCTCGGGCTCCCCTTTTGTAAGGGTTCCTGTCTTGTCAAAAACAACAATCTGCAGTTTGTGTGCGCGCTCCAAATATTCCCCGCCGCGTATCAGTATGCCTGCCTCCGCGCCCTTCCCGACGCCTACCATAAGCACCGCGGGTGTAGCAATTCCGAGCGCGCATGGGCATGATATTATAAGAACAGCCACAAAAGCCAGAATTGCCATTGTGAAGTTTCCACCGATGAGCCACCATCCCGCGAAAGAAAGCAGGGCGACCACAATTACTGCAGGGACAAAATAGGAGCTTACTCTGTCTGCAATCCTCTGTATGGGCGCGCTTGAAGCCTGTGCTTCCTCTATCATCTTGACTATCTGCATGAGCGCGGTTTCAGAGCCGACCTTTGTCGCCTTGAATTTTATCATGCCATGCTTGTTCATTGTCGCGCCGATTACCTCATCGCCTTTTTTCTTTGAGACAGGAATGCTTTCTCCTGTTATCATGGATTCGTCAACGCTGCTTTCACCTTCTATCACTAAACCGTCAACAGGTATCTTCTCTCCGGGACGGACAACGACAATTTCGCCTGCCATGATTTCCTCTGCGAGTATCTCAACCTCTTTCCCGTCGCGCATCACGTGCGCTGTTTTGGGGCGAAGGTCAAGAAGCTTTCTTACTGCTGCAGACGTGCGCTTTTTAATATAATCCTCCATGAATTTGCCGAGAAGCACGAAGGCGATGATTACGGCCGATACTTCAAAATACACGTCTTTCTCTTTTACCGGAAGGGCGCCCGGGAAGAAAAGTACGAACGAGCTGAATGCCCATGCGGTAAGGGTTCCCATTGCGATGAGGAAATCCATGTTCAGGCTCCTGTTTCTGAGGGCGTTATACGCGCCCTTGTAAAATGTCCAGCCTCCTATGAACTGTATCGGAGTGGTTAGAATGAACAGCCAGTAGCCCCAGGTGAACCACGGAAGCGAAGGTATCGGCGCCCATGTTATCAGGGTGACGCCTGCAGCAAGCGTAAACATCGCAATAACGCGCAATAATGCAAGAATAAGGACGCCGGACAGCGCTATCGCTACCCTTCTTTTCATGCCTTTTAATTCTTCTTCCGGAGATTCGAACTTTCTGACGCATTCCTCGCTGCAGAAATAGTGGATTCTTCCGTCAAACTGTTTTTTTATCGAGTTGGCTCTGCTAACGCGCATGCCGCATACAGGATCGGTTGCAAATCCCTCTGATTCGGGAGCGGTGAAGAATGCTTTGTAACCCATCCTGTTGACAGCTTCCGCAAGTTTTTTCTCGCTTATCTTCTTGGGGTTGTATTCTATTGAAGCCCTGGCTGCTGCATAGCTCACATCGGATTTTATCACACCATTTTCCTTTTTGAGCTTCTTTTCAATATTCCGGGCGCAACTGGCGCAGTGCATCCCTCCGATGCTTAACGCAATCTTCTTTGTGGGGGGCCGGTCACTAACTACATCTTTTACCATGTCAAACCACACTATTGATAACTTTCTTCAACTTTTCCTCGACCGCGACAGCAACCGCATTCAGTTTATCATTATTGATAATGCTCATAGCAGAAGTTGGCAATATGCTAGAAACAAACGTTTTTCCTTTATCCCTGTAAATAATGACATTGCACGGAAGCAGCAGGCCTACTTCTCTTTCTGCAAGTAGCGCTTTATGGGCAAATGGCGGGTTGCACGCGCCCAATATAATGTACTCGTCGTAGTCGACATCGAGCTTTTTCTTCAGAGTAGACTTGACATTTATCTCTGTAAGTACGCCAAATCCTTCCTTTTGCAACTCTTCTCTCGCCTTTGCAACAGCCGCATCAAAATTCAATTTAACCTCTTTTGTGTATCCATATTTCACTCATTTCACCGCATGCTTGATTATAAGAATGTTGCAGCTCGGATGCTCTTTGCACCACGCATAGCATTTGTCAGCCCATTTCTTTTCTTTATACTTCAGTCTACATTTTTCGCAGTTAAACAATTTTTTCCCTTTCATTACTTATACCAGTCGTCATTTCATACTTTTGCCATAAAAGCTCGGTACAGCCTTTACAGCAGAAAATCTCTGCTTGTCGCCTACCAGTACAGATTTTGCCTTGCTCCTCTTGACAAAATTCCCACACCCATCGCATTTTACCATATGTATCACCTCAATTTTCTGTCAATGCCTTTCATGTATTCCCAAATGCATGAGTATCATAGCAGCAATCAAGGCCGGGTAATAAAAAATCTTGTCAACAAAAAAAGCTAAGACAAATAAAAAGGCTGTCATAACAATCCCGGCAGCGATTATTTTCTTGTTCATGTCTTATGCCTCTTTAGCAGCATGCCAATAAGCCCATACAATATCGACCAACTTATATCTCTTTATGATATATCTATTAAAGATAAATATTTAAGATTATATCATTATTAGATATATACGGAAATGTGGTCTGTATGAAGTATAAACTCTTTAGCACCGTTGTTGCGATTTCCCTATTAGGCTTGTTTTTCATTGGAGGTAGCGGGTATCATATGAGCTATTACGACGGAGGTCCATACAGCTACTCGCCTGTGTGGTCTGGCAGTTACTCTGGTATATACAACAATTACTATACTGGATATTACCCATCATATAGATCGTATGGTGGATACGGCATCATGTCAATGATGGGCTGGTGGTAAATCTTAATTGGTTGATAATATGAAAACCGAAGAAAGTTATTTAACAAACCTGACAAAGTTGTACATATTTGTTTTGCTGCACGAGAGCCCTAGGCACGGCTACGAGCTTATCGAAGAGCTTGGCAAGCGAACCGGCAAAAAGCCAAGCGCAGGGCAGATATACCCTCTTCTTAAGAAGCTGGAAAAAAAGAATTATGTTAAATTGGACCTTAAGAAATCAAACAAAAAAACAAGGAAAGTCTACAAGTTGATGCCAGAAGGCAAGAAGTCGCTTTTGGACCTGTTAGCTAAGCTTTCCGGCCTGCTGAATACAGTAATAGAAGAGAAGCTCGTAGTTTGCGCACATTGCGAATGTGAGATTTACAGGGGAGTTTACAAGCAGAAATTCGGGGATAAAATGCTCAGTTTCTGCTGCAAAAGCTGCGCATATTCGTACAAATGATCAATTGTAAATCATATCTTCCTTAATATCAGCACCTGAAGGTGCTGGTTTGTGAGAAGATGTGATCCCGAAGACGCCTCTAACTATATACCGTCTAAAGACGGCAGTTTCAGGCGTCTTCAAGATGACATCTATGTTTGTATATGATTTTTTGTTCAACTAATAAGCTGCATTGGGTGAAACTAGTTTCACCTTATGTGTTATATGCCGTTTCATCCAACTTACTGGTATGACAGAAAAAGACAAATCAAAAATCGTGTACACCCTCCTGATAGCAGCATTCCTGGTTGTGGCCTACAACCAGTTTGCTCTGATGGGCATATCAGGAAAGATGGTTGCACAAGACACAAAGACTGCAGAAACCCAATCAGGGCAGCCGGAAATAAAATACAGCAGTTTTGCCCTGCAGCAGGCGATTGACAACGTGATACCCAGAGGAGTGCCGGAAGGGTACGGAAAAGATCTTGGGGTGGATTATGAAAAACCCGAAGAAGCCCTGAATACCATGGCGGCGCTTGACGGCGACCTGTACGACGACGGAAAAATAAAGTTCTCAGACCTTTCCGTCGATGCGCAGCAGCGCTACATCAAAATGGGCATGTCAGTTGCGTGCGAGTTCTGCTGCGGCGCTACCACTCTCATACAGAGGAATGGGCAGCCTGCTTGTGGATGCGCGCACAGCGCGGCAATGAGGGGCATCATGAAATACCTGCTCATAAACACAAACATGACAGACGAGCAGATAATGGACGAGGTCCTGAAAGTCAAGTCCATATCCTTCCCCCAGCAGATGGTCCAGCGCTACATGGAGCAGTCGGGCAATGTGCAGCCGGCAATTACGGGGCAGTCTATAAGCGGCCTGCCGCAGCAGGTGGGGGGTTGCTAGAATGGAAAAACAAACAGCCGTGATGGTCGCGCTCGTGCTTCTCATATTGGTGAGCGCAATGCAGAGCGTGCAACTCTCGAACCTTGAAGGCAGGATTTCCGGCTACGCATACGCCGCCGCAGAACCAGCGCAACAACCACAGACAACACAGCAACTGCCTTCAAATCTCCAGCAGCTGCCTCAGCAGATAGGAGGGTGTTAGATGAGGTTTTTTTCTTTTTTTACCATTTTCATGATTCTTTTTTCATTCGCGGCGCTTGCACAGCCCGACGTGACAGTGTACAAAAACGAGGCGTGCGGCCACTGCAACATGTACCTTTCGAACTTTAGGATGTTCCTGAAAGAAAATGGAATATCATCGTATGAGGAGAAGCTCGTCATCAACAACCCAAGCATGAGGGAGGAGCTGAGCAAATTCAACGAAGAGCGCGGTATACCCATCACTATGCAGGGCCATATGGTTGTCTCCATGGGAAATCTTGTTTTGGAGGGCCATGTGCCGCTGGACATGCTCGGCGAGTTCATGGATATGTATCCGGACGGGAACTACCCGAAGGCCGTCATATACCAGGACTACATGCTTGACAAGGACAAGCTCACATCCTACAAAGTCATGTATATGGGAAGCATAAAGGAATTTCCAATAGAAACGCGGATACAGGAAGCCGTCGGCTCCATAAAGCAGGAAAAAGGCATTCCGGAGCAGGCAATCCTTCCGATAGTAGTTTCAACGGCAATAGTCGACAGCTTCAATCCGTGCGCCTTCGGCGTGCTTCTCTTCTTTATCGCTCTGCTCTTCATCCTGAAAAGGACAAGAAAGGACATGCTGAAGATAGGACTTGTCTACATCTCGATGATATTCCTCACATACCTGCTCATAGGGCTCGGAATACTTCAGGCAATAATAATATCCGATTCGCCGCATTTCATCGCGCAGGTTGCGGCCGTGGTGGTAATTATTCTTGGCTTTGTAAGCATCAAGGATTATTTCTTCTACGGCAGATGGCTGTCGCTGCGGATTCCGGGCTCGCAGACAGGAAGGATAAAGAACTGGATGACAAAGGCAACCATACCGTCCGCTATTGTGCTGGGCTTCCTTGTGGGGCTTTGCGAGTTCCCGTGCTCCGGAGGCATTTACGTCGGCATCATAAGCATGCTTTCGATAAGCACAACATTCTGGCAGGGATTTGCATATCTCGTAATCTACAACATATTCTTCGTGCTGCCTCTTGTCGCGATACTGCTTCTTGCCTTCAACAGGCGCACGCTGAAAAAAATTGACAAATGGGAAAAAAGCAGCAAGAAGTATATGAAGCTGGCAAACGGCATCATGATGATAATTTTGGGCGTCATACTGCTGCTGACAACCCTGTGATTCATATGAAAAAGAGAAAACAAAACAGGCTTTTTGGAGCTTTAGGAAGCGCATCCGGAGGCGGCGCAGTGGCAAGCGCCCATAACGTATGCCATACAATATGCGTTGGCGCGGCGTCGCTGCTTGCAATGTTCGGCATAATAATATCAGATACCGCACTGATGTTCCTGCAAGATTACAATGTATATTTCTGGCTTATGGGGCTGTTCTTTCTTCTAGTTTCAGTTGCGCTTCTCATAAAAGACAAGCCGGTCTCAATCAAGCTTATGATATTCAATGCGGGCCTGCTTATAGCAAGCGCACCGTTTTACCAGAACGTAATTTCCATAATCATAGGCGCTTCTATATCTTTGTACATAATTGCAATTTTTGTTGTGGAAAAAACGGAGGTGATAATATGGGAGAAAAAATGATGCTATATGCGATACTTGCCGTTGGCATACTGGTCTTTGCGTTCGTTGCTTATACGACATTTGTGCCGCAGTACAGCCAGGCGGATTACAAGAGGGCGCTGGCAGCCCAGCTTCCCGATAAATGCGCAACGCCGTCCGGATACACGGACGAGTCGTGGAGAGAGCATATGGGCCACCATCCCGACCAGTACGCGGAATGCCTCGATTAAAGCTTTTTTTATCTTTTATATATTCAATAGAATCATGGAGACTTCATAATGGTCTTTTGCATTGTCGGTATCGTAATATTCGGAATATTAGGAATTTTCTCGGCTAAATACAGGTACTATTTCAGAGAGGCGCTGCATTGCATAAAGAGGCAAGCTCTCCTCAAACCGTGCGACACGGAATTCGACAACAAGATGAAGGCAAAAATCACTGGCAACCTCATGAAAATAAGCCCCTCTCTCTCAAGACTGGTATTCAGGCGCTTCGTCCTGATTTCATGGATTTTCATAATAATGCTTTTCGCCAGCATCGCCATGATAAGTGCCGGCGTCTATAATTGGTGGGCTTATGGCAACTGCAACGGGCCGGATTCAAGCGAGTTCTGCATATTCAATATAGACAGCACATCCGTCTCGCAGTCGGATGAGTCATGTGTTGATCCATCAATAGTAAGGAACCTGCTGCCTGCAGGTCCGGGCGAAGGCCATCCATTCATAGGATATGAGAACGCAAATGTCACGATAGTGGAGTTTGGCTGCTACGCCTGTCAATACACGAAGAAGACGGAGCCCATAGTGAAGGAGATGTTGCGCAAGTATGAAGGCAGAATAAGGTTCGTTTTCCGCGTCTTCCCGCTGCCGAACCACGAGGGCAGCCGCATCGCAGGCGAAGCCTCATACTGCGCTTGGGAACAGAGACAGGATTTTGCATATCGCGACATTATATTCAGGAATCAGGACAACCTCACGGCGGCAAAACTGAAAGAGCTTGCCTCGGATGCTGGGCTTGACCATGAAGCGTTTTCACAATGCCTAGATGAAGACAGGTATTCGGGCAAAGTAGAAGAGAACTACCAGGACGGGCTGCAGTCAGGCATATACGGCACGCCGACGTTCTTCATAAACGAGAGGTATGTCGTGGGACCGAAAAGCCTGTGGGATCTTGAGAGTGTCATAAACGAGGAATTGAAATGAACGCTGAAAAAACAAGAAAGGACTTCCCGATACTAAAAGACGGAAAGGTAGTGTACTTCGACAACGCCTGCATGAGCCTCAAACCCGTGCAGGTCGTGCAGGCGATGGAAAGATATTATTACGAGTTCCCGGGCTGCGCCGGAAGGAGCATGCACAAGATAGGAAAGCGCACCGAAGAAGAGTATGCAAAATCAAGGGAAAAGGTAGCGAAATTCGTAAACGCAAAACACAACGAGATAATATTTACGAAGAACACCACCGAGAGCATAAATCTGCTGTCGCATTCCATAAAACTCGGCAAAAACGACGTCGTGCTGACGACGGACAAGGAGCACAACTCGAATCTTGTGCCATGGCAAGGACATAAGCATGAAGTAATAAAGACAAACGCAGACGGCATGTTTGACATGAAGAATTTCGAGAACATGCTTGACAAGAATGTGAAGCTTGTGTCCGTCGTGCATACATCCAATATAGACGGCGTCACGAATCCCGTGAAAGAAATATGCAGCATGGCGCACGACGTAGGAGCAAATGTCATACTGGATTGCGCCCAGAGCGCGCCTCACAAGGAGATAGATGTCAGGAAGCTGGGCGCGGACTTCATCGCCTTCTCAGGCCACAAGATGCTGGGTCCCAGCATAGGCGTTCTGTACGGCAGGAAAGATCTACTTGAAGGGCTTCCTCCTTTCATGACAGGCGGCGACACGGTAAGCAAGACCACATACCGCACGGCGGACTTCCTGAAACCTCCTGAGAAGTTTGAGGCAGGGTTGCAGAACTACGCCGGAGCTATAGGCCTTGCAGCAGCGATAGACTACCTGAAAGGCGCCGGAATGAAAAACATAGAGAAGCACGAAACCGAATTGAACAACTACGCAACCAAACTCATATCGGGAATAGACGGCATGAGCATCCTTGGGCCTTCGGCCGACAAGAGAGGCGGCGTTCTTTCTTTCAATGTAAAGGATATGGACTTTCACCAGATCGCCCTCATGCTCAATGAATTCAACATAATGGTGCGCTCAGGCCAGCACTGCGTGCATTCGTGGTTTGATGCGAGGGGCATAAAGGGCTCTGTCAGGGCTTCGCTGTATCTGTACAACACAAAGGAAGAAGTTGACAGATTCGGGGATGTGATGAAGAAAATCGCGAAGATGCGGTAACGCTTAAAAACCTATAAGTCAAGATTAATGAGTGATGAAATGAAGAAATCGTATATCGCAGGCATCGTTATTGTTGTGATACTTCTTTTGGTCGCTGGCATGCTCATAGGCGGCAAGAAATACAGCCCCACAGGCCAGTATCTGGACAAGACTTTCAAGGGCGGGGCGGATGCAAGTGTGGTTGTTGTCGAATATTCGGACTTCCAATGCCCTGCCTGCAAGGCGGCGTCAGGAATAAGCGATGCGCTTGTGGAGAAATACGGGGACAGCGTAAAATTCGTCTACAAGAACTTCCCCCTAAGGAGCATACATCCGCAGGCGCAGAAAGCCGCTGAAGCGGCTGAATGCGTGAAGGATTTGGGCGGCGATTACTGGGCATATCACGACATGCTTTTCGCGAACCAGGGCGCCCTTTATCCTGCGAACCTGAAGGACTATGCAGCCCGGCTAGGCGTTGACATAGACGCATGCCTTGACAGCGGGGCTATGCAGGGCATCGTCAGCGGCGACTATAACGAGGGGATACAGAAAGGTGTGAAGGCGACCCCGACATTCTTCATAAACTCCCAGCGCGTAGAGGGGTCAAACCAGGCCGCAGTATTCGCAGTGGTCGACAGAGAGTTGAAATAGTCAAGCTCCTTACCGCCGCGTTAAATCATTGTCAGTTTTTCAGGAGCCCTCGAGAGCATAAGCGGCTTCCCATTCTTCACGACTATGTCGTCTTCTATGCGCACGCCGCCGAACCCTTCCTGATAGTATCCGGGCTCCACTGTCATGCACATGTTATCTTTGATGATATAGCGGTTTTTGGGCGATAGCGAACCTGGGTAATCATGGACCATTATGCCGAGACCGTGTCCCAGGCTGTGTACCATGTCCTTCCCGTAGCTTTCCTTTATCTCACTGTTCGCTGCATCAAAAACATCAGACGCCTTGGCGCCGCGCCTTATTGCGCCTAGGGCGGCTTTTCTTGCCCTGTTAACAACTGCGTACATGTGATTGTGCATCGCCGTCGGCTTGCCGACATAGAACATCCTCGTCATGTCGCTGCAATATCCGTCGTATATAACGCCTATGTCAGCAATGATTAACCCTTCCGCTATTTTTGTCTTTCCGGGCCTGTGATGGGGGACAGCACTGTTCTTTCCGAAGGCTATTATAGGCTGGAATGAGACGTCCTCCGCTCCCAGCCTTTTCGCCTCCGCTTCGACTGAATTCGCCAACTCAATCTCGGTCTTTCCGCGCTTTATTTCCGATTGTAATTTAGAGAAAATATCCTCCGTAATCCTGCAGGACTGCCTTATATTCTTTATCTCCTCCTTTGTCTTTACGGAGCGCATTTCGGCGAAGGCCTTCGAGACGTCCACGAATTTCCTGCCGCGAAGAATCGACCTCAGCCTTTTCATTGAATTCACAGTGACGTAATCGCAGTTAATACCAACCTTGCGGCCCAAGCTTTTCCTCAGAAGGCCCTTGAGATGCTCCCTGCTGTCAGCCTGAACAGCCCTGAAATTTTTCTTGCCTTTGAACGTCCCGAGTTCAAGGGCGTTCGTCACCAGAACCGGCCTGCCTTTGCCAAGCGCCAGATAGCCGCTCAGGCGGCGCGCGCGGCTCAGTTTCGCGGCGTAATAGAAGTTCGGGTCTATATCGTCTTCGCTTGTATAAAGAAGGACAGAGCCCTTCTTCAGAAGGTTCTTCATAAGAATATCTCAATTCGCATTAATAAATCATTCATATCCGGCAGAACTTGCATGCCTTGAGGACGCGTTCTTTTGCGATTTTCATCGCGCAGTGGCGCGAACTCTCAGAGTGGTCGGAAATGCACTGGAGGACTGCCTTGGTGTTCGCGGAGACCTTCTTCTCCACCAGCCTGAACATTTCCTTGTCATTCTTTCCCACATACTCGGCATAACTGCTTATTACGCCTCCTGCATTTGCAACTATGTCAGGAACTATTACAACACCCCTGCCTGCCAGCACATCCTCGACATCGGGAGTTATGGGTATGTTGGAGCCCTCGACTATTATCCTCGCCTTGATATGGTCCACGTCCCCTATCCCTATGAGATTTGGAATCGCAGCCGGTATGAGCATGTCGGCCTTTATTCCTATTATGTCCTTGTTTGAAAGGATTTTTGCGCCCTTGTAGTTGACAACGCTTCCGGTCTTCTCCTTCGTCTCATCCAGCTTCTTGAAATCCAGCCCCCTGTCGCTGTATGCAGTGCCCCTGGAATCCGAAGCCGCCACCAGAGTGGCGCCGTGCTCGGTGAGGAATTTGGCGGCGAACATCCCGACATTGCCAAAGCCCTCGATTACGAACTTCAGGCCGTTTATCTCGAGACCTGCATGCTCCACGGCGACCTTTGCCGCATGGAACACTCCGAATCCGGTGCTTCCTAGCTCATGAGGTATGCCTCCCATGTCTCTTGGCTTGCCTGTGGCGGACTTCCGGCTGCCGTTGGCATTGACAAATATGCGCATCTCGTCCTCGGCCATGTACATGTCGGGCGCGGCGACATACTGTGACGGGCACACCGGTTTTATCGCCTCGGCGAAAGCTTCTATTAGTTCTTTCTTCTGGGCCGGGTTGAGCTTCTTTGAGTCCGCTACGATGCCGGATTTCGCACCCCCGAAAGGCAGCTCCGCTATGGCGCACTTCCATGTCATGTTCCTTGCCAGCTTAGACACCTCGTCTATGTTCACGGACGATGTCATGCGTATGCCGCCCTTCCCGGGCCCGAGAGCCGTGTTGTCCAGAACCAGAAATCCTCTCATCCTGCTCTTCGGGTGGTAGACGTCAATTATCTTCTCCGGACCGAACTCGTCGTATTCAACCATAGAACCACTCATTTAATTAAGTTGAAAGGAGTAATAAAGGTTTTAGCAAATAAATTTTTCATTCTTCCAGCAGCTCACACTACTCCTCGTACCAGTTTTAGGTTTAAAAGCAAAAAAGTTAAACAGATAGCAGCATAATTATCACAGAGTGAAATATAATGTCAGAAATCCTGCTCTCGCTGGGCATCCTTATAATAGCCGCCAAGCTTGGCGGCATCGTCACGCAAAGGATAGGGCTGACGTCTCTCATAGGCCAGATAATAGCCGGCATCGTAGCCGGGCCGATTCTCGGCATCGTGTTCTTTGACGACTTCATAGGCAGCTTCATAATGATAGGAATAATAGCCGTGCTGTTCATGGCAGGGCTCGAGGTGAAGTTCGACGAGATAAGGCAAAGCACCTACAGGGCCAGCTTCATCGCTGTCATGGCCGGACTGTTCTCATTCGCTGGCGGGTTTCTGGTAGGCATGTACTTCTTCGGCGATTACATAATAGGCGTCGCCATAGGCACAATATTAGTCTCTACCAGCAACATAACGCTCTTTTCCATCCTCCAGAAGACGGGGCATTTCCACTCCTATACGGGCAAATTCATCGTGGCTATAACGATAGCGGACGACGTCGTCGGGATAATGGCGCTCTCCATGTTCAACTTCATCGTGAAGAACAACACGGTGGACGTATTCGACATATTAAAAATATTCCTCCTTACGATAGGGTTTTATCTGTTCATCCTGACCTTAGGCTCCAGGGTGCTGTCAAGGACTGTGAAATGGCTGAGCCTGTTCAGGGATGAATTCGTTCTTTTCACGATACCCATAGCGGCCGCTTTCGCTGTCTCGTTCGTTACCGAGAATTTGGGCCTCAGCTTGGCAACAGGTGCATTCATGGCCGGCATGGCAATCGCCAACTCGGAGCTTAAGAGTGTGATAGAAAACAAAACCCGCGTGGTTTCGGAGGGCTTCCTTGAGCCGCTTTTCTACGCGTCCATAGGCACCCTTCTGGTTTTCAGCGGCCTGGATTTCACCATCATAGCGGTTATATTCATAGCATCGGTGCTGGCAAAGCTTCTCGGGGCCGGTCTTCTGTCAAGGCTCTTCGGCTTCAACAGGAAGGAGGCGACCCTCATAGGGATATCCATGATACCCAGGGGGAATGAAAACATAGTCATAGCCCAGATAATATTTGCCCTGGGAATAATAACTCCGGCGCTCTACAGCTCGGTCGTGTTCGCCATAATAGCAACCGTCGTCATTTCCCCCGTTCTTTTAAGTCTGTTCTGCAGGAATGTAAAATAGACATGAAATACTACGCGCTCGCCTTGTGTGGGATAATATTTGCCGTGTTCCTGCTGCAGCAGATACCCGGCTTCACCGAGGCCTTCCTGCTTTCCGGATTCGATAGGCCGTGGACTCTCGTAACATCAATGTTCCTGCACGGCGACCCGATGCACCTCCTCTCGAACCTCTTCGCCCTGGGCCTGTTCGGCCTTATATTCGAGAGCAGATTCGGGGAGAAAAGGCTGCTCGCGGTCTTCTTCGCTGGCGGCATCGCCTCCTCGCTGGCTTCGGCCATGTTCTATGACGCGTCCCTTGGAGCGTCGGGGGCGATATTCGCAGTCATAGGGGTCGTCGCGGTGACGATGCCAAGGATGATAGTGTGGAACCTCGGGGTGCCGATGCCCATGATAGTCGCCGCCATAGTGTGGCTGATTCTTGACATAGCCGGCGTCTTCTTTCCGAGCAGCACCGCCAACATGGCTCACATAGCAGGCATGGCGTTCGGGGCCGTCGTCGGCCTTATATGGCGGAAGCCCGAGAAGCGCGGCGAAAAGGCTGTCAACAACAGCGAAATGGATGAGTGGGAAGAGAGGTGGATGGGCTAGGCCCTGCCTTCCCATTCTCTGAAGAATTCAGAAAGGAAATCTTCCATTAACTTGTGGCGCCTTTCGGCCATGTCCTTCGCGGTTTTTGTGTTCATCAAGTTCTTCAATAGAAGCAGTTTTTCATAGAAATGGTTCAATGTAGGATTTTTGCTGTTTTTATACTGCTCGAATGACTGGTGCATCACGGGTTTTATATCCGGGTCGTACATAACTCTTCCTTTCGAGCCGCCATAGGCAAAGGTCCGGGCAATCCCAATTGCGCCTATTGCATCCAACCGGTCGGCGTCCTGCACCACCATCCCCTCCTTAGTCTTCATTTTCGTACTGACGTTAGCGCCTTTGAAAGAAATGTCTCTTATTATCTCACAGACATGGAAAACAACGCTTTCATCCGTCCCAAGCTTCTCAAGCCATTCCCTTGCGGCACGTGGGCCGGCAGATTCATCTCCTCCGTGAAACTTGAAGTCAGCTATATCGTGAAGAAGAGCTGCGAGCTCTACCGTAAATAAATCCACGCCTTCCTTTTTCCCTATCCTTACGGCAGTCTTCCATACCCTGTAGACATGCCACCAGTCATGACCAGACGAGTCGCCAGCCATCCTCTCTTTCACATATTCGGCGGTCTTATCGACCATCAACTGTCTATCCATAACAAGAAATATCAAGACAAATGATTAAAAATCATTCATCTTTCCACAAACATCCTGTACCTTCGGCTTTCGCCGCCTGCGCTGCCTCTTTCAGGACATCGTTGTATCTGGAATTCGGCTCCACAAAATACAGGTATGCGTAGCCCTCGCGGACCAGAAGCTCGTTTATGAAAGTGCCGTTGTAGAATATGTACCGCAGGGAGCGCTTGTACCTGTCCTTGTCCTCGATATCCCGTTCGACATCGACGTCCTTCTTCAGTATAAGCTCCTTCAGCCTCCCGGTAGCTTCCTTGTAGCATTCCTGGCCGCGCTCGGGCGTGTCTATGCCGATGAGCCGGACGCTTTCCCCGCTTTCAAGCACGACTGTGTCGCCATCCACTACCCTAGTCACAAGATAAGTCTCCCTCCTGTATTCAGTTATCGCGTAGCCCGATGGGTTGAGGGCGAAAATAGCCACAACAGACGCGATGACAATCGCGGATACGATGACGGCTGCAACGGCTTTCCTCATTTTGACACTTTGACCTTGTGGCTTTTAATCTTTTTTTTGCTTGGTTTTCTGAGCGACACGTACGCGGCCGCCAGCACTATTACAATCACGACGGCGGCCGCGGCCAAAACTACAGGCATTTTCAGGCCATCTTCCTCTTCCTTTGTCACCGGGCATTCGCCGACGACGGTGGCGTTTGAGGGCACGTCGCACGTGCTGTTGTACATCACACAGGAGCCATTGAATGCCACTAAGGTCGTGGCATTGAGGCAGACGGCAACAGGCTTCTCCTCCGTCTTGTTCTTGATGACATTGACCACGGGCGGCGGCGGCGGCTGTTCTGTCTTGTTCTGCACGGGCGTTGACGACGCGCCTCCTCCGCCCCCTGAACTGCCGCCTGATGATGACGAAGTTGACGGCGCATTATAAGTGAATGTGACGGTGCTGTGGTTTGCATTTCCGGAAGAATCGTTCGCACCGACGATTATCGTATTCGAGCCGGATGCCGCTATGAAAGTGACGTTCCGGCAGCTGCCAAGCGTTGAATTGCCGCCGGAGTTCAGCTTGTACCAGCATGAATCAAGGGCGACATTGTCGCCGGTAGTGAAATTGAGGGATATGTTTGAAGAAGTGTAAGTCCCGGACGGCGACTGCACCGAGAGTTCGGGGGCCTTCGTGTCGTTGCCTGCGGCAGCTCCCGAGAAGCTGGAAAGATAGATAGAAGTGCTGTTCGCCGACAGGACAAAGCATGGGGTGTTGTTCCTGGCTGAGTTGCACTCAGCGGTGAACCTCGTCATGTTCGGCTGCTGCGGCGTGCCATTCATGTAATAGTAAATCCTGTAAACCTTGGGGAACGAGACGTATGCCGTATAGTTCTCCGCAAGAAAACTGTTCAGGTTGACCCACACGTAATCGTCCACCACGCCGCCGGCAGAGGTGAAGTTTGAAGTCAGGTTTGCAAGTGTTATATTCTTGGTTACGTTGACAATATTCGACGTGTTGGCCTGATACCATGTGAAGTTGATTATTTCTGTGACAAGGCCGCTTATGTTGAACCTGAAAATGTATTTTGCGTCATTTTCAATACTGCTCATGTCGGCAAGCTGGCCCGTCGAGTTGATGAATGTGAAATTCGCCGAAGAATTGGCTGCGGTGGAATTTATGCTCTGTATGACAGCAGACTCGTTCCTCGTTATGTTTATCAGAACCCACCACGTCGGCGATGAATTGACATTGCCGCCCCTGTCCTGGAGCGTGACGTTGAAAGTGTAGTTGCCATGGGTAAGGTTTATGCTGAAATTGGACGATGTTCCGGAGAATGTCATGTTGTAAAGAGTGCCGTTGAGGTTCAGAACAGATGAATTGAGGACGTCGCTTGACGTGACGTTGACCACAAAGGTTCGAGAGATGTTCCTGGTCTCGTTGTTTGGAGTGGGGCTTTGAAAAACTACAGAAGGCTGTATCAGATCAACGCTGAAAAAAATTGTCGTTGAGTTCTGATTGCCAAGGCTGTCATTTGCAAACAATGTTATATTGTTCAGCTGGCTGGATTCCGCTATGAAAGTTATGTTAGAACATCCTGAAAGGTTCCGCCTGCCGTTTGTCGTATTGAAGAACCAGCAAGAATCGATGCTGTTGCCGTCCGATGCCGTGAAGTTAAGCGTTATGTTGGTATAATTGTACGTCAGGTTTGAAGGGTTTGCTATCGTTATGGAAGGATTCAGGGCAATCGTGAAGGTGCTGAGCGACGTGTTAGTTCTGTTGAATGTGTCGTTGGTAAAAACCTTTATCGAATGCACGCCTTCCGATACGCCTGATATCGTCATGTTTGCGCACGCCGACTGGGTGAAATTCTGCCTTGCGGAAGACTGGTTTGTCCACTCCACCACACATTCGATGACGCGCACCGCATCCGACGCCGTGTAATTCACGCTGAATGACGTCGTATTGATTACGGAGCCGTTTGCCGGGCTATTTATGGTGACATTTGGAGGCAGAGTGTCCACGACTAACAGCACCACAGCAGAGCCATTCTTCCCCATGGATGAATTCGCAAACAGGTAAAGAGTATGGTTGCCGTCTGAGCTTATGTTGAACAGAAAGTTCGATGTTACTGTAGTGTTCGCGCCGCTGTCTACGCTGTACCATGTTTTGTCCAAAGAGTCGTAAGTTGTTATCGTATAGTTCAGCTCTATCGAAAGATTCGAGGAGAACTGCGTATTATTGGAAGGCACAGTTATGTTCACGACAGGTTTCACGTCGGTGCTGAAGAATATCTGCGTCGTATTGATGTTTCCGCGGCTGTCATTGGCGGAAATGTTTATGATGTTTCTTGCATCCCTTACCGCTATATATGTGATATTCGTGCACGAAAGCGATACGTTGGAGCCTGTTGAATTTGTATACCAGCATCTGTCAAGGGATATCTCATCACCTGCAGTATAATTTATGGATATATTCAGCGTGAAGTAAGTCTGGTTGACAGGAGATGTGACGTTCACTGCAGGTGCCTTGGTGTCTACATCAATAAGCGCCGCCAGTATGTTTATCCTTGAAAAATTCAGCTGAGTTGCTGCCGTATCTTGTATTATCTTTCCCGTCCTGTTGAACGAGTCAAGTATCTGGAATGGCGTCAGCAAAGTCCCGTTCTCAAGCCTCTTGTACTGCCGCAAAATAGCGAAGGCGCCCGAGACGTGGGGTGCCGACATCGAGGTTCCGCTGTTTGCGGTGACGCCTCCTGCAACGTTAAGGGACGTTATGACGGAGCCCGGAGCCAGAAGATCGAGAGCTGTTGCCCTGTTGGTAAAGCAGGATATCTTGTCGGCTGCAGTTGTGGAATCAGTGCACGAAGCCGCTGACCATGTTTTTGAGCCGACATCGGCATCGTACACGGAACCGACTGCAGTGGAATTGCGTATGCAGGCAGGGGAAGACATGACACCGCTCGTGTCGCCGTTGTTTCCGGAAGATGCTATGATTGATATGTTATTGAATGTAGCATTGTTTATGGCGCCTGTCATGTTGACCTCGCCGGTGCCGCCATCGAAGCTGGCGTCGCAGAATCCCGAATACCTGTCCGATGTCCCGAGGCTCATGCTTATGACAGAAATATTAAACAGCGTCGCATTGTTGGTGCACCAGCGTATAGCTGACTCCACTTCTGCCATCGTCCCGGCGCCGCCGGTGGAGTTGAAAACGCGCATTGACACTATATTGGCGCCCGGGGCGACGCCCATGTAAGTCCCGTTCATGGAAGCAGCAATGCCGGCAACGTGCGTTCCATGGCCGTATGTATCGTTAAAATTCGTGTTTTCCGCTGTACAGCTCTCGTTGGCGCAATAATTATAGCCGCCTATAACCTTCCCCGAGAGGCTTGGATGGGAAGCATTGACACCGGTGTCTATAACGCATATGGTCTCGCCGGTGCCGTTGATTTTCGTCCCGGTCACGGAAAAGTTCCACACCGAAGTGGCGTTTACAAGCGGTGCTGATTCCGTCAGAAAAGGCACCACTATCGGCACAAGAAATACGCTCGAAACGTTGGGTGAGTTTTTCAGGTCCTCAAATTCATCCATGGTGACAGCGGCTATGAAACTGCTGTCTGAGACATTCCTTATCTCCTGTATTCCCACGCTGCCGCCAGGCGTTTCCGTCACTATGACCTTCACTATTTCCCTTTCCTCAAGGAGCGCTTCTATGTCGGGGTCTATGAAAGCCAGGGAAGCATGGGATACTACAAGGAGAAAGGCTACGGCAAAAAAGACCTTCATGATTTATATAATCCAGACATTAAACTAAATACTTTTCCGTCATAATTAAAAAATGCTAGGGCTTTTCAAACAGGGCCGTGCGGAGGTGGGGCTCGATGGCCTCGAAAGGTTCATGTCCGATTCCTTCGCCGGTGATATAGAGAACAGCGGAAAGAAGATGTCGAGGCTGGAGGACGAGGCCCTGTCTGTGGCCGGCTCCCTGAAGAGATCCATTGAAGAGCTGAGGTCCATAGAGAACGCCAACACCTTCACCAGCATGCTAAAAAACAAGTACTGTGACAAGAGCATGGAAGCTGCGGCCTCTATTTCGAAGCCGCCTGAAGACTACGTGTCAAGGAAACTGTTCGCCGATTCCCTATTCGCGGCAATAAGCGAAATAAGCAATATAGACATAAAGGAATTCAGGCATCTGGGAACTTTCAGCATAAAGATGTCAAAGATTTCATCTCATGTGTCCCGGCTGAAAAAACTCCATTCGTCATACATTTCCGTCCTGAACGGCTCGCGCCTGGAAGATGTCTTCGCCGCCGGGGCGTCCGCCAGGAACATAACAGCCAAATACGGGAAATGCACCGCCCTCCGGGAGGAGGCAAAAAGAGCCGAGAAATCCGCCGAATTCATCGAGAACAGCCTGAAATCCCTCAGAATAAGTGTTCATGAGCTTGAAAAGAAGATAGAGGAGGCGGAATCAAAGACCCACTCGCTTTCCGACGACGAGAAAAGGAAGGACGCGATAGAGACTTCGCTGTCGACGGAATTCGGCTCCCTGGAGAGGAGCGTAAGAAAATTTCTCCACGATTGCGAGGACATAATAGAGAAGGGTGACATCGAAACGATGAAGCTGTACGCAGAAAACCCCGGAAACGCCTTCCTGAGGCACGACGACGGCTCTGTATTCAGGCGGAACGTGATAAAGATGAGGGAGGCCGTATCATCCGGCAGGCTAAAGAGCGACGACAGCCTCGAAAAGATAGACAGGACGATAAGGAGCATGGACTTTTTCATCGCCATGAAGAAGGAGCATTCTGACATCAGCAGATCGCTGGAAAAATTCTACTCGAAGATAGAGAACATGAAGAAACCCCTCATAAGCCAGAAGCAGGACGCGGAAAGACAGGCCGGAGCCCTGGCAGCAGAGCTGGAAAAAATCACAGAAAGCGAAAGGAGGATGGCATCCGAAGGTGCACGGCTCGCCGAGGAAATAACATCCGACATAGGAAAGCTTTCCTTGTGGTCCTCCGAGAAGACCGGCAAAAGGATAATCATAAAGCATTCCTTTATTCTGTGACACCATCCCCACGCATGCCGTAGTACAGCTTCATGAGCTCTTCTATGGTGCCCGCCTCCACGATTGTCATGTTGAGCGAGCCGCTCACGCTCACCTTCTCCCTGACATACCTGACGTTGCATACCGTGACGGAGCCGTATTCGGTGCATTCCCTTTCCCTCTTCGATATCGTGTCCTCTGACTGCCCGGAAGGCACGATGAAGATTTCCGCGCCCGCGGCCTTCGCCGCCCTGGCCTTCTCATCTATGGCCCCGACAGTGCCTATGATTCCGCTGTCTTCTATCGTCCCGGTCATCATAATCCTGCTGTCTGCCTGGCTGCCGCTCAGCGCCAGAATCACTGAAGCGGCCATGGCCGAGCCGGCTGAAGGGCCCTCAATAATCGTCGCGTTGACCTTGAGGGTGAATATGACATCTATCATCCCCGGATCGACCTTCATGTAGTCGGTCGCGGCCTTCACAGCCGTCCTGGAGGAGAACTGGGTGTCTATCTGCGACAGGATATTGTCAACATTCACAAGTATCCTTCCGGTGCCGGGCTTGACGGTCGTGAAAAGCGTCCCGACGACGCCGTTGTTCTCCGCGTCAACGGCAGGTATCCCCATAACAACAGAATACTCGGAAATCTCAACCGCCTCTTCAATCGGCCGGGCCGGCATGAAAGATATTCCGAGTATCGCCCCCACAAGGAATATGGCCACGACTATGAAAATGAAATCATTCCTCTTCATCCTTATCTCGTTCCGTCTCATCAGCAAACCCTCACCGACTTCTCGGCAAATAGTATGCTATCGAAATACACGGGCAGATTCTGGCGCAGGGCAAGCGCTATCGAGTCGCTAGGCCTCGCATCAAGCACCAGAACCTCGTCACCCCTCCTCATCGTGAGCGTCGCATAGTATATCTCATCCTCATACCTGTCTATCTTCACCTGCAATATCTTCACCCCGAAGTTGTCCATCACGTCCTTCATTATATCCTGGGTCAGCGGCCGGACGGACCACGTGCTATGGAGAGCGTTGTATATGGCGAGCGACTGGTCAGCCGTGACGTCGAAAGCCACGCGCCTGCACCCGTTCTCAAGACGGACGTTGGGCGGCTCCATTGAGACGTCAACCTCCACGAGCCCGTCGAAGGACACCCCGTAAGGCGACAATTTCACAACGTCGGAAATTAGCGGATGGTTGAAATATCCTACATAAACACCGCCTGAGAATGCCGCGACTGCGGCCAGCACAATGGCGAAGAATATTTCCCGTCTCATCAGATTAAATTAGGAACAACGCTTATTATAGTTTCGGTCACAATCCTATTTCTTCCTTCCCCATATGTACCAGTAATCCGTGAAAAGCCTCCTTTCCTTCCTTATGTTCAGGGAAACATTCCTCGGGAACATCTTCCGGACGCTTTCCTCGTCCTTCAGGAATTCGGGGGCGGGAAAAATGAAGCTCCTCCCGAAGCTGAGAAACGAGAAGCGGCCGCCCTTTTTGAGCATCCTGACAAGCTTTCTCACCGGCACGTGCGGGTAATCAAGATGCTCCAGGACGCCAACCGCCGAGACCGCGTCGAAAGTGCCTGAAGGGAAGTCAAGCTCATGGGCCCTGATGAAAATGACGTTGCCAAAGCCGGTCTTCTTCACGGCCTTCTTCATCTGCCCGGCGCTTATATCGACCGCCACCACCTTCGCCGCCTTCGAAGAAACGGCCCTGGTAGTGAAGCCGGAGCCGCATCCGAAATCCAGCGCGACGGACTTTTTTGACAGGCCGAGCCTGGAGACGACCTTCAACACCTCCCTCTGCGAATACCACCTGGAGAAGAACAAGTCCCAGAAGAACGATATCCTGTCGTAGAATTTCTCGACAAACTTCTCGTCAGTCTGCAGCTTTATCAGAATGTAAAGCGGTATCCCGAAAAGAAGAAAGAATATTCCCATCGCGAGCGAATATGCGGCGTTCTCGACCTCGTGAATCCACATGTATAAGAGCAGCACGTTGAACGCCATTATGGCGAAAGGTCCGGCCTTCCCGAAAGGCGCCCTGAAATAGCGCTTTGCATTCGGCATTGAGCGCCTCAGCTTTGCCACGGAAAGCACCACGCACGAATACATTATCACTGCAAGGGGAAGCAGAAGCCACAGTATCGACACGAAATCCCCGAGTGCCACGATGGTGACTAATATCGTCACCACTGTCTGGAAGATGATGGCATTATGCGGGGTCTTGTATTTCGGGTGCACCCTCGAGAAGGAAGGCGGAAGAACCCTGTCGCGCGACATCGCGTAAAGAAGGCGCGGCGACGACACTATCCATGAGGCGGCCGTGCCTATAAGCGGCACGAAAACAAGTAGGAGGAATATCCAGAGGAACTCCTTCGGAAAGATTTCAGAGGCCACAAGAAGCGAGGAATTCTCGCTTTCCCCCATCCTGCTACCGCCAAGCACCCCTATCGACACGAAGACGAAAAGAAGCGAAAGAACCGATATTACGACAGTGGAAAGCACAAGCATCTTCGGAATAACCTTCCTTGCATTCTTCACTTCTTCCGTAAGATAGGTGGCTATCTCCCACCCGAAGAACGTCTCGGATATGAAATAAAGGGCTATCAGGACAGACGCGAGCGGGAATGCAAAAAACGGCTCGAAATTGGCCGGATTCACCTCAAGCGAGCCCGGAACTATTACAATGAGTATGGACACCAGTGTTATGAGGCCGAAGAAAACCAGGAGCTTCGAGGCCCAGTCTATGCCGCGGTAGCTGACAAAATTGAATAGCAATATTATCGCCGCGGAATACGCAATGTTGAAGACAAAATCCGCCGCCGGGAAGAGAAATTTCAGGGAGCCGACCACCAGCATGGCTATCGTGATGTTGGCGATTATCCATGACACCCATCCCACAAGAAACGAAGGAAACTCCCCGAACGCCTTCTTGACATACTCATATACGCCTCCCGACTTCGGGAACATGGAGACGAGCTCGGCAAAATAGCAGGCTATAAAGACCGATACAAACGCCATTATCGCCCATGACAGCAGCGATTCAGCCCCTGCATAGCGGGCGCCTATCGAAGGGAGAAAATAAATTCCGGTCCCGATTATGCCGTTTACCATCAGGAGGAAAAGCGTCTTCCTTCCTATGCTCCGCTTCAGTCCCATAGAACTATTGTAAATCAACCGAATAAATAGGATATTATTAATTGATTTACAATATGTAACCAACTTTATGGAATATTAAGTTGGTTAGTCATAGTCGGACGGGGCGGTATATATTCATTGCCTCTTCCTAACGACCTTCTCCGCTTCCAGAAGAGTGAAAAGGGCGAGCGTGGCGCCTATGACCACGAGCCACTGCACAATCCCGAGCGGCACCGTCCTGAAAATTGGATTGAAGAAAGGCGCGGCTACTACCATGACCTGCAGGACGACAACCGATGCAAGCGCCATCACCATCTTCCTGTTGCCAAGGTAACCTGCCTTGTGAACCGGCTCCGGGGAACGTATGCTCATGGCCACTGAAATCTGCAGGAACACGAGAGTGGTGAAAGCCATCGTGACAGCCAAGGAGTAATCGCTCATGTAATAGTAGAACACTCCGAGCGTTATCACCGCCATCATCACGCCTGTAGAAAGTATGTACAGGAGGCTCCGCCCGCCGATTATCTTCTCGTCCCTCCTCCTGGGCTTCCTCTCCATGGTGCCGGGCTTGCTGGGCTCGACTCCCAGCGCGAGGGCCGGCAGGCCGTCCGTTATGAGATTC
The DNA here is from genome assembly GCA_964373695.1 of uncultured archaeon. Classification (GTDB taxonomy): domain Archaea; phylum Aenigmatarchaeota; class Aenigmatarchaeia; order GW2011-AR5; family GW2011-AR5; genus JACPAH01. The sequence continues at coordinate 19,495 of CAYJVT010000006.1, read as the reverse complement.
ATCCACAGTATCTGGAGCGGCAGAAGGGGCAGCGGAAAGCCGATGAGGATTGCGGTGAATATGGTAAGGACTTCGCCCATGTTGCAGGCCAGCAGATAGTAGACAAACTTCTTTATGTTGTCATAAATCTCCCTTCCCTCCTTCACCGCCTCGACTATGGTGGCGAAATTGTCGTCCGCGAGCACCATGTCGCTCGCCTCCTTCGACACGTCGGTGCCGGATATCCCCATCGAGACCCCTATGTCGGCATTCTTGAGAGCCGGGGCATCGTTCACGCCGTCGCCGGTCATGGCAACGACATGCCCCTTCCTCTTCAGCGCCTCGGCTATCCTGACCTTGTGCTCGGGCGACACCCTCGCATAAACGGAGACGTCATTGACTATGTCACAGAAAGATTCGTCGCTCATCGACTCCATATCCTCACCCGTGAGGACCTTACCGCCATCCATAATGCCAAGCTCCTTCGCTATCGCAACGGCCGTGTTCATGTGGTCGCCAGTTATCATGACGACCTTTATCCCGGCCTTCCTGCACTGTTCTATAGAGCTCTTCACCTCGGGACGCGGCGGGTCTATCATCCCCTGGAGGCCGGCAAAAATAAGCTCGTCCTCATCGTAGCCGCGGGAAATCTTCCTGTAGGCAAAGGCGAGTACCCGGAGGGCGCCCTTCCCAAGCTCGTCGTTGACCTCCATTATTTTCTTCCTGTCCTTTTCGGTGAGCCCGTCGACACGGCCGCCTTTCTGGATGCCATTGCATCTCTTCAGGACCTCCTCCACTGCACCTTTCGTGTACATTATCCTTTGGTTGCCTTTCTGGTACACGACGGACATCATCTTCCTCTGGGAGTCGAAGTGTATTTCATGCATCCTCCTGAGGGATTCCCTTTCATCGCCGAGCCCGAACTTCCTGGCCGACACCAGAAGGGCGATTTCCGTGGGGTCGCCAACCGCGCTTTCTCCCAGGGAGGCGTTGTTGCAAAGCATGCCTGTTTCGAGCAGCAGCCTCACATCCACGCCGCTTTCCACCCTGTTTCCGCCCTCAAGGAAATAGCCATCGGCGGAGTAGCCCTCCCCCGTGACGTCCATGACACGGCCCGGAACATAGACCTTCCTCACTGTCATCTCGTTCTTCGTAAGCGTGCCAGTCTTGTCGCTGCATATCACGGTAGCGGCGCCCAGCGTCTCCACTGCAGGCAGCTTCCGCACGATGGAATTTTTCTTTGCCATCCTCAGAAGCCCTATGGCGAGCGTTATGGTTACCACGGCAGGGAGGCCTTCGGGTATGGCGGCAACAGCCAGGGAAACGGCGACAAGAAATATTTCCACCGTCTCCATGCCCCTGGCCAGGCCAGCGGCAAAAACCGCGGCGCATATGAGGATTATGAGAATGCCGATATGCCTTCCGAGCGTCCCCAGATTCTTCTGCAAAGGCGTCTTCTCCTCGCCTACCTGGAGGTTTTCCGCTATCTTTCCGAACTCGGTGCGCATTCCAGTGCCGACGACGACGGCTGTGCACGTCCCGTAGACCGCAGTGGTCCCCATGTAAACCATGTTCTTCCTGTCCGCCACCAGAACACTGCCGGCAGGCTTCGGATTTTTAGTGACAGCGACCGATTCCCCCGTGAGGACGGATTCGTCTACTTTGAAGCTGGAGCATTCTATGATGCGCGAATCGGCCGGCACCCTGCTCCCGGCTTCTATGTAAAGTATGTCGCCCGGCACGACGGAGGATGCGTCCACCATCATTTTCTCCCCGCCCCTCACGACAATCGTCTGAGGCACGGCAAATTTTTTCAGCGATTCGAGCGCCTTCTCGGCCTTCCTTTCCTGGACGAAGCCGAAAAGCGCATTGAGGAGTATTATGGCGGATATGACGGCCGCGTCGGCAGCCTCGCCCACGGCGAACGACACGACGGCCGCCACTATAAGGATTATTACAAGGAAACTTGCGAACTGCTGCAGAAAAAGGCAGAAGCCCGATGTCCTCTTTCTCTCCACGAGCTCGTTGCGGCCGTATTTGGCCAGCCTCTTCCCTGCATCGGATTTTGAGAGACCATTGAGGCCGGAGCCAAGCGTCTTCATAGTCTCTTCGGACGTCATCCTGTGCCATTCTTTCATCATAAGCATTCGTATGTGGCTGGCTTAAAGCCTGCTAATGCTGTATATGATTGCTTTGATCTCAGAGAGCATTTTATGAAATGGCATCATACCCTCTGCAGATGCAATCAGCTTATCACTATTTTCATGAAGTCCTTCGCCAGCTTTACCCCTTCGTATCCCTTTATCTTCTCCTTGAGGTCTTGGCTGCTCTGGTACCTGCGGCTTATATGGGTCAGAACAAGCTGCTTCACTCCGGCCTTCTTGGATATGCTTATGACCTCGTCGAAGTTGCTGTGCCTGTAGTTGCTGTCGTCCGCGGCATCCTCAAAAAATGTCGAGTCATGTATCAGCATGTCGGCATCCTGGGAAATAGTGATTACATTTTTGCACGGCATGGTGTCGCCCGTGTAAACGACCTTCTTTCCATTTTCGACTATTGACATGTCCTCCAGCCTTATTTTTTTGCCCTTGAAGACGGCGGAGCCTTTCTCCTTTATTTCCCTGTAAATGGGCCCCCTGTCCGGCAAGCCCAGCTCTTTGGCCCTGGCCTTGTCAACCTTCACCCGCTCCTTCTCGGCCAGGGCATACGCAACCGCAGGTATGCTGTGCTTGACCGGTATAGAGAGGATTTGGAACTCCTCGCTGTCCAGCAGAACCTGCGGGCTCGTGCCCTCAAACCACGCGTCATGGGCGACCACCTGGTATTTCTTGCTCGAGTATCCTAGCTCCTGGAGGATGTCCACAAAGCGCGCGGCTTCCGGCCCGTAGATGTTCAGTGGCTTCGTCCTGCCTTCGAGGTTCATCGTCTCCATGAGTCCTAATATGCCCGCGAAATGGTCGGCGTGCCAGTGCGTAATAAAGATGTCGTCTATGCGCATGAAGTTGACATCCGTAAAGAGGATTTGCCTCTGGGTGCCCTCGCCGCAGTCGAAGAGGCATGAGTACTCCTGCTCGGACCTGTATTTTATATGGACGGCAGGATGCCCTCTGTCCTTGGTTGGCACGCCGGCCGTCGTGCCGAGGAACGTCACTTCAATCTGCGTCATAAGAGAAATTGGCCTGGAAGGTTTTTATAAGATATTTCTCATCGTTTATTGCTGAAAAAATCACCGGCCTCTTCTTCAACCACTACACTGTCATGGTTTACATCAATCCCGTCAAGAAGCTCTCTGCTTATATGGACTTTATGCTTTTTGATTTCAAGAAGTGCGCCTACAGTTATCGCGTAGTCCGGCTCCTCGCCTATAGGCCTTTCCGAGAAATAAAATATGCTGGACGGGTCTCTGCTGCCTGTAACCTCCATCGCCTTCCTTGACAGCTCATATCCTCCTCTGTCATATGGACTGATGTCTCTCCACGCGCAACCTGAAATCAGAAGAGCGACGGGCAGTAGGTAATTCGCAAACCTCATATTTACATAATTTACAGCCAGATATAAATAATGCAAAGGCAATTCGAAAGCATAAAGCGGCTTCTTGACAAAAAGGGGATGGAATACGAGGTCAGCGAGCACGAGCCCGTCTACACGTCGGAGGACGCGGCCAGGATAAGGGGCGAGGACATAAAAACAGGAGTGAAGGCATTAATATTCAAAACCAAAAATTCCTTTATTATGTGCCTCGTTCCGGGCGACAGGAAGATAGACATGAAGAAGCTGAAAGCGATAATAAACAGCGATGCGCATCTGGCAAGCCCCGAAGAAGTCCTTGAATGCACAGGATGCGAAATCGGCAGCGTCCATCCCGTCGGCACGCTTATGAGCCTGAAGACTTATGCTGACAGGCGCATCTTCGAGAATGAGTACGTCAACTTCAACGCCGGCCTGCATACAGTCAGCATACGGATGAAGAGCAGCGATTTCATGCGCCTTATAAGTCCTGGAGTCGTGGACTACGCGCGATAGACTTCTACATCCATCACGATGTGCCATCTTCGCGGAGCGATGCTCTTGACCTTCTTCCTGCGGAGGATATTGAATTCTCCGAGCGCCTTCAGGTGCTCTTCCGGCCTCTTCCAAAGCTCGTCTTCATGATAGGCGTTGTGAAAATGTATGATGCCTTTCTTCTTCAGGAAGCGCATGGCAAACGGCAAGAAGCGCTCGGTACCGGGGAAGTACCCCATGATGACCCTGTCGGCAACGCCTTCAAGAGCGGCTTCCCTGCAGTCGGCATTTATCGCCTCGATGTTTGAGAGTATGTTGAGCTTTATGTTTTCCTTAAGATATCCGAAGGCGGCAGGGTTTTTCTCCAAGGAATAGACCTTCCTCACGTGCTTTGCGAGAGGCAGGGAGAAGTAACCGATACCGGCGAACATGTCGACAATCACTTCGTTCGTGCCTGCCTGCTTCAGGAGGCGCCTCCTCTCGAAATGGTTGCCCTTGGAGAACATGAGCTTTGAAGCGTCCAATTTGTACAATATTCCGTATTCCGTGTGCACAGTTTCCGTGCCGTTGCCTGCAAGCCTTATTACAGAAGGTTCCCTCATCTCGCCAGAAATGCCCTTTATCTCGCAGACCGTCTTTATGTACGGATACATATCGAGCGCGGCGGATGCTATTTCTTTCTTTTCTGCACCACCAGCTTTCATGAATTTCAGGAGCATGACCTCACCGAGAACCTGGTAGCTGGCAGGTATATTGCCTTCCTGGATGCCTGTTTCCCGGGCGATTTTCTGCCTGAAGTTCATTGTTTAGAATTGTTGCACAGGCTTTAAGAAAACTTATTATACACGAAAACAATTATTTTGGTGAAGACAAATTACTGTATTCTTGCGCTGGCTTTAATAATTCTCATCGGAGGATGCGTCCAGCAATCCCAAAATCAAGAAGTCATAAACGCAGACGCAAAGTTTGCATGCGAGAATGACAACAGCGTCAAGAGCAGGGGGTATGTCCTGCTTATGGGGCTTGGCGATCATCACAAGGAAGTGTGGCTTGCTGAAAAGGCTCTCATGGAACAGGATCCAAAAGCCAAATTTGCCGTAATATATGACCAGGATGAAAATTCGCACATCGAGAACATCAGCAAAAAGTTTCTCGCCGACATGGATGGGATTCTCAAGGACAATCCGGTTGAGGAGCTTGTCATCTTCGGCTCCAGCGCTGGCGGTGTCACTGCTTCATATTCTATAAGCCGCCTCGACTTTCCGGGACCGATTGCATTGCATACGATAGCATCTCCTATCGGGGGCTATGATTTAACAGGGTGGAAGGCGCAATTTCTAGGCGACAGGCAGGGATATTTGAGGGATATCGCAATCGGATTCAAGCCTTTCGACCCACCGGGCGGCAACGTGAGAGTGTATCACCACAAGACTGTCACAGACTCTGTACTCAAGGATTATTATTGCGGCGATATGGCGGCGTTCTGCGACGTTCATGAAATCCAGAACAACAATATAGAAGGCAGCAAAGAGTTTTATTATCCGCAATATGATCACGACACCATAATGGGGGCGGTGATAAGGGACGTTCTGAAGTGCTATAATCCTTCTGCAGAAGAAGCCCTCCAAAAAGAAACATCATCTCCTAGTTTAGGCAATCTCTGCCGCGGGGAGGAAGCGTGCGACATTTACTGCAAAAATAATCTGGGGAAATGCAATGAATATTGCCAAGAAAATCCTAAAAACCTCCTGTGCCAGAAGCCGTTTGCATTCCAGCTGCAGTCAGGCGAAGCTCAGAAAGAAGTGCCGCAGCGGAACCCGGAAAAAGAGCAGTGCAGCGGAACCAAGACGAAGTTCAATAATGCGCCGGTGAATCTGGAAAAGACTCTGGTTATGCTTCCTTTGGGACTGACAGCAGGCAACCATGTCACTCCTATCGACCACCATTATTTCCAGAACTTCAAGAATGACGGCTTTGACATCGAAGTTTATTCGCCTGGCGACGGCTATATAACAGATATAGGACATATGCCCGGAGCCAAGGAAGGAGAAGACTACAGAATTGTCATAGAGCATACATGCACAATTTCCAGCATCTATATCCACGTAGGCATCTTGTCTGAAAAGCTGAAGGCGTATGACCCGGGAGGAAAAGGCTATGCAAGAGTCAGAATCCCTGTCAAGGCAGGAGAAACCATCGGTTTCTATGAGAAAAATGTCGACTATAACCTTGTCGATGAAGAATTCGTGCTGAAAGGATTCATAGTGCCCGGTCATTATGATGGGGAATCGTGGAAAATCCACGTGCCGAATACATATGACTACTTCAATGAGCCTGTAAGAAGCATGCTTGTTGAAAAGAGCGTGCGGACTGCCGAACCGATAAGCGGAAAGATAGACTACGATATTGACGGAAGATTAGTTGGGAACTGGTTCCTGGAAGGCACATACGGCTATGGGGGCGGAGGAGCTGCTCCGGATTACTGGACTACGCATCTGTCATTTACATATGACGGCTTCGACCCTTCCCTGATAATTGTTTCAATCGGGAGTTTCAACGGCGAGCCGAAGCAGTTCGCCGTCAGAGGCAACTCGCCGGATCCGGCTGATGTAAGCATGACGAGCGGCCTGCTGAAATATGAGCTTTTGCCTGGTTTCGATTACATAACCGCTGGAGGAGACATATGGGACAGGGTCAGCTTTGCAAAAATCTCCAGGGCTGTTGGAACAGGCAGCGTGGCGGGCGTTGTGCTTGTCCAGATGACCGGCGACAGGAAAATCAAGTTCGAGGCATTCCCTGGCAAACAGGCATCCGAAGTATCCGGATTCACGCAAAATGCCAAGATTTATGAGAGGTAAACGACTTTTATAAGTCCTTCTACAAATCCATAATATGCTCAAGATATTGAACCAGCCGAAAGAGGAAGGCTGCAACGCCATACCTGACGGCTTCGTGGACGTTCCGGATGAAATAAGTAATAAAATAGATGCAAAGCTTGATTTCATGCGCACTAAAACGACGCAGATGGGATACCGCTTCGTGGGCAGGCATTCAGCGATAAAAGTCTGCAACTGGACAAAGGAAAGCATAAGAGGAAAAAACGTTTGCTACAAGAACAAGTTCTACGGCATAGAGAGCAACCAGTGCGTCCAGATGACTCCCGTCATGTTCTTCTGCAATTTTCAATGTTTGCACTGCTGGAGGAACTTCGACTACATTCTCCCCGGGAAGGAAGAGCGGTGGGACGAGCCGGTATCTGTCGTGAACGGCTGCATAGACGCACAAAGGCAAGTGCTTCAGGGATTCTGGGGAAACGAGAGCGCTGATTTCAAGAAGCTTGAGGAGGCCATGATGCCGAAGCACTTCGCTATATCGCTTTCAGGCGAGCCGATGCTTTACCCTTACCTGCCTGAAATGATAGATGAAATAATGGGCAGGGATATGACGGCATATCTTGTTAGCAACGGAACTGTGCCTGAGATGACGGAACGCCTCCTGGAGCACCAGCCGACCAACCTATACATTTCAGTATACGGCACGACGCCCGGGATGTACAAGAAGACTGCCGTGCCTATGGTGAAGGGTTTCTGGGAGAACGTGCAGAAGTCGCTTTCCCTTGTAAAGGAATTCTCCTGCAACACTGTTTTCCGGCTGACGCTTACGAAAGGCCTTAATTTTACGGACCCGGAAGGCTATGCAAAGCTGATAGAGAATTCGATGCCGAAGTTCGTCGAGGTGAAGGCTTTCATGGCTGTAGGAGGCTCTAGAAGGGTTTTGCAATACACTGACATGCCTCTTCACTCAGAGATACAGGAATTCGCCAAAAGAATAGAGGAAAATTCATCATACAAAATAATAAACGAGAAGGCCGACAGCAGGGTCGTGCTTCTGTCAAGAGACGGCAAATCCATAGAAATATGATTACTTCTCCTCTATGAGCCTCTTCCCCCTCTCCTGCGGAACGATGCGTATCTTCGCATTCCTGAACTTCCCTGGGCTGCAGGACTCGTTCAGGAAGACCGCAAGCGCCGCCACTTCGGAATGGGGTTGGCTGGTTACTGCAATATTATAATCGGCCGTCTTGTAGACTTCAGGGGGCACCTTCTCCCCGCCTATGACGACAAGCATCTTCCTTTTCCTGACACCACCCTTCTTAAGGGGCATGCCATACATCGTCAGGTGCACCACAGAATAGCCTTTCTTCCTGTATTCCGCGACGCACTTTCTCCAGTCCTTCTCATATCTGACGGAAAATGGGCCGCCCCACCTCTGCACGGTTTCCTCTATGTTCCTCAGAAGGGCTTCGTCGTGCTCCCCGCTGTAGATTATCTCTCCTGCACCGAAAGCCCTTGCGACGAGGCCGCAATGGGTGGATATGCGGGGGTCCCTGGCGAGCCTGTGCCCTAGCCTCAAAACAGCTATCATTCAATCACAATCTTTATTTCGTCCGCGAATGTTATAATACACGAAACAGTTTCAAAGCTTAAAAGGTTTTTTGTCACTATTTAATGATTAAAGTGATTCCATGACGCAGAGAGAAAACGATGATATATTCGAAGACAGAATACCTCTGGAAGAGCTTGACGTAGGCGACGAAATCAGAGGAATATCAGGATTAGACGGCATGGATGAGAGGGGAGATTTGAATGAGCTGAAATTTGAGGCAGGACATCCCCTTGTTACAGAAGGAACATTAGTTACCGAAGATAAATTAGACCAGTATTTAAGAGACCTGCCAGGAAGAGCTCTCGATGGCCAGCATCCTTATCTTCTGGTTGCAAGAAGAAGAAGCTTGGGCAAGTTGCCGAGAATTATATCCGCTGACGAATTTGTTTATCAGGTCCAGGCAGCGCAGAGGCATATGTCGGAAACCGCCGCCACATTATACATGAAATACGCGGACGAACTATTCACGCAGGCCGAGGAACGGATTTTCGGCATCGCTACAAACGGAGCCCAGCACCAGCGCGACATGGAAACAACAGAAGCCTACAGGGCATTCGCTGACTTCGTTGACGGCGACCTCACAAAGGCTTCTGCACGCGTCATGGAAATAATGAAGCGCGTTGAAAGAGAGCACCTGCCCCTCTGGCCTATTCTCAGAAGTTTTGTCGGTTCAAGAGAGATATACACACATCTTGGAGAGGTCGCTACGGGTTCGACGGCCTTTGGAACTAAAATCGGCATGGATGACGGCGAGCTGCAGAGAGCCGCCATTTCCGGGGTGCTCCATGAAGTAGGCTGGGTCGCGGCCCGTAGGGTAAGAGACCATGCGAAAAGGGAAAAACTGACAAGACTATCAGCCGTTCTGACCTACAAGATACTTCAGGGTCTAGGCCATGATATAGCACTCGACACTTTTGCTTCGCAGTTAAGATACGACGGAAGGGTGCCTACTGACAAGCAAAAGCTGACCCAGGACCCATTTGTATACCCCTTTGACGGCTCGTTCATCGTCGCTGGCTCAAGATACATAGGCGGGGACAGGTTCAGGAAGGACTACAGCACCACCTACGGCACTAAAATAAACCCCATAAGCAGGCCTTCATCTGTCGTTTCTTTCGTTGACAGGCTGCTGACAGCACATGATACCGAGGAGCTTCTGGACGAGCTTGGCAGCGACCCGGATATCGTTGACCCCAGCATCCTGTACCAGTTTGTCTCGCAGACAGATTACCTTCCGAAAGGAACAGTCGTGGCACTGAAGGCCAATGAGAGAACAAGAGCTGGCGACAATTTGTCAGGATATAATGGAGTTGTTCTAGTAAGCGGCGGGGAATTTTATATTGCCGTTTATTCGGACAATTATGGGAGCCCTCTCGAAGAAACCTTAAAAGGAAGTCCGAAAGAAGTCAGGGAAATCCTTAGAGGAACCAGGAGAACTGAAAAAAGCCTGCCCCGATACGAGGATGGATGTATAAAATACATAGCGGCATCAGACGGCATACCAAGAGGTGTCGACTACAGGAAGATTGGCATGGAGCCGCACCTTTACAAGATATGGTCCGAGAGAATCGAGAGACTTCTGAACAAACCAGAAAGGTAGATTTACGCCCCGTTTAAATGCTTAAATTAATAGTTTCAGATTATTAATCATGAAAAGCAATGGCAAGGGCCTGCCATTTCTCAGCATCCTGAAATATCTCCAGCTAGGGAAGAGCGAGCTTAAAGTGTATGCGGCCCTTGCAAAAGGCCCCATGACCATAAAGGAGCTGAAAAAAACCACAAATCTCTCAGAACGCATGCTCAGGGCTTCCATAAACAATCTCCTGAGAAAGGATTTTGTGAACAGAGTGGCTGTAGGCAGCGACAGATTGAAGTACGTCTATCAAGCGAACCAGCCGGTTAACGTATTGGATTTTCTCAGAAATAAAATAATCAAAATCGAGGAAAACCGCCTCAGGTCGAAGGAAGAAATAATCAAGGGTATAAAATACTACGACTCAAAGAAAAAATAGCCCCGCCAGGATTCGAACCTGGGTCCGAAGCTTTCCTTAAACTTTTCGTTTTGATTAAACTTTTCTGAAAAGTTTACCAAAGGCTTCTATGCTTGCCGCTACACCACGGGGCTGTCCATTATGAAATTCTATCGCGCTGTTTTAAATTCTCAATTTCCCGTTCAATTATCGGCATTTCCATCATTGAACCATAATTTCATATGTATGCAAAAATACTGCATATGTTTAAATATATTCATTTCCAATATACCGGAATGGATAGAAGAAGTTTCATGACGGGATTGGGGAGTTTAATAGGAATTGCTGCAGTGAATCCAGCAGAAGCAGCGGGAGTTTTGGGCGGAAAAACGCCTGAAATCATGCCCGGTTTTTCATACAGGATTGTTAAAGACGTAAAATTTACCGCGTATACCGTAGATTGCGGCCCTGGAAGGGGCTATACAGCGTCGGGAATGCCGTATTCCGAACTTAGAACGTACGCAGCAGACCCGGATTTCTATGATATGGGAACGACGATATACAATCCATGGACCGACACTGAATCAGAGCAGTTCCGCGAACTTCCGCCCGTCGTCAAAGATTATATCCTATCGGAAAGAAGACGCCACAAAGCCGACGGGTTCGGAAAGATTCTAGATACCGGAAGCGCAATAAAAGGGCCTAGAATAGTTGATGTCCCAATAAACGACAGAACGGTGGCTCTGCATTTCGGAAAAAGACGGGGGCCATTATATGTCTTTGACAGGCCATCTATCACTCCTTTAGAGTTTAGCGAAACGGAGGTATACGCATGAACTACGAATTAAACCAAGAAACGGCACTAAAAGCCAAAGCACGGTGGGGAGTTTATACCGGAGGGTTTTTCGGGGGGTTTGGAGGATATCACCAAGTTCTTCAGGACCCCATACTTAACGATGTCTTTGGGCGCGAGCTAATATACCCTAATTTTATGAAAGCAAGGGAGGAATGGCGTCAATATAAAAGGTCTCGTGCAGAGCCTGCGGACGTCCTGATGAACCCGGATATTGATGCCTTTTTTCAAGAGCTTGAAGAAGAATGAGCAAAGATGTTTACATCTCCGGCATCTGAAGATGTCGGTTTCTACATCTTTGTCATGTCAACGGCATTGTGTTTCATCCACCAACGGAACTCTGTTCCGTTGAAGGTTTTCAATGCCGCTGTACATAACCAGTTTTTAAATCTACACCAATACATTTATCCTCATGAAGATATTGCAGATGCACTGCAACTGGGTCGAATATGAGCCCCTTGAGAAGGAGATAAAACAGGCGGAGGATACCGACAGAAAGAAGCGCAGGCATACAGAGACGCTGCTCCTTCTTACAAGCGTCGAGACAGGCGACACGCCGGCTGTCGGTGAGGCCGCGATGGAGGAGATAAACCAGTTCCTCCAGAAGATAGGGTGCAATTCGATTATAATATACCCGTTTGCCCACATAAGCCAGAACCTTGCGAAGCCTGGCGAGGCCCTTGATGTGATAAAGGCCATGGAAGAGAAGGCGAAGAGCCTCGGCATAACCACCTTCAGGGCGCCGTTCGGCTGGAACAAGAAGCTCGCCATGGATATAAAAGGGCATCCACTGGCAGAGCAGTCAAAGTCGTTCTCCTCGGCAGGTGCCGCGCAGACAGGAAAGAAAGACCTTACGATACTTACATATGAAGCGAAGAAGCAGAAAGACGTCCTGTGGTATTCAGGCGCAATGCTGCTTGCGGCTGCCGTCAAGAGGCTTTATCCGGAAGTGAAGCTTGGGGGCGGGATGCCAACATCCGAAGGATTCTATTATGATTTTGACGGAAGGCGTTTCTCCGACGACGACTTCGGCAAAATAGAGAAGGAGATGAACTCCATAATGAAGGAAGACGGGTTCTTCGAAAGGAAGACGATAGCAAAGGAGAAGGCCAGGGAGCTGTTTGACGGGGAGAAATACAAGCTGGAACTCATAGAGGAGACGGAAGGCAAAGTCAGCATAGTCAAGCTCGGCAGCTTCCATGACGTATCGAAAGGCGGGTTCGTGGAAAGAACGGGCAAGATAGAGGCGCTCAAGCTGACGAAGGTCGGCGGCGCATTCTGGCTCGGCAGCTCAAAGAACGCCATGCTGCAGAGGATACATGGCATCGCATTCGAGACAAAGAAGGGGATGCAGGAATATCTGGAAATGAGGAAGAAGGCCGACGAGATAGACCACAGGAAGCTCGGCAGGCAGCTTGACCTATTCAGCTTCCAGGAAGAGGCCCCGGGCATGGTATTCATGCACCCGAAAGGCATGATAATAAGAAACATGCTTCTGGATTTCTGGAGGAAGGAGCACCAGAAGCGCGGCTACCAGGAAATAAACACGCCTATCATAATGAACAGGACATTATGGGAGAAGAGCGGGCACTGGGACCACTACAAGGAAAACATGTATTTCACCGACATTGACAACCAGGAATTCGCAGTGAAGCCGATGAACTGCCCCGGTGCTATCCTTGCATACAAGACGACCAACAGGAGCTACAAAGATTTGCCGTTAAGGCTGGCAGAGATAGGGCTCGTCCACAGGCACGAGTTGTCAGGCGTGCTTTCCGGACTCTTCAGGGTGCGCGGCTTCAGCCAGGACGACGCCCACATATTCGTGATGCAGGAGCAGATAGAAGAGGAGGTTTCAAGAGTCATAGAGATGATAGACTATTTTTACAAAACGTTCGGGTTCGAATACCACATGGAACTTTCGACGAAACCTGAGAATTCCATAGGGAGCGGCGACATGTGGGACAAGGCCGAAAGAGTGCTGAAAAGCGTCCTGGAGAAGAAAAAAATTAAGTACAAGCTGAACGAGGGCGACGGCGCTTTCTACGGGCCGAAAATAGACTTCCACATAAAAGACGCCATAGGCCGGACATGGCAGTGCGCCACGGTGCAGCTGGATTTCTTCATGCCAGAACGCTTCAACGCGGAGTACGCAGGACAGGACGGCAGACTTCACCGTCCTGTGATAATACACAGGGTCCTTTATGGGGCACTTGAGAGGTTCATGGGGATACTCATAGAACACTATGCGGGCGCGTTCCCGCTGTGGCTGGCGCCCCTGCAGGCGGTGGTGCTGCCCATAACGGACAATAACATAGGATATGCTGAAAGCGTAAGAAGCCTAATGGCGGAAGCAGGACTGCGGGTCTTGCTGGACGATGACTCGAAGACTCTCCAGTACAAGATACGCGAGGCCCAGCTGCAGAAAGTGCCCTATATGCTCATAGTCGGCAACAAAGAGCAGGATGCAGGAACGATAGCCGTCCGCAACAGGGAAGGCAGGACCCAGTACGGCGTGAAGGCTGAAACTTTCATCGAACAGATGAAGAAAGAAATAGAGGAGAGAAAATAAATGGTCCTCTCGGAGTTCCTTTCGGGACTGATAGCGTGGACATTCGAATTCGTCAGGCAGTTCGGTGCCCTGAGCGTCTTCATGGTTGTCATCCTCGAGGAAATCCTCATCCCGATACCCTCGCCGCTCGTGATAATGGGCGCGAGCTTCATACTAATCCCGGCGGGCATACCGCTCTCTGAGGCGATAGCGCAGATAATCCTGCTCATAGTGATTCCAGCATCAGTCGCATCAACGATAGGCTCATTCTTCACATACGGGATAGGATATTACGGCGGCAGGCCCGTCATAAACAAGATGCACCGCTTCCTCGGCATGTCCTGGGAAGACGTTGAGAAGCAGGAAAAAAGGCTTGAGCATGGAAAGAAGATATGGACAACCATAATAATATTCAGGGCCATACCGTTCTTCCCGATATCCCTCGTCTCCATTGCCGCGGGCGTGCTCCGCGTCTCGAGAAAAAAATACGCAATAGCGACCTTCCTGGGCTCCGTGCCCCGCGTCTTCGTGCTAGGGTTCCTGGGCTGGTATTTCGGAAGCGCCTATGTAAGCATCGCCTCGCAGTTCAACGTTCTTGAGAACCTTCTCATCGTCGTCATATTGGGCGTGCTCGCATTCCTCCTGTACAGATACAGGCATCACGTGAAGCGCCACACGAGCCGCATAGCAAGGCATGTCAAGGACAGCTCAAGCGGGCACTACAGGAAAATGAGGGGCATAATTAGGCAATGAAGTCACTTGACAAGACCCAGAAGAGTCGACTGTTTCTCCTTCCTCTCTTCCGGGTAGAAATACGACCTCAGGGCATCGATGTCGCTTGCCAGCTTTTTCCTTATTCCCATGAGATGGAGGACGCGCATCTGGAGCTTTTCCAGCTCCTCGTCTATCTGCTGCATCTCCTTCTCCATCTTCCTTATCTCGTTCTGCATCTCCTCGTCGAGGGACATAAGAATTAATTAATCATATCATGGACGACAAAAAATAAGAAACCGAAAATCTACTATATTCACGACCATTGAGAAACTATAATTTTACTTCTCCACGAGTTCCTTCTCAATTTTTGGGAGAGAACCCCGAACCGGGCGGAAGCCGTCAGCCGAGTACGCGTCCCAGCGCCTGAAGTACGCAACGACGCCCAGGCACCTCTCGTCGAGATGCCAGCCGCTCCTGCGCCCGACGGCAACGTCATAATGGCCTGATGTGCCGTCTAAGTCAGGAGTTGCGTTAAACCAAAAGTAAGTTGTATAAGGCTTGTGCGGCCAGTTCATGTCTTCTGTAACACGCGGAATGCCGAATACCTCATCCAATTCGACAGCTAATCTTCCATTGCCTTCTGGGACAAGAACTTCGCCCTCTTCTTTATCTCCGACTAAGGCTATTCTAACCCAATACTTTCTGCCATGAGCATCTGTCTCATATCTGTCTGCTTCCCTGCCTTTAGGCACGCGAAGCCCTGTTTCTGTCCACTGCCACATGTATATCTTTTCGGGACCTCTTGCGAAAAGGTCGTCAAACACAACGGACTTTCTCGGGTCTGGTATCAAAATGCCATTTGTTTGTGCAAATACACTATTCATTGCGTCTGATTCCTCTCTGAATACATAAGAAATGGCTTCTCTCTCGTCTTCGGTTGACGCATATTTGAGGAGTTCGTCAGCCAATTCACTTGGATTCTTTCCAAGTATTTCTCTCTCGTCTGTTCTTCTTATTATATTTGCAACTTTCTCATATTTCAGCTGAATGGCAAGCTCTTCGCCGGCCGTTGTCATGCGAAGCCCTTCTGGAATCCCGGCTTTAGAATCATAATAATGCTTGTCTGTCCTCACGAGCCGGCCTGTGTGGCTTATTTCATAGGCACCTTGCTTGTAAGATGCACCAAGTGTTGGATAGATGGAACTGGCAGCCGGAAGAACCAGTCTTTTATTTAGCTCTGGAAGTTTCATACGAAAAGTATCTCAATAAATTATTTAAGCAGCCTTTTGGTCATGTAAAACCCTTCAATATTGTAGCCTCTTTTTTTATAATATTCACGGACCCCGATTCCAGATGTGACCTGTATCATGTCCTTCCCGCTCTGCCTTGCGAGCTCCTCAGCCTTCTCCAGCAGCATAGAGCCGAATCCCCTGTGCTGCGCGTTCGATGAGCCGGAAAGCGGCGCCATCCTGCCGTACACATGGAGCTCGCGTATCTTGGCCGAGTCATCGATGCGCAGCCTCAGGAATGCGAGAAGGCTGTCGCCCGAATCGAATGACAAAAACATCTCTTTGCCGCCGGACGCGTCGTATTCCATTACATTGAATTTATAGCCCTCGTACTCCTTCAGGCGTATCTCCCTGCAGCGTATGCACCGGCACTTCACGCCAAGCTCTTCCATGCGCATGTGGGCGAGCTGGCGCAAATTTGTTGTTTTTGCGCCGGCCGCCACTTTCTTTTCAGATATGTCGCGCATGACTCTCTTTATCCTTACATAAGGCGGTACAACCTTCTTCATCTCGACGAGCAACGATAGCATATCATCCTTTGATGCGGCGGCGAATTCCCCACTTTCCCACATACCATGCAATTCTGTGTCTGGGATGACAAGCGTCGGGTATATCTTGAGCTCATCGGGCATGTAATCCGGCCTGAAAAGCTCTTTGAACATGGATATCTCCTTTTTCATGTTGATGCTGCCGTAAATTCCGGTAAGGCCGGGCATCCAGTGAGCGCACACTTTCAGGCCGGCGTTCTTGAGACTTCTGAAGGCTGTGATATTCGCCTCTGCGTCGTGTCCCCTCTTCGTCTTTTCCAGTATGTCGTCGTCAGTCGACTGGACGCCGAGCTCGGCCCGGGTGCAGCCGTAGGACAGCATTTCCTCTGGCAGGCAGACGTCGGCCCGCGTCTCTATCGTCAGGCCTATGCACCGGTTCGCCGCGGATTCGTTCCTCGCATGGGCCTCCGATAAGGTCGAGCTTGGCTGGCCGTTGAAGGCATCGAAGCATTGCCTGATGAAACTTTCCCTGAAAGAGGGCGGCGTGCACATGAAAGTGCCTCCCATGATGATGAGCTCGCACTTGTCCGTAGAATGACCTATCATACGGAACTGCCTGAGGCGGCCCTGAATCTGCCTCGTCGGGTCGTATCCGTTGCGTATGGCCCTCATCGTAGTCGGCTCCACTCCGGTGTAGCTCTTCGGAGCTATGTATTCGCCGTCTACCATGCCCTGCGGGCAGTATATGCAGGAGAACGGGCAGCTGTTCGAAAGCTCCTTGTGCTTCCACATCACTGCTATGTTGGCTATGCCGGAAGAAGTGCGGACGGGCTTCGTCATCAGGAACTTCTTCATCGCTCCGTAGTCGGCGCTGCCTTCGGCACCTTCAAGGATTTCCGCGTTCTTTATGACGCGTCCGGTGCCAAGCTGCTTCGCGAGGCGGTTCTTCTCGACCTCGAGGGCACTCTGGCTTGCTATATCGCCGGAGCGTATGCGCTCCAGCAATGCCTTGTTTATGTCCATAAGAAAATCACTGGCGAAAACCTTTATATATTTAACTATATATAATTATGTTTAATAAAGTATTACATATAGGGTGATTGAATGGAAATTGAATGCACAGCAAGAAAGGTTGGAAATTCTGTAGGCATTATACTCCCCAAGGAATTTGTGAGGAAAGAAGGTATAAAGCCAAACCAGAATTTGCACGTTGAAATAAGGAAACAAGTTAAAGTTAGGGATGTATTCGGGATGTTTTCTGGATGGAAAACATCCACACAAAAGCTCAAGGACGAGGCGAGAAAAGGGTGGTAAAATACTTCTTCGATACTTATGCGCTCATTGAAATTGTAAAAAATAATCCGAATTACATCAAATTTGTAGAAGAGACAATAACAACGTCGAAATTCAATCTTGTAGAACTTATATATATAATTTTGTCGGAGTTGGGGGAAGAAGCAGGGAAAATGGCATTTGAAAGATTCAAAGACTCTGAAACTGATATTCCCGACAGCACTTTATTCAAGGCGATGACCTTCAGGCTAAAAAACAAGAAGAAGGGATTCTCGTATGTAGATTGTATAGGATATGTTTTTGCGCTGGAAAATGGCCTTGTTTTTCTTACAGGCGACAGCGCCTTTAAGGAACTGGAAAATGTCGAATTTGTGAAATGAAAAATCTTTATTAGACATAAATTCAATTCTTATCTTATGACTCCTCTGGAAATGGAAATCGCAATAAAAATCGTCATAGCCGCAATAGTAGGCCTTCTCATAGGCCTGGAAAGAGAAATACGAAAAAAGCCTGCAGGCATGAGGACCCACGCACTTGTCTGCATAGGCGCGACTCTTTTCACCGTCCTTTCCTTCTCATTTGTCGGCAGCACTGTTGACACGTCAAGGATAGCCGCAGGCATAGTCACAGGCATCGGGTTCCTGGGCGCCGGCGTCATATTCCGCGCCGAGGACAAGGTCAAGGGCATAACGACCGCCGCGGAACTCTGGGTGCTCGCCGCGATAGGCGTTGCGATAGGAATGGGCATGTACTTCGCCGCTGCAGTATCCACGCTTGTCGTGCTTGTAGTATTATGGCCGGCAAAGATGCTTGAAAGAAGGGTCATAAGAAAGAGATAATTTCTTCCATCAATTCTTGACCGGCTTCGCGTGCTGCCAGACGAGGTCGAACATCGGCTCAAATATCTGCGAGGTTGCGTGCTGGCTTTGCGTCCAGAAAGCGACGTCCTGCGTCGGATGGGTCTTGTCGTCCGTAAGCCCCATCAAGAACTCCTGCCCGTCGACGGAGCAGAACCTTCCGAGCATCTTCTCTATGTGCTCGACGTCCGAAACGTCCCTCACCTGGGCATATTTCATGAGCTCCTTCACCAGTTCCTCATTCTGCTTCGTTATCGGCACCGCAACCTGCACCTTGACGCCGGCATCGGCAGCCTTCTTCAGCAAAACGGCATGGGTCTCCATCATTTCCTGCATGGAGCTTTCCGTCATGGTAAGCTTTATGCTTTTCTTGGCTTTCTTGAACATCGTATCGAACTGCTGCAACATGGCGTACCTGCCCTTCAGGGCGCCTGTAACGTCCTCGAGCTTTATGGTTTTAATATTATCCTTGTGGAGCCTCTCGAGCTCCTTTACGGCGTCGCTCTTGGAAAGCCTGTCTATCTTGTCAGAAAGCTCGACGGCCTCTTCCGTTATCTTCTTTTTTGCGCGTTCAAGCGCCTCCCTCGGAT
Organism: uncultured archaeon; assembly: GCA_964373695.1. Taxonomy (GTDB): domain Archaea; phylum Aenigmatarchaeota; class Aenigmatarchaeia; order GW2011-AR5; family GW2011-AR5; genus JACPAH01. The sequence goes on along the minus strand of CAYJVT010000006.1, from coordinate 463 downwards.
TGACCGCGAGGTACTTCATGGGCTTCCCGGGCTGCAATATCACGAATCCGCGGTCCGAAAGCGACTCGAGAACGTCGTAGCACCTTGAGCGCGGGACATTGGAGATATCAGAAAGCTCCCCTGCGGTAGAGGCGCCCCTAGAAAGAAGGGCCGCCCAAAGGTTCCTCTCGTACTTGTTCAGCCCTATCGTCTTCAATGAATCAAGCGTTCTGGAGCTTACCACCATGTTTATTCACTACCTTTCATATTGAAAGCAACTTATATAAATATGACTCTCCCCCAGTAACAAAAAATAGTCGCAGAAGTCTTTTTAAGCCTTTCAACGACCACCGCCTTCAGGCGGCGGCTTGTCTGCAAAAGAGCTTTGCTCTCCCCAAAGAAACATAGTTTCTTTGGGATGTTGAAAACCTTTGGTTTTCATACATTTGTGCATTCAAGTGCAACAGGTTTGTTGAGCACATGG